>JAGRAO010000099.1 GCA_020434565.1 Bdellovibrionales bacterium
GTGGTCAAGTTTTTTACAATGCTCGCGGAGGGCTTTGATCTCGTCTCCGGGAGTCGCTACCTCCCCGAAAGCAAAGTCATCGGAACTCCTCCAGGGCAGCGACGCCAGATCAATGAGTGTGTTACTTCGAAACTCAATTCAATGACGGGCTGGTCTCTTACCGATGCTTTTTGTGGCTTTAAAGGTTATCGGGTTGACGCGCTCTCGAAACTGCATCTCACTGAACTCGGCTATGGGTTTCCTCTTCAGTTGTGGATTCAAGCGTTTCGGGCCAATTTTCGAATCGTTGAGCTCGCCGTTCCGAGAGTGTACCTCAATGTTGAAAGAACTTTTGGGGAACAGCTCGATGATCCCACCAATCGCCTCCAATACTATAGGAGAGTGATCGAGGATGAGTGGGGGAAGCAGACTGATTGCCAGGGATTTGGAAACGAGTGTGAGTGATGGGAGCGAAAAAGCGCGTATTGGTGTGTGCCCCCCATCCTGACGATGCAGAACTCGGCATGGGGGCAACAATTTCTTTGCTTCTCGACTCCGGAGCAGAGGTTGCCATTGTTGATTTGACAAATGGTGAACCAACTCCCTACGGAACTCCTGAAAAGCGAAGGCTAGAATGGGAAGAAGCCTCCCGAATCCTCGGTTTGAGCCGCCGCTTTCAACTCGGACTGACGAACCGAGAGATTTTTGACGGCGTAGAGCAGCGAAAGCTTCTGGCTGAGGTTTTGCGGGAGTTTCGTCCCGAAATCCTTTTTGCGCCTTTTTGGGAAGATGCCCATCCTGACCACTGGCAGGCGACTCAGCTCGTAGATGCTGCGCGTTTTTATAGCAAATTCGTTCAGAGCTCGATGAAAGGAATGCCCCATTTTCCAAGGAGAACGTTTTACTATTTTTGTACCCACCTTCGTCCCAAGGTAGTTCCGGCTTTTGTCGTAGATGTTTCCGGGCATTTTGATCGTAAAATCGAGTCCGTTCTCGCCTATAAATCCCAGTTTATAGAAAACGAGATAAATGCAACGGTGGTAAAACAGCTCGAAGTAGAAGCGGCTTATTGGGGGCGGCAAATTGGGGTGCCATACGGGGAGGCTTTCGCTTCCCGAGAGCAGATACGTTTCTCATCGGCGCAGGCTCTTCTCGATAGTTAAGGACAGAGGCCTTTGCTCTCTGAGATAGAGATTTGCTATTCGTGGCGCTTGCGTTTACGCGATAAGCGAGAAATATCGGATTTCAGATTGTGACCAATGTATTTGAAAGCTGCGTTTGCGATCCTTCTTTTGGGAAATGGAGAGATCTTGCTGAGAGGAACCACGAAATCTTGCTTCAGTCGGATTCGCTCAACGAATTGCGGAAAGCAATTCGAACCTCGGCAATCCAGGAAGCATTACATTTTACGAATCAACGTCGGAGAGAGCTCGGATATCCCGAGATCGGAGGAGAATATACATCGCAATCAATCTTAGTCGCTACGGGACATCAAATTGAAGTTTTTCACTCTGGTGTATTCCAGAAATTTGCTTTGCTTGATCGCTTTTCACGTGAGAATCCAAGATCGATTGTGGCACTCTCAGTGCTTCTTGACTTGGATCCAAATGACCGAGTTTTTCTGTCGCTTCCCAGTCAAAGGGGAGAGAGTGTTTCGAGAGAGGTCTTTCAAATTTCGACTTCCGAGCGCTTTCCTTTGCATCAGACAGTCACAATTGATCCGGCTTTTACGGATTCCTCTGGGGAGTTTCAGGATTCAATAAGTTCCGATCCCGGAACCCGAGAGCAAGCGAGGAAATGGATTTCATTCATGAGCTCACAGCAAGGAGAGCGTGCTGTCGTCGCACTTTCGCGAGCTCGGCTGTTGTTCCACGGAAAAGAGGTTCGATATGGAGATCTGCCGTTTTCGAAACTTATTCAGCTCGAAGCTGCTCAGACGTTCTTTCGAAAGATCTGCCGTGAATGTAAGTCTTTTGCTTCTCTCTACAATGAAGAGCTTCGAAATCACCGCCGTGAGAGGAAAATCAAGAACCAAGCAAATCCATTTCCTGATCTCGAGATAAACGGAGGCGCTTTTGAGTTGCCACTGTGGGCGTTTTCCCCGGATTTCACAAAGAGAGAACGGGTGTATGGAAAGCAAGAGGGGGGAAAGACTGTACTCCAAACGGAAGCTACTCAGTGGGAGATCTCTGCTGATGGAGAGGAGCAGACATGCCCCCAGGATCAGGTCATCCTCGCTCCGCGGGGTGCTCTCGTAAGTCTCTTCTTTCGACTCCTCTGTTTTGATTTTTTTATTCACGGGTTAGGCGGAGAAAAATACGATGCTTTTACCGATCGGCTGCTTGCTCGCTGCTTTGGTATCAAGCATCTTCCGTTTGCAGTGGTCTCCGCCGATAAATATCTCTTTGAAACTCTTCGAGAAAAGTATTCCAAATTGAAAGCTTCAGTTCAATTCCGTCAAGAATGCTACAAAAAACCAGAGCTCGCGTACTCAAGAATCTCTCAGAGTCAGAGAGATACCCTCACTGCTCTATCGAAGGAGCGAGATCTTCTTATTGAACGGCTTGCTCAGGTAACTGGAGCCGAAAGACAGATCCCTGGTAAGGCGCTCGCCGCGAACACCAAAGCTATCCGTGAATCCCTTGACGGAGCCCTTGGAACTCAATTGTATGAGGAAGTAGAAGTGTTGAGCTCTCAGGAGAAAGTGTTGTTTGAGAGGGGCTTTCCTTATTTTCTCTTCGCGAATTGGTGACGTGTCAAAAATGGAACAGAGTGTGAGTTTCTGAAGGACTTTCATGAGTTGAGAGTAGCTCGCCTTTCGCATTCCTTACTCTGAAACTAGGTCTCACATGCGACAGTTATTTAAGATACTTGGCTTGCGAAAAAGAGTGGGTACAATTTGCTCATTTTCCCCCGGAAGATGAGAGGAGCCGCAGTCTTTTCGCTCGTTCGGATTCCTGGTGAATAGTGCGAACCAGTCGACGCATCAAAAGCTCAGTGAAAGGCAGTCTGTTTGGCAATCATAGGGAAAGGAGAATTTGAGATGAAAAAATGGTTCCTCGCCATAGTACTTGCTGGAGTCATCCTCGTGACGGTCGGATGTGGCGGGGGTGGTGGCGGAGGCCCTGTTCAAAATCCGGAGTCGCTTGATATCAGCGTATCCCCCTCTCAGATTGATTCGGGAGAAGCGACAACGGTGACCCTCAGGGTGAGGGGCGTTTCGTCTTCTTTTGTTTTAAAACTTTCCTATCCGCGTGGGCTGCGCTACGAGGATTTCTCCTCAGCCGTAGAACAGCGAAACGATGTAGAAGTCTCGCTGGATCCGACCGAATATCGGTCGGAGGAGGTGCGTTATCTCGTATTTTTTCTCTCCGAAGATGATTTTGATGAAAATGGTGATGGCGAAATTGTACTGAGGCTACGCGGTGAAAACGAAGCTCAAGGGAATATCTCGGTCGACGTCGATGAGAATGACCCGAATGTGTCCGATAGTTCGGAGTTTGATGTCGACGATCCGGACTTCACTTCTGAAAAATCAAAAAGTATCCGGGTCATCGGATAGAGCGGCATGTTAGAGCAGGAAGAGTCTCCAAAGATTGTTGAGCTTCTCGATGCTTCACGGGTACTTGAAACAATTCAGTTGCTCGAAAAGCGGATTGGAGAAAGGTTTCCGAAGTCCGGTCTCGCTCGTGTTTGCAGTCACTTGGTGGCTGTCGCAGAGCGGCTCAATGTACGAGTAATGTGGATTCGACGCCCACTGTTATGGCTTCGTCTCGCCGTGGCGATTTTTATTGTGGGAACCCTTCTTCTTCTTCTTTACACATCTTTTAATTTGAGACTGAGCCACGACGGCCTGAGTCTCTTTGACTTTGTTCAGGTGCTCGAAGCGGCGATCAATGATGTCGTCCTTGTGGGAGCGGCGCTCTTCTTTCTCCTCACTGTCGAAATGAGATACAAACGAGCCCGCATAGCGAGGTCGCTCTCGGAGTTGAGGAGCATAGCTCATATCATCGATATGCATCAGCTCACCAAGGATCCGGAGAAGTTGGTGTTTCCTCAAGTCTATACTCCCTCGTCGCCAAAAATAGAGCTCACTCCCTATCTTTTGAGTCGTTACTTAGACTATTGCAGCGAAATGCTCGCGTTGGTCGGGAAACTTGCGGCGTTGTACGCCCAAGCAATTGACGACCACCAGTCGACAGCAGCAGCTGCTGAAATAGAGGACCTTACCTCAGGGCTCTCTCGGAAAATTTGGCAGAAGATTATGATTCTTCATGCAGCGGAATCGAGTTCTCAATCGAATACGCTGGTCGAGGTATGAGAGGAAGTTACAAGGTCTGCCCCTGATTTGGAGCCCTCACGAGGCTGATTTGTTCGGAGCGACTTCAAATATGTCGCTGGGATCGGAGAGTTTCGTCCCAATCTTTGTCTGAAGCGCGACAAAGACACTCTTGTTCGGTGGATAGTTGTCGATCTCATATCGGTAAACATATCCAAACTTAGGATGATCGAATTTTTCGACTTCTGATTCCTGTAATTCAACAGTAAAACTGAGAGCGTTTCGCTCAAATCCGTATCGAAGAACGAATCCATCTGGGCGTTCTTCGGGAATCTTCCACAAAACTTCAATGATATCTCGATCGATTGGCTTCTCGATCTTTCCTTCAACTGGCACTTTTGAAGGATTTTTCGCCTCGGGCTTTTGCGTGGTTTGATCACGCATGACGACAGTCGACGCCGGCGGCAGCTCAGCCGTTTCGCTCTCGCTTGAAAATAAGCCGATGGTATTTCGCTCAACGAAGCTGCATCCAGAGAGTAGGACAGCAAAGATGACGGAGGTGGCAAGCGTGCAGAGGAGAGCGAGGTTATTTCTAAGTATTTTTTGCATGAAAAAGCTCGTGTAAGGGATTGTGGGCCAAGCCCAAAACGTTACTCGTGCGTGAAAGGCTCTCAAGGTATCTAGCATCTCCCGGTCCCCACAACCACCGCGAAACCAGCTAGCCAACTCCCTTGGAGAGAACGGCGTTATGCTGCTTCAAATGCGAAAAATCCGTACGATCCCGTTTCCACCCAACAATGTAAGGATCTTAAATAGTGTTCTCCTAGCTACGGGAGAAATTCGAAACCGGAGGAATACTCTTTGCATATTGTTGTATGAGGGGTGAAAAGTGGGTTTTCCCCTGAAGCAACTAGTCGCACTGACGCGATATGCAGTAACATACTTGGGGATTAAGGACTTCAATCCTAGTAATATCCGGCGGTTTGCTGGGAATTCAATCGAAACAGACATTAAGGTTTTCACATGGCGAAATTTGGAAAAAATTATCCAGCGCTTGGTAAGTCAAACGAACGGGAGAGGCTTCTCTTCCTCGCGGCCCTCGGCCTTGCATTTTCACTCCTCGTGATCCTGGTGGTGGTTTTTCAGTTTCGAAACCCAAATAGTAAAGGTGGATACCCTGACGTTGCGGCGATAAATACTGAAACAGCCAACGACTCGGTTTCAACCGTCACTCTCCTCGCTCCAGAGCGACCAGTTGCTCCGGGAACAAAACTCTCTGATGTCCGCTTTCGCAAAATGTTTTGGCCCCGGACGCAGGTTCCTGAAGGCGCGGTTCTTGATGTATCAGAGCTCACTGATTTCTATGCGAAGGTGAAGCTTGATCCGGATATCCCTGTCCAGAGGCGTCACTTGACCCGTCAACCGACGAATTCCGTTCTCTCCGTGACTCCGGGAAATAGAGCAGTGACGATTAAGGTGGATTCTGAAACGGCTATTGAGTACCACGTTCTCCCAGGATCGAGAGTGGATCTCGTGCTGACGCACAATGTCGGGAGTGAGCTTACGAGTAAGGTTATCGTTCAGAATGCACGCGTCCTCTCGCTTGGTGGGATGACTGCAACTTCGGACGAGGGAGCACTTGCAGGGGCGTCGCGAGCGAACAACATTCGTACCCGTATGGCGTCTGCTACTGTGACTCTCGACGTAAATCCAAAAGATGCTTTGAAGATTGCGACTGCAAAACAGCTCGGGAAGTTGAGTCTGATGATGCGCGCTCCAGAAGATATAGCACCACCAAAGACTGACTCCGTCAGTGCCGCCGATGTCGATGGTGTGAGTGCAGGGCCTGCTCGTCGAAAGCTTGGCTGTGAAAAGCGTGGGCGAGTGAAGATTGCCGGGAAGGGAGAGTTCATCGTGGATTGCGATGGAACAATGACCCCAGTCCTCGACAACTATGAACCATAGTCGTCTCCGAGGAGCGTGGGAGATTCATTTCTCACAGCTCCTCGTGAATTTCCTTTCAACTTGGTGAGTAATTTTTCCCGTTAGACCCATCGGCGTTTAATCCCCTCTTTTCCATTTCAAACAGGGGTTCCCGCAAGAGTCAGGTTAAGAAGGATAGCTTTTGAACCTGCTAACTGGCTCATCTCTTTGGCGCCGGGCGTATTTTCTTTCAGACCACCGTTTGAATTTTCCAAGCTGAGTAGTAGAGTATGTGGGTTCACGCTCAGGAATCTCCTGCCGAAAGAGGATGAAACATTTCGTCTATGGGTGAAAAGAACGTTGCCCCCGCAAACGTGCACACTGAAGTCGTTCTGAAGGCCAAGGAGCTGAGAAAGTCCTTGAACGAGAAGCACATTGTTAGAGGGTTGAGCTTTGACCTCAGGCAAGGAGACTCGGTTGGCCTTCTCGGATTGAACGGAGCTGGGAAAACGACCACGTTGCGACTTCTCTCAACGCTTCTTGAGCCCGACAGCGGAGAGCTGTTATTCAATGGTATCGATGTTCGACAGTGCCTTCAGCTGTACCGAGACTCGATCGGATATCTTGCTGATGATGCTCGTCTTTACAATGAGTGTACGGTCGAGGAGCATCTCACATTTCTTGGCAAATTGCGGGGACTTCGATCTGGTGCTCTTCGACGGGAGCTCGAACGAGTATATGAATTGTGTGATCTGCGAGCCGTGCACTCAATTCTGTGTGGAAACCTCTCCCGCGGATTCCGACAACGGGTTGGATTAGCTTCGGCCCTTTTGCACCGCCCAATTCTACTTTTCCTTGATGAACCAGCTGGGGCACTTGACCCTCAGCAAAGGGAACATTTTCGAAGACTCCTTTCGACTCTGCGGCGGGAGGCGGTTACCGTGGTGCATAGTTCTCACATTCTTCAGGATGTGAGCGTTTGTTGTGAGAGGCTCCTTGTGATTGACGAAGGTGAGTGTGTCGCTGACCTTCGGAGTACGGATGATCTTCAAGAGCTGGAGAAGCAGTTTTTCGCGGCCGTTACCTCCCGAGAAGATCGAAGCCAGAATTTTACGGTGCGGGTTCGTCGCGGAACGCCGCCGAGGGGAATGGCCGCATGATGGAGTCGTTGGGAAAGAGTTCTTCATTTCGACGGACCGTTCTAAGGAATGTAGCCCTCATCTGGCATGACGTTCGCAGGTTGTGGCTCACCCCGTTTGGGGCCTTTCTTTCAGTTGGAATTCTTCTGTTAAGCGGCTTTTTTTTCTTCCAATATCTCTCCGCATATAACCTTCGCTTAGCTGAGTTTCTCGCTTCTCCGATCTCTCAGCCTGCAAAGCGGCCGAGCCTTCATTCAGACATTATTGTGCCGTTCGTCGAGGCGCTTTCATTCTTGTTGCTCTTCGTTGTCCCGATCGTCCATCAGCGTCTCATCGCTGATGAAAGAAAGGATCGAAATGATGATCTTGTCGTCTTAGCGGGGATAAGCAATCGACAGTACGTCTGCAGTAAGTTCGTATCTTCCTATTTGTTTCTTGCTCCACTTGCCTGTTTCCCGCTCCTGTTTCCAGTTTCTCTGTTTTGGTTTGGGAATCCTGAGTTTCTTCCTTTTCTCACGTCAATAATTGGGCTTCTGTCTCTCCTGGCGCTGTTTTGCTCGCTTTCTTCCTTTGTGTTCTTTCTTTTTCCGGTGCGGGGTATCTCGCTCGTTATGAGTACCTTCGTGCTCCTTTTTTTGTATTTTTTTCATTCACTCAAAAACATACTTGAGCCATCAAGCTTTTGGTGGGTGAGTGAGTTTTCTCCCGTTCTCCAAGCAAGGCCGTTGTTTTCTGGCGTACTCTCGCTTTCGAGCCTGTATTTTTTCATTGGATTTTCTCTTCTCTTTGTTTTTGGCGGTGTGCTGTCTTTTGATCGGGAGAGAAGTTTGTGAAAACTGATCCGAAGAAGGGTTTAATCGTTGGCGCGCTCTTTCTCCTCTTTGGGTTTGTGGCGAGTCTCTTTAGCGGCGAAATTTTTGAGTTCTATTCCTCGGCAAATATCCTTCTCGGAGTGTTTTGTGTCGTCATCGCGTTTGCGCTCCTTTGGCGCTCCTCAGCTTCAAGAGAGGCTGTGCTGTTTAGTAAGAGAGCTCGAAACGCGATACTTCAGGGTGTCCTTTTTGTTGCAGTACTGTCCTGTCTTGGGCTTGGGAAGATCGCGTTAGAGAGAGTGCTGCCGGAGTGGGATCTTACTGAACAAAGCGTATTTGAGCTTTCGCCTGTGCTTCAAGAAACCATCCACAAACTGGCTTCTCCTGTGGAGGTTGCAGTAGTCGTTTCTTCAGCGACTCCGACGAGTCAACTTGAATTTCTTGATCGCGTTGAGAAGCTCGAAAGTCGCCTTCTCTCTCTTATTCGAATCGATCCGGTACTTGACCCGCTTGCCTTAAAGGAGTTTGAGATTCCCTCCGAGCTGAGAGGTGTCGTTGTAAACTCGGCTTCCCGCAGGAGAAGATTCCTTCGGTCCTTGAACGAAGAGGAACTTTTGAACGCTTTGCGATTTGCTTCTGGAGCATCAACTCAGTCGCTTCTCTTTCTTACGGGGCATGGAGAACCGAGCCTTTCTGATGATTCGGCTGATGGCTTGAAGAAAATGGAATCCGTGCTTCGTTCCGAGGGGGTACAGATTGTCCCTGCTCAACTTTGGGAGACTGACATCTCTGCGGAGCAAAAAGGAGTTTTTGTACTCACTGGAGAAAAAGAGCTGGAGCCAATTGAAATCGAGAGAATTTTTCGCTTTTTGAACGGTGGAGGAAGCGGTGTCTTTTTCTTGGAACCAGCTCGAGGGGTCAGTATCCGCAAATTTTTGTCGAAGCTTGGGATCTCTGCTCCACAAGCCGTAGCTATTCAACCAGTTGAAACTTCGAGTGGGCGGCTAACGGCGGCACTTGAGTCTGTTCACAGGATCGCTGATGCTCCCCTCGCGACCGGCTTTGATAAGGACGCAGCAGTTTCTTTTTTTCTTTCAAATCCTCTCCTTGTAGACGAGCAGTTTGACTCGCCTTGGCGTTTTCGGCCTTTGATCGTTTCTCCTCCCCAGGCGTGGGGTGAGACCGATTTGAATTTCTTGTCGGCATCCGATGGGAGCGTTCCTCAGGTGATGCAGGGCAGTGAAGACATTCGAGGCCCTTTTCCCTTGGCGCTCATTGGAGAGAACAAGAACAGCGGTTCTCGAATCGTCGTTTTTGGTGATCAGAGTTGGCTATCAAACGCGCGTGTAGAGCGACTGTACAATAGAGAGCTTCTCCGAGTCATACTCCGGTGGACTCTGGGGAAAGAGTCATTTGTTCCTGTCATGGCGCGTTCCTATCGGCCATCAACGCTCGAGCTTTCGGATGCCTCTTTGCAGGTATTGTCTCTTTTTGCGTTGGGATTCCCGCAATTATTGTTACTCGCCAGTTTGTTTTTTTATTGGCGTCGTCGAGCCCGGAATCTTGGGTTTGGCGCGACTATGACGTGAGGCAAAGAGAGTGGGGCGGAACTGGTTTGCGTTTCTGTTCGTAGTCGCTGTTGGAGGAGTTTTCTTCTTCAGCGGTTCCCTGCCTCATCCTCATGGTGATACCCATCTGTTTCCCGCCGACGTCTCTCGACTCGTAGGGTTCGAAAGAGTTGGGCCTGGTTTGCACTTGAAATGCCAAGCCATTCATTCGAAATGGTCTTGCGAGGGGCTTGGAACTGGAATCCTCGATGAGAAGTGGATTGACCAGACGCGGCAGTTCAGCGCGCTCATTGTTCAACAGGTTGTCGGTCCTTGGGGCCGTTTTCGCTCCGAGAACTCTGCTGATCGTGTAATTATGCTCCGATTCGGTGACAAGGATGTTCGCTCATTCGAATTCGGGATGAGAAACGACTATCTCAAGGCGGATTATGTTTTCGTAAAAGAGACGGGAGAGATTCTGCTTGTCCCTACTTCCTTCGGAGAACATTTTTTCGGGAAAGACAGCGAGATGCTGCAATTTTCTCTGGTACCGCAACCCCCTGAGAAAATTCGTCGAGTCATCAGAATGTCCCCTTCTGAAGCGACCACGCTTGAGTTGAACGGAAAGGGAGAGTGGACCGTGGATAGTCGTGTTGGGGACAGTGCGTACATTCGGGGTTGGATTCGCGAGTTGACCTCGCTGAACGCTCAAAAGATCCTTGTACTCTCTCCTGTTGAAAGAGAATCGTTGGTAGCTCACTCCTCTCTTTCTCTGATAATATCCTTTGTCGACGGTTCAATTCCACAGAGATATATTCGACTGATTGCTGGTACAGATCCGAAGCTGTCCGATTCGAAAGAGATCTTCTATGCTGTAGTAGAGGGGCAAGATTCAGCATATATCTTGACTGCCGGATCCGCTCGATCCCTCTTCGTCCGAAGTGAGGCTTTTTCTCTAGCGCGTGGTGAGTAAACGGAAACTTGCGAAGAGAGTTATAGTGAATCCGGGGAAGATATTTTTTTAGTTCGAAAGCGAAACAATGCTGCGCAAGTTCTTCATTTTTTTGGTCATCATTACTATTCCCGTGCTCCTCGCCGGTGGTTTATTTGCAACTTGGGGGTACTACTACATCACTCGTGACCTCCCGCGACTAAATCGAGTAGAGGACTATCGCCCAATCGCTGCGAGTACCGTTTTTGCCCAGGATGGAACGCCCATCGCCGAATTCTTTGAAGAGCGAAGGTATCCTGCCACTATTGATGAAATTCCAGTCTTTGTTCGGAATGCCTTTCTCGCTGCAGAAGACGCCTCGTTCTATAAGCACAAGGGTATTGACCTTGTTAGTATCTTTCGTGCTCTCGTAAAAAACATACAGAGTGGATCGGCTCGCCAGGGAGGATCGACCATCACCCAACAAGTCGTGAAAAACCTTCTTCTCACATCTGAAAAGAAGCTCACTCGGAAGGTCAAAGAGGCGATTTTGGCTTACCAAATCGAAAATAGACTTTCAAAAGATGACATTCTGCAGATCTATTTAAATCAGATTTTCTTTGGGAATGGCGCATATGGAATCAAAGCGGCTTCCCGAATCTATTTTCATAAGGAAATTGGCGATCTTTCTCTTGGCGAAGCCGCTCTCCTTGCGGGGTTACCAAAAGCACCCTCGGGCTATTCTCCGATAACATCGCCAAAGCGAGCGAAAAATCGACAGCGCTACGTTCTTGATCAGATGGTACGTGCTGGTTTTGTTACTGCCGATCGTGCCGCCGACGCAGTAGCTGAGGAACTCCAGATTTATAAGGTCGATAATAACAATTTTTATGCAGCGCCTTATTTTGCGGGAGAGGTGCGTCGCATCTTCGATTCACAAGTTTCTGAACAATTAAAGGGGAGCCTTGAGCAGCATTTCACTGGGTTCGATCTCGATCGAGGAGGATACGCAATATATACCTCTGTAGATACATCGGCCCAAGCTATGGCAACTCAAGCGCTGCGGGTTGGAGTGCGAGAGGTCGATAAGCGCCAAGGATGGCGTGGTCCGATTGGAACTGTAGATGGTGCTTCGGTAGAAGAATTTCGTGCGAGATACAAAGTTGATGAGGGCTCAGATCTCGATTCAATACATGATGTTTTGCCCGCACTTGTGACAGGCGTGGATCCCCAAACATCCCACATTACATTTTATAGCTCGCCCGCTGTGCAGGGGGAGTTGAATCTGAAGAGCGCTGCGTGGGCGAAGAAGCAGATTCGAAACGATAAAGTTGTATGGGAGGATCCGATACGCACTGTACGTGTTGGTGATGTAGTCGAGATTGAGGTGCGACAGGGAGAGACTCCCGAGGGAGAAAGAGCGAAAGGCGCATACGAACTCTCCCAAACTCCGACTCTCGAGGGAGCGCTTGTACTCATTCATCCGTCGACAGGTGAGATAGTTGCGATGGTGGGCGGCTATAGTTACGGGCGAAGCAAATTTAACCGAGTAACACAGGCTTATCGGCAGCCGGGGTCTTCTTTCAAGCCGATAGTCTATCTTGCCGCCGTGGATGAATTTGGCTACACGCCAGCGACCATCGTTCGTGACGAACCGAGAATCTTTAAGATTGGGGATACGACGTGGAGTCCGGGGAACTTTGATAATTCCTATCTCGGAGATATTACGTTACGAAATGCCCTTGAGAAATCGAGAAATCTCGTTTCTGCCGATATTATTTCTCGGATAGGGGTGAGCGCAGCGATCGAATATGCGAGAAAGCTTGGAATCGAAAGCCCACTTGGCCGCAATCTTTCTTTGTCGCTTGGAAGTAGCGAGGTTACCCTTCTCGAGATCACGCGAGCATATGGAGTTTTCGCAAATAGAGGCGTTCTCTTACCCTCAACTTTTGTAAGGAAGATAGTCGATCGTGATCAGAAAACCCTCTTTGATGTAGCGACCGAGCGACTCGAACAGGCGCACGCGGTGGTTTCTCCAGAAAGTGCCTTTATACTTGCGTACATGATGAAAGGAGTAGTGGAAAGAGGTACCGGTTGGCGCGTGAGGGAACTGAAGAGGCCTGTTGCTGGAAAGACAGGGACATCAAACGATCTTATGGATGCCTGGTTTGTAGGTTATACACCGGAATGGTCGTGTGGGGTCTGGGTCGGATTTGACCTGAAAAAGACGATAGGTCCGCAGGAAACTGGAGGAAGAGTTTCGAGCCCGATTTGGCTTGATTTCATGCGTAAATTTCTTGAGTACCAGGACAATAAGAAATTAGAACAAGCGCGGCGAGAGCTTGAGGAAGAGGAGCAGGTATTGGGGGTAGAGCTTGAAGAGCCCGCAAAGATTGAACCGCTCGATTTTATTCCGCCAGAAGGGGTCCACGCTCTTTGGGTCAACTCGAAAACTGGTAGACTGACCGATCCCTCGGATCCCGATGCCTTTTATGAGTACTTTGTGAAAGGAGCGGAACCAAA
>JAGRAO010000100.1 GCA_020434565.1 Bdellovibrionales bacterium
AACCGCTCTCAGTAAAGTTGACGGAGGAGCATCGGAAGGGAGATAGTTTTTAGGTTGTCCATTAAGGAAGAGGGATATGATTTACGGAACAGTGCTTTGTCTTGGAGATAGCTTAACGTTTGGGGCCCGTAGTGAATACGGGAGAGGGTATCCTGAAGAACTTTCCATGCGGCTTACGAATCACTTCAAGCAGGAGTGGAGTGCAATCAACCACGGGGTCAATGGCGAGACCTCGCTCGATGTCCTTCGACGGGCATTCGCATCAATACGCTCATTTGCAACTCTTCCAGGAGCAAAGTGGGGCACCTTGCTTGCGGGTACAAACGATTCCAAGAACCCCGATTATCCGATTGAGCTCTACAAAGACAATATGCGGCAAATTATCCAGATCTTTCTTCGCCACGATATCAATCTCATTATCGGAACGCTTCCGCCGGTGGAAGGAAACTGCATGCCTTGCTTTGACAGTAAGCGTTCGAATGGTTGGATATCTTCGGCCAACGAAGCAATCCTCGCGCTGCGAGAAGAATACAGCTTAAAACTCGTCACCTTCGAGGATCTCGGCAATTACCTCATCGATGGGGTTCACATGAACTATGAAGGGTATTGTAAGATGGCCGATCGCTGGTTTGAGGTGATTCGAGATCACTAATGCAAAAGAGCCAGCAGTCAGTCCCCGATATGCCGAAACCTGTCCTTTCGATCATCGGAACGATTTATAATCAAGCAAAGGCCTCGGAGAGAGCCTTAGACATCTGGTGTCGTCAAAATTTCAATTTGCCTTATGAAATCATTATCCTCGATGATGGGTCAACCGACGAGACTCGTGAGGTCGTAGAGTCCTTTCAAACGAGATATCCAGAAAAAATCCGATACTTTTACTTCAACGCTCCACACCACATTCGCAACTGTACTCTGCTTTTTAACACAGCCATCAAGCGACTGATGCGTTCAGAAATCGCTGTCATTCAATGGTACGATAGAATTCCAAGCTCGTTTGATGCTCTCTCGGCACTCTACGCCCCTCACCTCGAGAACTCGAATGTGCTCGTTACTTTTCTTACGAGGCATATCCTTGGAAGTAGTTCTCGAGATGTCTTCGATGAGGTTGAATTGGAGAAAACCCTGTCTACTGTCGAGTGGCGAAGCGACCCAGGGCAACTCAAAAAGATTATGGGCGAACCTGGAGGCCACTGTTTCCCGCAAACAATGAATGAATCGGCGTGTTTTTCAGTCCCTCGACGTGCTCTTCTCGATATCGGAGGATACGACGAGAGGTATTTTAAGGTAGCAAACTACTCAAACGTTGAGCTGTACGGGAGACTGAAAGCATCAGGCTGGTTAGACTTTCAGATACTTGAGGATTTCTTTACGTTTCATCAACCTCATCCCTCGAATCGAGAGGATATTCAGATACAAATTGATCCTGATGAAGTCATACTTCGAAATGTACATATTCGAGAGAATTGGGGGAGTCTTCTTCCAAGTGAGTTTGTGCCAAAGAGTGAGACTCAATTTACAATTGTCAGTTCAGCCGGCAGCAGAGAGGTACCCTTGGGTATGGAGACAGTATCGGCATGCCAGGACCCTCTCGATTTTTCACAAATGAAGGGTGAAATTGTCGCCTTTGTGGAGGGATGTGCTCCGTCGCCTGACGAGCTTAGAGATGTAGCGAGGAGATTTGAACGAGATCCTTCTCTCGGGTGTGTGGCTCCCAATTTCACAGATCTCTCCAGTCCTTATCTTTCTGCGCAAGCTTGCTGGGGGAGGCCATTTTACTTGAAGAGGGAAGCTGCGTTGGCCAATGGGATTGAGCTCGATTCCCAGCTTTTTGAAGATGAACAGCTCTTAGACCTCTCTCGACAGATGGCCGTATGGGCCGGACTGCAGTCGTGTGGAGGAACTCGAAAAGATGCGAATTCGCTCCCGTATTCCGAACGCTTCAGAGAAAGATGGAGTTTTCTTGATGAGCCCAAATAATCGAGGGTCTGACGAGTATGCAGATGTTACGGTAGTTGTTCCTACCTACAATCAGTCGAGGTATCTTTCGACGTGTCTCGATAGCTTGATGCACCAAAGTCTTCCACCTCAGGAAATTGTCGTTGTGAATGATGCTTCGCCTGATGATACAACTTCTGTATTCCAGGAGTATGTAACCGGACTCGATGAAACGAGAGCAATTGTGACGCACCTTCGGGAGGGTGAAATACTTCGAGAGTCGCTGCCTCGGTACCCACGTCCCAGACCCGAGATTCGATATATTGAGAATAAAGTAAATCTTGGAGCTACGAGAAGTTATCGTCTCGGATATGAAGCAGCCTCCCGGAGGTTTGTGACACATATCCCTTCAGATGACTATGTCATGCCTCGCTACATCGAGAAGCTCTACTGTGCAGCCAAAGAAGGATATGACTTTGTCTATTCGAATTTTCTCTTGGTTGATGATGCGCATCGGATCTTACTTGAGTATCGGCTACCGGAGTTTGATTTCCGTACCTCATTAGCAGATTGGTATCGCCTCGGTTGTTCGTATCTTCTGAGCTCCGCTCGGTATCGAGAGGCCGGAGGCTTTGATGATAATTATCGAGTAGCGAATGATTATGACCTCTTTCTTCGAGTCGCCATGCAGGGAGGACGCTTTAAGCATATCGAGGATTTCCTCTATTACAAAAGGACCCACGATAATCGAAAGGAAGGACAATGGTCACCGGAATCAGAGAACCTCATGTTTCGTGAGAGTGCTCTTTGTGCTGAGCGGGCGAGAGACTTTCTGTCCAAGAATCCACGAGTGTGAAGATGGGGACCTCAGCGCTCTCGATTCGAAAGCTCTCCACTTCGGTGATCGACAAGCGTGCCGGGCGCTACCTCTCCTTTCCTGATGTTGTACGACTTCCCTCTGGTGCTTTGCTTGTGGCTTACCGTGACGCGGATAAACACTTTCCTCCTGATCCTCCGCAGACCGAGATGCTCCTCGCTGTGAGTCACGACGACGGTAAGACCTGGGATCCATTGGGGCCCTTCCCTCATAACCCAAGAGAAAGAGAAGAGTGGGCGTGGCATTGTCCGCGCCTCTCGCTCCTTTCTGATGGTCGGGTAGCCCTCGTTTGTGACCTCGCCGCCCCCCGCAAGGGAATCGCGACACTCTATGTCTCTGTGAGCGATGACGGAGGACATACTTGGAGTCCTCCGGTGCACACGGGAGTTGACGGGATTGTCCCTGATCGCATCATCGAACTTGATCCAAATGAATGGATCTTTACGGCTCACTACAGCAGTCCGCGAGGTGGCCCAACTTTTTATCAGTTCGTCGTTGCAACGAATGATGGTGGCAGGAGTTGGGCAAATCGCTCGACCATTAGTGATGACCCTGACCTCCTTTTGTGTGAGGGTTCAATGGTACTGGACGACGAGAAACAGTTGATTTGTTATCTTCGTGAAAACTCTTTTATCCATCACCCCACGTTTGTTTCCTTTTCAGCTGATCGTGGCTTTACGTGGAGCACTCCGGTTTCGCATCCCACTCACGCGCATCGTCCCTGTGCTGGATTTCTCGATGCACAGAACCTTTTGATAACGTATCGCAACGTAGCCGGTAATCCGGGCCTCTTTGCTTGGATCGGGCAGACGGATGAGCTTTTTCGGACCGCGGGAGGAGTCTCTCTCCGCCAGCCCGAACCCTCTTTGGGGCCTGACGGGCTCATTTTCATTGGTGATCCGAAGGCAGGGCGGTGTGCGCAGTACCTTGTGCCTCCTCTCTCAGGTTTCGAGAATGATTTCAGAGTTGAAGCTGTGCTTCGTACGACCTCTGAATCTGATTATGGTTGTGGAATTCAAGTCGGTGGGGTTTTACGGATCAAGCGACACGAAGTTGCTTTGGAACACAGGCTCCACTTGACCCAGCGTGTGCAGCTTGTCGAGCTTGCAAAGGTGGAGCTTGATGCGTCTTACATGAGAAAATACGAGATCGATTATCGGAAGCCCAACCTTATCGTGCGGGTCGATGAGAGACCGATCATTTCAGTGACGGTTACACTTGAGCCCGATAAAACTGACAGACGGATTGGGTTTGGAAATATCCGTTTTCACGCCCCTTGGGATATTCGATATGAGGGTCATGAAGGAGAGAGTGTTTGGCAGAGTTTTCGGGTTGAAGAATCTGGCCGAGAAACCTACTCGTGGCGGGCCGATTCTGGAATGTTTCCGAATCAGTATCAGCGGGACAGGTGTGTGGAGATAGAACCCGAACTCTCAGGATTGTGGCCTGAATCTGGTTATTCGGGATGGGTAAAGTTGGATGAGAGGCGTATATTCTGTGTAGACTACAAAAGAGATTTTGAGTCTATGCCATTTGTGGTTGGCCATCTTCTCGAGCTTTCTGAGTCGATCGATCGTTGAGTTTCTATGAGAGAAGTCAGTGTCGTTCTATTGAACTACAATCGCTTGAACCTAACCAAGAAAGCGGTCTACCACCTCCTCTTGAGTCAGGATGTAGATTTCGAGCTGATAGTGGTCGACAACAATTCGCATGATGGAACTCGAGAGTATCTCGAAGGGCTCGCCGATCCGCGAGTCAAGAAAGTTCTCAATAAGAGGAACCTCTATTTCGCTGGTGGTAACAATTCGGCGATTCGGTATTGCTCGGCTCGCTCGGTGCTTTTTACGCAGAATGACATGTTCTTTAAGCCCTATTCGCTTCGCAGGTTGCTCGATTTCAAGCGATCTCTTCCGGATTCAGGATGCATCGGAATTGGCGGTGGCTTTGTAAGCTCCGATTCGCATCTCTATGAGATAAGTGATTGGTGGAAACGTCCGCCTCGGGCGTTCGATTACATTCCGGTAGATTTCCTTTCGGGCTGTCTTCTTCTTCTTGAGAGGTCCATTCTGACCACCAAGAGAGTTCGATTCGACCCAAAATACAAGCTGTATTGGGAAGATGTCGATTTTTGCCACCAGATTACCGGACTGCGAAAACCACTGTATATGGTGAACAATAAGGTCATTGGGGCCGAGCACTTGAGGAGTGGAACAATTACCCCTCTCCTTGGCGAGCAAGAACGAGAGCGAATTCGGGAGCAATCGCACTCCTACTATATGAAGAAATGGTCGTCTTTCTTGCATGACCGTCGAAAATTTCAGAATTCAATCGACTACAACTTCCTTGTTTCTGGAACGAGATTGTCGGTCGTTCCGCCTCGAAGCACCTCACGATCGTCTGTGGTGTGTGAGGTAAGAAAAGCAGAATTCTTGGAGTTTTCAGGCAAAAAGAAGAAGGCTGAGAGAGAATACCGCAGGGTCGCAAGGATAAATCCCAAGAACTTCTTTGCCCTTGCCGGTACGTTGCGGATGCTTTCTCATCACGGGGAGTCGAAAGATTCAGGTGAAATTCTGAAACTCAGCAACAAGTGTTTGAGTAGAGAGGCACTCACTTCCCTTGGAGCTCCAGTGAGATCAACTGTTACCACGGCCATGCTTCGAATTGCGAGGAGGCATGCCGACAGTCGACGCTATCGAGAGGCGATCTTCTTCTATAGCAAGTTGCACTCAGTCGCTCGAAGTACGAAAACGAAGGCAGTTTGTGAGATTGAGCGAGCGAAACTGCGTTTTCTTCTCGGAGAAAGTGCTCGGGCAGAGAGAGAGATGCGCCGTTGGTTAAAACGGAAGAGAATTCGGGGCCTCGACAAAAACATGTATGCAGCTGCCCATTTTTACCTAGGCGAAATTTCTCGAGAAAAGGGCGATGAGGATGCCGCCCGTTTTCTCTATAAGAGAACCTTGAGGCTGGATCCACACCACGCTCGAGCGAGGAAGCGGATCAGTCAACTTCGGTAAGGAGACCAGTGTGCTTTTTTTCGTGTGCCCCAAGTGTAGAAGTCATCTTGAACAAGACGATTCAGAGCTCGTGTGCAGATGTGGGTCTCGTTACCCATTCACCGATGGCGTGCCGATTTTCACAGAAGCCGAAGAGTATTACGGCGAAGTATCGAAAGAGAGGAAAGAACAGATCCTCTCGCGGCTTCGAGCTGGAGAGTACTGGCGAAATGTCGTTTTTGAAGAGTTTTATAAAAGCTACTGGTTTCTCCACCACATTATTGTTGATGAAACTCGGAATGATTTTCGATTCCATCTTCCTGTTGGTGTGGAGAGAGTTTTAGACCTCGGCACAGGCTGGGGGACTATGAGCTGCTATTTTGCGCACGATGCTGGTGAGGTCTACGCCTTAGACGGGACACTTGATCGTTGTCAATTCGTAAAACTTCGATGTGAGCAGGATGGTGTCGCAAACGTCTTTCCCGTTTGTTCTTCAATTTTACGTCATCCATTCCCGGAGCGTTCATTCGATATCGTCATCATGAACGGGGTTTTGGAGTGGGTTGGTGCTTCTCAGAAAGAAGGGGATCCTCGGGATCTCCAGGTCGAAGCTCTTCGAATTGTAAGGTCGCTGTTGAAAGATGACGGTGCGCTTTACATCGGCATTGAAAACAGTAACGGTTTTAAATATCTCCTTGGGGCAAACGATGATCACACTGGAATCCCCCATATAGTTTATCTCGAACGGAAAGCTGCAGAGGAAAAAGCACGCGCCCAACTGAGTCAGTCCTATCGCACCTATACGTATGATCTGGGGGGATACCGCCAGCTTCTTGCCGATGCTGGATTTGAGAAGACAAAGTTTTATTACCCCGTCCCGGACTATAAAACCTTGCGCTATATGATTCCGCTCGAAAGGGCGGATTCCTGGCTCTACTATCGTGACGCGATAGCGGAATCGGGATCTGTGAATTCTGAGCAGGAGCGAGTTCGTTCACTCGAGTCTAACGCTATTCAGACCGGCACGTTTCCTCATTTTGCGGCGAGTTACTCGATTGTTGCCGGAGATACAAAGCCGAGCTTTTTGGAGTCGCTTCGAGAAAAGCTCGTGGCCTCCTCGGAAGTGTTTCCCGACGAGAGTCCCAGCGAGATAGATTTTCTCCAGGTATCGGCACCTTCTGGGAAAAAATTCGATAAGGGGCGCATCAAGCTCCATGCTTTTGTTAATGGGAGAAGGCAACCAGAGATTTTTCTCACCTTTTGTCGCGCTCAAGAGAATTCTTTAAGCTTGCAAAAGGAGTTCTCCATTGTGGAGTGGCTTGCTCGTGGTCAGAACGCTTTTGACTTGCCGCGACATCATTCTCTTCTTTCGGTTCAAGGAAAAGATGTTCTTGTAACCGAATCTCTGGCCGGCACTTCTCTCGCTCGCGATCTTCTTGCCCGTGCTTCGTATATTCAAGATGTGGAGATTCTCTCCGCCATCGAGGAGAATTTCTCTTTGGCGGCGGACCTTTTAAAATCTCTCCGGTCTCAGGCTCCTGGAGCAATCTGTGAAGAAGTGGATTTTGCTGCTCGAATTGATGTACAGCTTTCACGCTATCCTGCACTGAAGAGTCAGTTCGTTGAGCTATTTGCGGAGTTAGAGGCACGGTGTCTCCCTGAGCAAAACCTATTCCTCCACGGTGATTTCTCCCCGTGGAATATCTTTCGAGTAGGAGCGAAACCTGTTCTTGTTGATTGGGAATTGTGTGGTCAAAGTCCATTTGGAGTTATCGATTCGGGGCGATTTGTTCTCTATTCGCTCTTTCTCGTGAGCCTCCTTCGACCGGAGTGGGGGAGTCTTGATGATCTTCTTCAGAAGGTTTTTCATGAGAGAAAGGGACCGCTTGCTGATCTCGTGTTGAGCTTCATGTCGCAGCAAGTGCACAAAGAGATTTCTATCCAAATAAATCATTTTGCGCTCCTGCTCTTGCACGAGGCGCTTTTGCAAATGGAATATAGTACCCAACCTGCCCCGGACCTTGTGGAGCGCTGTGTGAGTCGATTAAAGGGCATCGGGTACCGCCCGTAGATCAATAGAGAATTCATGACGAAGTCCTCGATTTTGAAACCTGCCAATTACGATCAGTTTGCCGCGATTTATGATGTCGATATGGGCACGAATATCGGAGATGCCGATATCAGCTTTTATGTTGAAAGAGTTTCAACGCTCGCTCCTGTTCTTGAACTTGGGTGTGGGACCGGTCGGGTGATGGAAGCTCTTGTGGCAAAGGGGATTCGAACGGTTGGTATCGACTTATCGCAGGAGATGTTGGCGCGCGCCCTTCGGCGGCTCGAATCTTTTGATAGAGACTTCTTTTCCTTGGTTCATGCGGATATGACCCGTTTCCGGCTTCAAGAAAAAGGGCGAGCCGCAATTTGTGCGTTTTCGACATACTCAAAGCTGCTTTCTCAGGACGAGCAAAAACAGTTCTTTCAAACCGTAGCACTGAACTTGGAACGAGGCGCTGTGCTGATCCTTGATATGTTTCAGCAGACTGAGGCGTTTCTTGCAAAGAAAGATGGAGAACGTGTTCTTGATTACGAAAAGCGCTGGTTTCCGGAAAAAATCTGTTTTCTCACGCGGCATAAGAGGATCTGGAAGGAAGTTCGTCCCAATATCAACCGAATCGTTCTTGAATATGATTTTGAAACCCAAGGTGGTGAAGTACTTGAACGACTTGAAATTGAAGATTATACCCGTCATTCCTCTCGGGCGGAGATTGAAAAGCTGCTGTATGAAAGTGGGTTTGTCGATGTACAGGTGTTCGGAGGGTATCAAGGACAACCGTATTCGATTCAGGGTGGGCAGATGATTTTTGAAGCCTATATTGGCCCTTGAGTTTTGAGACCGCGCCCGCTTCTGCTTTATGCGAGTGTCAGAATTCGACCTCTCTGGCAAACTTCGAAAGGTCTTCTGGACCAAGAAAAAGGGCTTTTTCAAGGAGTTGGCATGCGCAAGATTCTCCTCTTGGAGTTTGATATACTTCGCAGATGTTTTACATCTCAGATGTCACAGGGATTCAAACTCCCTACACGCAAGAGCTGCTTCGCGCGCAACGTGAGCAGGAAGCCTTTGAAGCTTCGGCCCTGATCGCCGAAGTCCCGGAAGCGGCGGGTAGCCGTGAGCCATCAGGTAAGCCAGTACTTGGAGTGCGCTCTTCATCCATTAACCCAGCGATAGGAGGAGCAGCTTCTTCGTTGCGCTCGAGTGACGATGCAGATCAGAGCAGAGGTGTCTATGAAGGTGCTCCGAGAGCGGGGCGCGAAGTAGTACGTGAGGTCTCTGCTATAGAGCCGAAAATTGAGGAACGAAAGAAACCTGCTTCTGGAGGCTCCTCGCAAAAATTCGTTCGACATGAAAATCCCTATGCGAAGTTGGATGAGCCTCAACCGGAGCGAAAGCCGGCGGTGACTGCTCAGCAAATTATGTCTTCACCTGTGGTGACGGTTCAGGCAGACAGGCCTCTCACTGCGGCAAAAAAAATTTTTCAGAGTCAGAGATTTAGGCATCTTCCAGTAGTATCCTCTGAGGGGCGCCTGGTTGGAATTCTATCCGATAGAGATGCGCTCTCGGCTCCCATGAGTGCGGGGCGGATTTCTGAGGTGATGACAAAAGGGGTCCTCACCGCGCGACCTGAAGCCGAGATTCGAGAGATGGCGAAGATCATGATCGAAGAGCGCATTGGCGCTATGCCGATAGTGGATGAGACCCACCAATTGGTCGGAATATTGACCCGCACGGATATTCTCCGGACTGTGATGCACCACGCTCCTTTGGAGTTGTGGCTTTAGGAGTGCCTCCACTTGAGAGGCCGGAGAGCGAGTCTTCGAATCCCGACAGGGAGGGGCCACCCATAAGAGAGGAGAATTGCTATGAGGAGAGAGAGCGAGAGTTGTTACAGCCACTGAAGAAAGCAGATACTTTAGCCGATGGTGCATCTCATAGAGTAATTGAGAAGCAAGGCGCACATCAACAGAGTGACCTTGAAGGACTTGCCAGTAGTCGTGGACAGCAGTTTGCGTCTGTGTCCCGTGAGCTTCTCGACACGTTCGAATTTGATTCAAAAAACGAGTTGCTCCGGCCTGATGACTACGAAGTCTATCCGAATTTTCCTTGGGTTATTGATGCTCCTCAGTGCTTCGATGATGCGGCGCATCAGGGACTCTCGCTTGAAGATCGCGCTTTCTTGCGATTCTTTTTCCTTGGGGAGGAGATAGAAGTTTCGGCATTTCAAAGAAAGTTTGGGGAGCTTGGAGAGCGGTTTGTCTCTCAAGCGCTTGATCTTGAAGTTGCTCGGTTGACCGATCGGAGGGAATTGGAATTGCAGAACCTCTTTTTCTCATCGAGGCGCACGTATGGGGGCTCGACAGTGTATCTCGTTGGAGATCTTCCGAGTCACTATCCTACGAGTTCTGGACCATTAGAAATTGAGCTGGAAGGAAGTTCGTTCTCTCTGAGTGACGCGATCGGATGTTTGGATCCAGTAGAGGGAATAGCGGTAGAGTTTGGGTGTGGTGGAGGAATTCAACTCGTTAATTCTGTCCTCGAACATCCCGGTCTCCTTGAAATTCACGGGTATGACTTGCTCGCTCGACAGAGAAATGTCGCTCGTTTCGTATCGTATCTTAATGCTCGAAATCGGGAAGAGCTGGACAAAATCCGAATTCATCAAAACCAAGCAGATCTCTTGAGAGAGGTCGGAGAGGGTACAGTCTCTCTTGGTATTGTTCCCTCGTTTCTCGTGGTACCGCCCCCGATACCCCTCACTCTTCGGCAAAGCTCTTTACTCGCGGAGTCTGGATTTCTTTCAGTAGTGTCCGATCGTCCCTGTTTTGACTTTAGCAAATATCTGGGTGTCACAGGGTGGGGCGGCGAAGATGGTCTTGCGGTCACGCTGCCGCTTATGAAACAGATGCTTCCCCTTCTTCGCTCGGGTGGGATCGCAATGGCGTGCGGGGACTACGCGTTTCGAGGTGATACTCCTCTGATAGTTGAGAAACTTGAAGACTATAAGGACGCCGATTCGCTAACATGGAGTTTTGAGAAGTACGAGGACGAAGCCTTCCCCTATACCCCAGACGTTCTGGTAGAGATGACCCTGGAGGAGTTTCGATTGTGTGTTCCGGGAGCTTCCGGTGCGAGGCTGAGGGACAGGATCGAACGCGCTATCAGGGAGTCGCTTTCTCGGAATGGTATTGACTACATTCACGGCGGGGTCTTGATGATTGAAAGGCATTGAGATTCAATTAAGAACTCCGCTAAACGCTGTATGTACTTCTGACCGGGATTTTTTTATATGCCGACTCTTCGTCTTCATTCGGGCCGCGATTACTCTGTGCGCCGTGGTCACCCATGGATATTTTCCGGAGCAATCGCAAAAATTGAAGGCGAGGTTGAAGACGGTGATGTCGTTCGAGTTGTGTCGTCGGACGGAGAGTTTCTCGCGCTTGGTCACTTTGGGACCGGTTCGATCGCGGTAAAGGTCTTCTCCCGTGGTCGGGAACGAGACGCTGAGGAGAGTCTCTCTGAACGTATTCAGGAGGCGGTAGCAACCAGACGCGTTCTTGGATTATTGGAGAACCCTGAGATAAGCGCTTTTCGACTCATCAACGGGGAGGGTGACGGTCTTCCTGGGCTGATCGTCGATTGCTACCGGGACTGCGCAGTTTTTCAGTTTCACTCGGTTGGAATGTGGAAGAGTCGAGAGACTCTGGTTTCTTCTTTGTTGGGAGCACTCCCTGACCGATTTGTTGGGATATACCATAAAAGTGAAACAACTCTCCGTCCGTTGCAGGTTCAAAATAGTTTTCTCTTTGGAGCTCACTCGGGGAAAGCTCAAATTCAGGAATGGGGAGCGCACTACGAAGTTGATATATTCGAAGGTCAAAAGACAGGATTCTATCTTGATCAGAGAGAGAATCGCCGGGCTGTTCGAGAGTGCGCTACTGGGAAGGCTGTGCTGAATTGTTTCTCCTATACTGGAGGTTTCTCGATTGCAGCACTTCTCGGTGGCGCGCGGAAAGCGGTCTCAGTTGATGCGTCTCGCGGTGCCATCGATATGGCGTGTCGCCACGCAGAGATGAATTCGGTTTCAGAGCGCCACGAAGGAATCGTTGCAGATTGCCTCGAGTATATGAATGAGATTCGAGACACCTTTGATCTGATTATTCTTGATCCCCCAGCTTTTGTGAAGCACAAGAAAGCTCTCGAGGGTGCTCTCCGAGGATATGAAACGATCAATAGTTTGGCACTTTCGAAAGTTTCGCCCGGCGGATTGGTTTTTACGTTTTCTTGCTCTCAGCTTGTAGGTGCCGATCTCTTTCGAGAGGTGGTTCAGAAAGCTGCCCTGCGAGCGGAACGGAATGTTCAAATTCTTCGGGAGATGGGTCCCTCCTTATGTCATCCCGCAAACCTTTTCCATCCAGAAGGGCGATATTTGAAGGGATTCATACTTCGTGTTGACCGTTAATCTCCTTCAAAAACTAGAGAAAGCTGTTTTGAGGCGCCTGGAGCTTCGAAAGCAAACCGAACCGGTTCGGTGGATTGACGACAACGGCGACGGGTTTCCTGGTCTCGTGGTAGATGGCTATGGAGATCTGGGCATGCTGCATGCTCGCTCTCTGAAGAGAGAGATTGAATCTTCGCTGGTTGAGATCGCTAAGTATTTTGTGGATCAGAAGATCTTTCGCTCGGTATATTTGCGTCGTCGTCGAGAAGGTGCTGAATGCACCGCAAAAGAGCCGGCCGAACTTGTTTTTGGCGATCCCGTTCGTGAAATTTGGGTGAGAGAAGGAGCGCTTGAGTTCTTAATCCGACCGGAGGACCAGGTAAACTCCGGTCTCTTTATCGATATGAGAGATTTACGGGGATGGCTTCTTCGCGAGAGTTTGGGGTTCAAAGTTTTAAACCTCTTTTGTTTTACAGGTACCCTTGGGGTGGCAGCGCTGAATGGTGGTGCGCAGGAAGTCGTTCAGGTCGATATCAGTAAGCGCGCACTTCGGTGGGCTCAGGAGAACTTTGAGCGAAATCGCCGAGAAGGAGCCCAAATGCGAGTTATCGCAGAGGACTGTCGAGCGTTCGTTGCACGAGAGCTGCGTCGCGTGAAGAAGGGGCTTCGTCCTTACGATCTCGTCATTCTCGATCCTCCGGTTTTTGGTAGAAGTGCTGGCAAACCTTTTCGACTCGGGGAAGAGGTTGCAGGTCTTGTCGGGGCAAGCCTTGAGCTTCTTACTCGAACTGGCACTCT
>JAGRAO010000101.1 GCA_020434565.1 Bdellovibrionales bacterium
GAGCACTGTTTTGGACGATCGCTTGACCTCCAGTTCCCACGTAAAAGTCTTCTCCGGATTGTGATGCAGCGATTACGATACCCTTTCTCTTTCGATAGAGACGGAAAGCCGTTTCGATAGTGTTCGCCGAAGTTTTTCCGATCAGATCGTGCGCTTCGTCGAAGACAAGTATCTTTCGAGCATCAAGCTCCTTTGGATCGTTCATGACCGTATCCGCCCACAGCATGGCAATCTTCAAGAAGACGCGCTGAAGGTCTGGGTTTCGACTGAGTGCTTTCAGGTCAAACACGATAAATCGCTCAAGGAGTTTCAAACTGCCCGGTCGATCAAAGAAGCGAGCATAGGTTCCGTTACCGTAGTAGTCGCCCATGAGAACAGCAACTCGTTGACGACGGTGAGCAGAGTCTTCAGGTTCGCTGACTTTTCTTGGCGCCTGGAGCACTGAGGCAACGTCACTCAAGATGAATTCCCGCTTCATTGGACCGTTGCGATATATACGATGCGCCTCAACGAGCGAATCGGTTACCGCTGCTTTATCGAGACGGTCAAGAGTTCTATTTCCGTCAGTCGCCATGTCGCAAATGATATCAGCAGACATGTCGATGAGATCTTTATAGTCCTCATTCGTATTGTCCGGCGGGGTCTCACCGAGTCGAGCGAGAAAGTTCATCGCTGGAGCTTTCGAAGGAGTCGCTTCGTAAACACGACCTCCAAAGAGCTTTGCAACTTTTTCAAATCCGCACGGCTGCCCAACCATCCCTTTGTCAAACACAAAAGTAATTGGCTGCCGCTCAACAATACGGCCGCTTGTCATCGTCGCGTAGTGACCTCTATTCATTGCGATCAGGATGTAGCAGAGAAGGTAACTTTTCCCAGCTCCAGAAACTCCGCTGATCAAAACGTTTGGAGCTACTTCGGAGTCATAGAAATCAAAACCGACGAGTTCACGGTTCCAGAGACTCGGGAGGACCATGAGTTTTCCCTTGCTTCCGCGCCAGTTTCCCCACATCGGAAAGAGTCGGGCCGCACGTGAGGAGCGCATGACTGTGGTCCATCCCGGGCCGTCCGTCGATGGATCGTAACATCCTGGGAGGCTTGCGACGATGACGCCGAGGTCAGAGACTTCGTGAGACATTCCCCGAGCGCCGTTCAATTGTGGAAAGGTTGCGACTGCTTCAGAGGCAGCTCGCATCGCTTCGTCGCGGGTCTGAGCAATAAACGTTTGGTGAACCCCGACTCGTACAATTTGACATCGACTGCTATAGAGTTCATGTCGGGCTGCACGGATCGCACTGATCTGGTGCTGAACTTTTTGGTTTGCACGACCGAGTCCGGTAAATTCTCGCAGTCCGAGTGTGCTGTCGAGAGAGTCGAGTCTCCGGAGTTGTTTCTCCTGAGGATCTTTTGAAAATGTTACACTGATGATGTTCTCATAAGGAGAACTCTGAAGCGGAGTGATCATGAGGGGAAGGCACTGCTTTGGCGCCTTCACAAGCGATACAGAACGAAAGTATCTCCCATCCTTTTTCACGATTCCGTTTTCAGGATGTTCGGCATGAGTCTCTGAGACTTGATTGCACAGAAAATCACCTGGATCGTACACAGGAACCGGTGTTGCGGTATTTCGCCCTCTGCGAAACTTTCCTGATTTTGTGGAGCGACGGTTGAGCAGCGGATAGAGAATGTCGATCAGAGATTGACCATCGAGCATACGGGGGCGGAAACCGAGGTCAGCCAATTTTGAGGCAGTACCATCTACGATCCCTCGGAGCTGGTTCGCGTATTCCCGATACTCTTTCTTCCTCTCTTCTGCGGTAAGACCGACTTTCCCCTTCAGGAGCACTTTGAGTCCGCGCTTCAGTTGTTCGATTGCATTCGTTGCTCTCCAAGGTGGATCGTAGCGAAACGCGACGAGCAATCGAAGTTTACGAGGGCGCATGTGGAAAGAGCCGTTGTTGGCAGCGCGCTTAATCATCCTCGCCCAACGCTTCGCCATCCAACCTGCGACCCCATTCGTCGGGTACTTTGAAATCGAGTCACGAATGAGGTGTTCAACGTCAAACGTTGTGATCCAATTGAATTGTACGCTCAGTGTGTGGGGAAGCGAATCCACCATCTCTTGGAGGCTAGCAGTGAGTTGAAATGCTTCAGAATCCGAAGTGCTTGTTATCCATCGCGGCATAAGCTCATACATGCACCAGAGGGATGCATCTGAATGGATAAAGATCCCGAGTTCTGGGTCGTACTTCGCATACGGGAGCAACTGGTTAAAAGTGCTCTCATCCTGGTACAGCCGCTCTCGAGTGAGACGATTAATACTCATTGCTCTCCTTCCTCTCCTTCAAAAAACCGCTCTTCTGAAACTTTACCGCTTAAAACCCGAATCTCCTTATTCGAGTGGTCAACGACCACTCGTGTCTCAGTTTGCTGAGAGATCTCTGCTGCAAGTTCATCAACCGTTCCTAGTGAATTGAGGGTGACCTTTCTTTCGGCAACGAGCGAGGAACAGTACACTCCGTAACGAGTAGCGGCAGCGAGAACCTGACTCGCTTCACGAAGCGACTTGTCCTGGATTTCGAAATGAATGACTGGCAAAAGAAGAGGTCGCTGATCAATCCCTGCTGTTTGATACTGGAGTTCTCTCACCGGAAGAGTCTCTGGCGCATGCACCCAACGTAACCGATTGTAGGTTGGAGCAGGTGGTAGCTGCGAATGAGCAATTCGGTTCACCCGCGGAACCTTCTTGGACTCTGTATCCGCCGTCGAGCAACCGCTTGAAGCGACGAGACTCAACGAGAGGAGAATTGCGCTGATCAACGAAGTGCATTGCGACATCGTTATTTTCCTTTCCCAGCCTTGAATGGTAGAGCGCTTCCGGCAGTGCCTTTTGAGCCAACGAGCTCTTGCTGTTCAAACACATCGGTAACAGCCCATCGGTCGTCGAGAACCTTCAAATAGTAGTAGTGAGCAGGAACGAGATCCCCGTTTGCGCTGAGATGATCAGGAACCCACATCAATCGGATAACTGCCGGTTGCACGACTGGATTTACTGGTTGTGGCGCGTGGGCTTCTGGATATCGACCGATCTGATCGAGTTCGTTCCGCGCAAGAGCCGCTTTTCCCTCTGACCCACCTTCGTTTAAGGCGTGATCATTTGGCTGTCCCGCAAATGCAATCGGAGGCGGTGTTTCATAAAACGGATTGAGCATGTTCGCAGTGGAACTGCATCCGCCGCATGCGAGCAGTGCCAAGAGAGCGGCGGGAATTCGAAATGTGTGTAAGAGAGTCCTCATCGTGTCATTACTCCTCAAAAAAACCTAATCGAGTGATGTTGGGAAAACATCAAACTCGTCACCTTCAAGAGCTTCATAGAGAAACGGAATATCCGCAGATTGAGAGAATACCGCCGTGGCCTGTCGTCCAGAATACACTTGCACGACTGGTTTCAGTGAGCGGAGTCGCTCCTGAATAATTTGTGAGTACTGTGACGCAGTCTGAGAGAGCCCTTGACCGAGTGCATATTGAGCGGTGTTGCCTGTGACAAATGTCTGGATTCCCCCATCTTCATTTGTAATCGTGGTGGAATTTGCATCTGAGATTCCTGTCCCGAGACCGCCGATGAATCCCGTATATGCTGTCCCGAGGAGCGCCTTGCCGAGGGGATCAATCAGGTTCCCCTGCATCCCTCTGATGCCGTCTTCGCCCACGATCCAGCCGTCAATCGTAACTTCCTGCCGTGAGCCGTCCGGGAGTCGAATGCTCAACTTCGTAAGACGATACAGAACCCGTTGATCGGTCAGGCTGCCCTGAGCCGCTGCAATAATTCGCGCTTCCCCGAGCGGAAGTGAAGATCCATCTGGCCCAGTTACGTCTGACACAAGTTTAAAGACCGTCGGATACGGCGTGCCATCTGTCGGCGCATTCACTCCCGAGAGAAGTTGTACGCGAACAGAATCTGCCGGTGAGATCACGGCAACGCGCGGATCCACAGGGGCAGGAGGTGGCGCGACCTCGACAGGAGCATCGTCTTCGATCGGTACCAACGAATCTGTCTCCTCAAGAGGCACGTTCGGTTGAATATCGATTGGCTCTGGCGATACTCCCGGAGCGGAAGGTGCAGACTGACCCGAAGCTGCCTCTCGTGAATTGAGAACCGAGATGAGCTTTTTAAAGATCTGAGCTGATCGCTCCTGATCCTCTTTCCGTTCAACTCTCATATCTTCGAGAGTCGTTCGGAGTACCTTCATCTCTGAGTCATGTTCCTCTTGTTTGCGAATGATAGAGGTCGTCAGGTCGTCAAATGCCTCGTTCTCTCCGAACTCGCCTACACCCTTTGCCGCTTGGAATGGCTGTGGCGCTACAGGCCGACGTCTGTGTTGACCGTTATCACTAAAGAGGAGGAAGAGGATTCCAAAGAGGCAGCATCCAGCAATTACCTGTGCCTTCCTGCTCTTTTGCAGGAGGAGAGTGAGATCTTGAAGTTTCTGCTTCATAGCCATGACTTAGTTCCTTGCCTTCGTGATCACGTAAATTGTCGCAACGTCCTTTCCAGCTATCTGTTGCTCGATGTTGAGGGGACGTGGAGCGAGCTCCCAGTTATCGAGGGAAATGGCCCGCGTTCCATCGAGGCGAAAGGTTGCTGGATTGATTCGTTGAGACTGGTCCATGAGGTTTGCGGCCTTGATCACATATCCCCAGTACTGACCACCGACAAAGATCTTTTCAATCGTTGCTCTCATGGTTCCGTCGTTCAGAACAGTTTCTCCTTTGTAGCGATCGCTTACTCGATACCCTGGGATCTTTTCCTTGCCAAATTCATTCACGAGCATCATCTCTCTCATGAGCCCACTTACCGTAGATGCGGGTGGTTGGTTAAATTTTGGCTGGTCATACGGAGCGCTTTCTTCGTCGGTAGAAGCGAGAATTGAGCCGCGCTGGTCAAAGATCTTGACGACATCGTCTCGAGGAGCTTCATCCGAAGCGCGCTGAACGCGAACGGAATATGATCGCCCATCCTTCAAACGGACAATGATTGCCTCTCCTGTTTCTGTAATTGATTCGTTTGAGAAAACAATGAGATCTTCATCTTTCCGTTCGAGAGAAAGGGAAGAGAGTTTTTTGCGAAACCCTCCCGAGATTTCACCTGGAAACTGAACCTGAGTCGGTTCTCCTGGAGTGACTCGTATGGAGATCTCTTCATCATTGTAGTCAAGATCTCGGGCAAACGCGTTGCCAACGAGTAGGAGTGCAGCAAATAGTCCGAATACAACCTTGTTCATGAGAGTACCTCTTAAAAAACCTTTTATCCCTGTCGCACATTCTCCGTATCAATACCCGTGACCATGATTCCATACGGATTCAATGACTGGCGTGGAACTGTTGTCATCGTTACGAGAAAGCGGGTCTGCACGGGCGCAAGCTGCTTTCCTGCTATCAGCTTGAGACGTTCACCTTCAAGGGAAACTTGAATTTCACGGCCGGCCATTGTTGTCTTTGTCTTTGTTGGGTCAACAAAGAAGAGTTGTGTTCGGCTTGTGCTCTCTATTGTCTTGAGCTCTGTTCCAATCATCTTGTCGAGAAAAGTTGAATACGCTGGTTCCATGAGCATCTTGGAAGCCTCGGCAAATTGACCCCGAGCATTTGCTGGTTGATAACTTGCGATGAGGTTGACTATCTCTTCAGCCTGAGAAACAAATTCGCTTTCTGGAATCTGGTTTACAGCATAGTACCCCGGCAGCGGTTTCGGAGGGACATTCAACGTGACCGAGCGAGTTGAGTAGAGGTAGAAGCAGAAAATGATAAGTGCAGGAGTCGAGATAAATTGAAGCACCGCGATGATCCGCCAGAGATTGGCTTGCTCGCGGTAATTCTCCCATAGTTTGAGCGTATCGCTTTCGCCCTTGGCATCTATCGCGCCAAGGTCCTTTACGAAATTCATTGCCTTTTGAGCATTACTCATAGTGTCAACCTTCGTTCAAAAAGACCTCAAACAAAAACCGAGAAGCGCGAGGGGTTAGTAGTACTCCTCCTCCTCTTCTTCCTCCTGAAGAAGTGTCGCATTGTTTGGGAACACGTCGAGGAGTCCCAAGTCTACAAACTCCTTCTTCTCCTGAAGCTCTTTCATAGGGGTGCCGCTCCACAGTGGCTGTAAGGCTGCGGGAGCTGGAATATTCGGCGGGCAGATTCCGAGATTCGTCATGAGGAGGTTCGCCACCCCACGTTCCTCGTCAGGAAACATCTTGCGAAGTGCGGCAAGGCCAAAAGTAGTGCCCACGAGCACACTCAGCATGATAGGCATTGCTTTCGCAGGCGAGAGACCCGCCAACTCACTTGTCATCATCATCATGACTACGCCTGAACCCCACTCCATGGCCTTTGCGCCAGCAAAGGTCCAATCCTCGTTGAGTCCAGGGATTACCTCACCGTTATCCATATCTGCTCCCCTCTACGTGTCTTTCCTACTCAAATCTGTCTTTACTTCTTCGTTGCTTCACCTAGAAGTCGAGAATCAGGCTCAAATCGAACACCTATCTCAGAAGCCCTCGGTTGGGGGTCGAGGACTGTTTCAAGATCTTCAGCCCGATCAAGAAGTGCTTTTCGAAAGGCATCTTGGTCGAGAAGTGCTTGCGGATTTACCAGTGCTGTCGCTTGATCGAATTCGCGCACGGCAGCGATTAGGAGGGACCGCGCGCGCGCGTAGTGTCCTACCGCTTTGTGAAGCGCTGGGCCCTTGGCGCGCTCAAGTGCTACCGGCTTTGCGTCAGAGAAAGCGGGTGCGACGCAACAAAACAGGCTCACCGAGAGGGTGAGAACCGTTGCTCTAAACATAAGATACTCCTGATAGAAAACCTTCTTTGCTTCAACAGGGTTATGCAGGAGCGGCTCTCGTATGAATCCTCTCTCTGAGGAAAAACTGAAATTTATCAATTTTCAACTGGAGGCTTTTCAGGGGCTTCGAGGGGGCGGGGGAATGATCGAGCCGATAATCATTTAAATTTCCATGAGATTTTGGGAGTCCTTGAGAGGTCGATCATATTAATACGGCGTTTGCGGCGCCCAAACTTGTGGAGACGGGCAGAGATCGTGGGTTAGGAAGCTTCGGTATGGTAGTGAAACAACAAAGGATCTCTTTCAAAATAGAGCCACCCGATATCGCACTCTACTCCTCGGATACCTTATAAATAGAGGAGGACTGGAGAAGTGTCTCAGTTGAAGAGAGAGATTGAATGGTGAGGACCTCTCTCCTAACTTACCCGTGACGGGAAAGGGTTCCTACGGAGAGGAAAATCCCACCCTACCAATTCTGGATCTCGCTGTGTCCCTCGCCGTGGCAGTGTTCCAACGAGGCGTTGGCGCCAAGGCCCAAGACGATATGATGGCACCTCTATGTTAGGACGGTTTTTCTCTGGAAAGCACTCGAAGGAGCTTCGCCAACTTCACGGGCGAGACTGGGGAAAGCTCGTCGTCTTAATCGCAGTTCTCCTCGTCATTGCTATAGTCGTGTTTGCTGTTTTTACGACGTTTGGCTCCTTCCCTGCCGATTCAAGACACCTCGCGGGCCTTGAGCAGTCTGCACTCTCTTCGAGTAGTCCGTCGGTCGCTCGACTTGGCGAGCAGATCTCTGGCTATCGAACTTGGCTTGAATCGAAGGGCACTTCAGGAGAGCTGTATTACTTTCTTGGACTTGCGGAGTCTGCCCTGCAGTCTGCGCTGAAGGAGAGTGGCTTTGCATGGTTCCACATCTCGATCATGAGGGCCGGGTTTGTTTTTCTTGCTGGACTGAGGCTTTTTCTCGCTGCAATTGCGCTGTCGGTTGTCGTAGGCATTTTTTCGTGGCGAATTTATGAAGAAGATGATGCCTTGGGTCAAACCGGAAACGGAAGGCTCTACTACTCGGGGATTAACGCGAAACTTGAGAACCTAACCCCTCAGGGAGCTCCTGATAAGCAGATTGTCGGGCTCGCCTGTCCGCAACAAGAGAGTGATTCTGTCACTCGAGCCTCATCACTGGGCCGGCTTCTTGAAGAATTCGATGCTCAAACTCTTACGAATATCTCGTTGGCGGGTATTGTCCTGAAAATTGGTGATTACCCTTCATGGGCGAAACCGGGTGGAAACAATAACGATTCGGGGCTTGGATTCGAAGAGGTTCCCCTCGTTCAATCTACCGAGGGCATCCTTCGATTACTCCTCGAAAAACAGCAACAGATTGTTGAACAAGTGGACGAGAGTGGACTTGACCAACGACCTTTTCTTAAAGAGCCCGCTCCCGATCAGGCTCTTCAGCTTGATCACTACCTCTCGATTCTCAGTGGAGCAGTTGACCAGGTGTTGACTCCAGAGCTGCGCACGGCGCTCGTGAATGTCTCTTCTGCTGAGCTGGCAACAGTAGTTCTCGCATTTCAGGCTGGCAAAGTACTGGCTTATGAATCAACTGCTGGCCGATGGGAGCAGGCCTCTAACTTCCCTCATCTTGCTGCGCGTGCGGTACTGCATTCGGTCGCTGCCTTTGGAAAGGAATATAACTTCGCTGAGAGAGAAACGGTGAGGCGAGCGCTCATCTATGCATCCCGGGCGAGTATTTTTGGTCCGGTTCGATTTGCAAAAAACTTTACACCGGAGAGTCGTTCTCTCCGTCAACTTGTAGAGCTCCTTATGGCAGCTCCGAATAAGCTCGTGTCCGTTGCAGATGAAGTGGAGCTTGCAGAACTCGTTCGAGAAGCGCATGTCTTATGGCGTGAGGAGTTCTCCCGAACGGTCCTCTCTCTCGATGAAAAGTATCCAAACCTTATACACGCGACCTCAACGAACCTCTTTCTTGTCCCGGTTCAGGCTCTCGTGGAGATCTCGAAAGCATCTCTTCCACAGGATATGTTAAGTCGGCTAACAAAGCTGATCGAGCGGGTGAGCGAGCGGCAGCAAGCAAGAGACCTCCAGGTGCTTGAAGGTACGGAAAATTTGAAAGACGAAGTTCCAGAATACGAGAAGGTCTTTGCTCCGTTTCAGAAAGCAGAGCTCAAGGAGCTAGGAGACTCACACTTCGTATCCCCTGAGGACCTCAGAGTATGGTCTAGTGTACGAGTCGTACTCTATACCTACGGGTGGCTTGCGCGAAGAGTGGGGGACTACACGGTGCCTGAGTCGTCTGTCGTCTACGTTGTTATGGATCAGGCGAACAGCGAAGCCTCAAAGAACCATCTCGGACTGGTTGGACAAGCCGGAGTCGCTCCGCTACGAGGCGAGCGCCTCAAAGAGCAGTTTGGTCGTGAATGGCAGAACCGCTTTTACAGTGCCCGTACGGCCAAGATGGCTGAGAACAGGCAACACCATGAGCGACAGATGCAGGGGATTAGTGATGATTTAGAGGAGGCGGAGCAGCTCACGGCATAACCGATACATATGGCAAGAGAGTACCGAAAATCCACCTTTGAATCGATCGCGAGTGAGGAGCAGAACAAAGCGCTTCTTAAGGGTGCTGCGCTCTCTCTTGGAGCTCTTGGGCTCGCTGCGACCCCATTTGTGGGAGGGTTTAATCCGAATGCGTTGGCTCTCTTGAGTACTCTTCCCGCTTTTGGCTTTTTCTCTGCCGGAAGAACGCTTTCACGGCAGATGTGGCTTGAACACGAGCGAAAGAAAGAGAGTCGGCTGCGTGGAGGTCGACCGGTGCTCGGGGCCCCTCCCGTTCGGGACTGTTTTGCCGATGCACTCGAGAGTGCCAGAGCGCGTGGTAAATCGATGATAGATCGATATCTGGTTGGCTTTGAACTCGATAGTGGAAAGCCGCTTTGGATAGAAGACGATGATCTCTGCAGCCATGCGTGCGTCTTTGCAAAGACTGGAGTGGGAAAGACGTTGTGGCTCGAATCGCTTATTTTTCAACAGATGGCGCGTGGTCGAGCGAGCGGGTGTACCTTTATTGACGCAAAGCGTGATTCGGGAACTCTTGCACATATTATTCTTATGGCGCTCCTCACCGGTCGAATCGAAGACCTCGTGGTGGTAGATCCTTTCGAGTCAATTCACGCCTATAATTTTGTTATGACCAACCAACGAGCTGATGTAAAGGCTCGCAAAGTCTTACGTGCGGGACTTCCGCCGACTTCTGATCAGTCGACTACCAAACACTACGATCGTCTCGCTGCCGACTCGATTTATCGAATGGTCCGAGCGATGGAGAGTTTTGGGTTGACCTGGACGATCCAAGATATCGCCGTAGCGCTTTCTGCATTCAACCTCGCCTATCCACAGATGCGGAACATGCTCTATAAAATTGGTGCTCGACAGGCGATGGTTGAACTTGGTCACCTCGCATCAAGTTACCGTACAGCCAAGGGGAGCCTCGACACGGCTCGAATTACAGATAACTTGAGAGGGATCTCTTCGGAGCTTCACGCGATTGCCGGAAGTGAGATGGGAACTATTTTTTGTACGGACTACACCGATCTTGTTTTGACCGATGCTATTCGTCGAGGAAAGATTATTTACTTTATGCTTCCGCGTCTTGAAGAGGCTGAGAGTGCGGCGCGCATGGTGAAGCTCTTTCGGGAAGATCTTGAGGTCTCTATTGGAGAAATTACCTCTTCGAGGCACCTCAATCTCGAAGATCCGCATCTCGTTATTATCGATGAGGGTGCCTCTACTTTTGGTCCAACCTGGGCCAACTTGTTTGAGCTTGCGCGAAAGGGGCGCTTTTCTTTGATATTCGGCGCGCAGTCAACCGGAGGTCTGACGGATGCGGCGATGGGGCTGAGCGAGTCTTTTTACGAACGGGTCATGGCGAACGTGAACTTGAAGGTCATGATGCGGATCGGAGACAACCGAACTGCCGAAGATATGGCTGAGTGGTTCGGGAAAGTGGCCACTACGAAAAAATCTGTTGGAGCTGGAGTGACCTCGGGAAATAGCGCGCTTGTTCCGGCGTCCCCTCTTGGACGAAAGTCAAAGACCATTAGCATTTCAGAGGATGAGGAGGATCTTGTCAGCGCCGAAGAGCTCAAACACGAAATGTCCGCCGAAAAAGGTCTCGCTTGGTTTGATCTTGGTGATGGCAGAATCGTAAAAGGAAGATCGTTTTGGTTCCATGCCGAGCTTCCGGCTACCTGGGAAGGGAGAGAGTTTATTCCTGAACTTGAGCGTTTTGAAAAAGATGGAATCGGACTCGCCGAGTGGGTCGATGAGCGGATTCTCAGCCAGGAGCAGAGCGAAACTTCTCCACGCTTTAAACCAAAAGACGGCGAACCGAAGAGCGCTGGGAAAAACGGCGCTCCCCCAAGGAGTAATCCTCAACAATCTTCCGGGCACTCCTCTTCGGTCTCAGGTGCAACGAATGGTGATGCTCCTGGGGATAACCAGCAAGACCAAGCTGGAGGTTTTAAGCTCGGTGGCATCGTCGGATCAGGCGGTCGCTTCCGTCGAGGAGTCGTAACAACTCTTCCAGCTGTAGAACAATCACAGACTGAAAAGTCCGGAAGCGACAAAACGACTCCAGAAAAAAAGACAAAGAAATAGCTCCTCCGTTTGAGAGAAGCTCGTAAATCCTCAGCGGCGATCCCTTGACCCCTTCGGGTTCTTACCTGTTTCTTTCGAGAAGTGACACCGTCAGCCATTTCCGATATCTTCTGCTTCACACTTTTGGGGAGTGGATGGGGTGAGTAAGTATAAGACGAGCAAGCGATTGGGATTTGAGATTGTTCTCGGAATCGTCGCGCTTGCCGGAGTGGCGCTCTTTCTTGAGCATGGCAGTGGGTCTCATTCGATTGAGCCATCCGTTGATTCTCCACGAGCATCGTTTTCAAAGCCTTATGCGTCGTCAGACAAATCTTCCGTCGTAACTCCTACTGAGGAGAGCTTTACTGAAGAGAATCCTACTGAAGAGATCGTCAACATCGATATCTCCCAGGCGTTCCCCGGAATGACACTGTACCCGACGAGCGGCTCAGCTGAAATTCTCCTGGTGAATATCGCCGGCAAAATTGTTCACCGCTGGGACATCGATGCTGATAGAGCACGACTGCTCTCCGACGGAAGTATCCTTGTCATTCACGGTTCAAAGTGGGGGTTGGCGAGAGAGCCGTGGGCCTCCCTTCGCTCAGTGGTGAGGAGATACAGTTGGGAGGGGAAGGTCTTGTGGGAGAAAAAGCTCCCGGAAGATGCTCACCACGACGTTCAGATCCTTCCGAACGGAAATATTCTCGCTCTTTATTTAACTCATGTTGAACCAAACGAGCTTACGGACAAGCGACCTGAAAAACTTCGGGGCGTGCAGATTCGATCTGATGTGATCGAAGAAATATCTCCATCTGGAGAGTCGGTTTGGAAATGGGAGGCGCACAACCATCTATCGCTTGATTCTTGTGGTGCTCGTCCGTGCTCTAAGGTGACCAAGAAACATCTCACTGGACAGGATCCCTACGATTGGACACACATTAATACGATTTCAGTGATCCCTGAAAATCGGTGGTTTGACGCTGGGGATACCCGATTTCGCCCTGGAAACATCATTGTCATGGCACGGAATTTTTGGCAGGCCATGATAGTTGATCGAGAGACAAAGAACGTTGTCTGGACGTATAGCGGGGATTACAAAGGGGGCATCTCCGGCGGTCATGAACCAGTAATGATCGAGAAGGGGCTGCCGGGGGCGGGGAATATTCTTATTTTTGATAACGGGAGAGTTTCCGAAGAATCGAGGCTCCTCGAGCTTGATCCCACTAGCAAAAAGATCGTTTGGCTTTATGACGTAGGCGAAAAATTCTT
>JAGRAO010000102.1 GCA_020434565.1 Bdellovibrionales bacterium
CGGGCTCTTTACCTTCTCTGCTTGCCAGCGCTGTTCTCGCCCAGGAAGACCGGCGATTTTTTGAGCATCGAGGAATTGATTTCGAAGAGCTTTGGGCCTCGCTCAAGCGGAACATCTGGTCGGGTCAGATTATAAGGGGCGCATCGACGATAGATATGCAGGTCGCAAGCCTCTGCTATCCTGATTACTCTTTAACCCGATTTCGCTGGCTTTCAAAGTTTCGGGAGGCACTCCTCGCCCTTTTCTTGAATCGAGTATTCTCCAAGTCTCAAACGCTTGAGATGTATCTCGTGGCAGCTCCACTTGGAGAGGAACCGATCGTTACGGGCTTTCCTGAAGCAAGTAATCGATACTACAGCAGTCGGCTCTCGGAACTTGGCGAGAGACAGATTTGGAGTCTTGTCACGACTCTTCGCAATCGAGAGTACCTGAATCCAAATCAAACCCGCGATCTTCGTTTGATAAGCGAGAGAACGAATAGAAAACTTCTCTCAGCTCGAGAGACCGAGAGAATTCTTCGGGCGCGAGTCACGCAACAGCTGCGTGACTCGCCATGGCTCACTGAGACAAACGGTTAACTCACGTTCCCTTGTACGTTGACCAAGGCAGAAGCTGATTGTCCTCCGGGACTCTGTCCAGAGATCGTCAGGATTTCGTTGAACGAAGATGCCTGTGAGCAGGTGAAAAAGAGCGTCACGGTCTGAGTTTCTCCAGCCTCAAGCGAGATCCCCGACGACGGATTCGTACTCAGTTGTCCACCACTCGGTCCCTGAATCGAGATGTTCAAAGCGGTTGTCCCGGTATTGGTGATGACAAATTGACCGATCTGCTGAGGGCAGTTTGTTTGACCAACGTTGTGCGAAAAGGAAAAGTCTTGATCGCTAATCTGGAACTCAGCAATCTCATCAGTTGACCCACCAGAGTCGCCGCTATCACCAGTGTCGTTAAAGTCATCCCCGAAATCGTCGTTGAAATCATCGCCAAAATCGTTCCCCATTCCGGAATCGCCTGTATCGCCAAAGTCTCCACCGTTTGAATCGGGGATACTCGTGATGACCGGAATTCGAACCAAGTTGAGCCCAAAATCGGCGGTTTTGTAGAGCGTTCCGTTTCCTCCAGCGATGAAAAGGAGATCCCCAACGAGAGCGAGTTGGATCTTTTTCAGGACAACCCCGAGTTCGAGCGCAAATCCGCCAAATGGAGTAATTGTCACCCCGTCAGAAATTCGACCCAGGAAACTATCTCCAACGATGAGACCGTTTTGTTCCTGGTTACCGATATAGACATCATAAAGATCTCGATCTGTTCCTGCGTCGATAAGAGAGAAATTCTCGCCCCCATCCATCGTGCGGGCTACAAGTCCCCCATCGCCAACCACCCAAGCGTGATTTACAGAGGGAGCATAGATCCCTCGCAACGTGGCAGAAGTATCAAATCCAAGGGGAAGCTGCCGCCACGTACTGCCCTGGTCGTCTGTTCGGTACACCATTCCAAGAGAGCCTGCGGTAAAACAGGTCATCTCGGTAGGACATGAGATAGAGTGCAAGTCAACATCCGTGAAGGTTCCGGCATTCCACGTGAGCCCCGCATCAAGGGTTCGCGTAAAAGTTCCCTTCACCCCCACTGAAATACCAAATGAATCCCCTGCCCATTCAAGATCGTGAAGATCTGCGCTTGTCCCTGAATCAATATTCTTATACTCGGCAGTCAGCGAGACTTTCTCGTAGAGCGAACCACCTAAACCGACAGACCACGCCGAACTCCCCTTGATCTCTGAGTCGGTGAAGGTATCGCTCGTTCCCGGCGAATCATCGGTAAAACTCAATCCGCCATCTTGAGTGTACGCCGAAAAACCATTTTCTCCGCTCACCGCAAAATTGTTGAGATCGTAAACTGCAAGAGCACACAACACACGGGTGACAAAATCACTTCCGCCTGACCCGCCACATGCGACAACTCCAAACGTTGCGACACACGCGCAACCGATAAAGAGTTTTGTGAACTTATTGCGAAAAGGCTTCAAGAGCGCCTCAATCATGCTTTCCTCCCTAGCTTGTCAGAACAGGACTCAGACTTCGGGAACTCTAGAAATCGAGAGTGAGGATTGCAAGAACAAGATTATTCAATTGTTGCGGGAGGCCTCGAAGCGACCCCTTCTAGAAAGGGCGCAATTTTAGAAGTCATTTCAGTAAACTGGTGCGGGTCGATGATATCGTGGCCCCCTTCGTATTCAAATTCTACTTCACCACCGGGAAATCTGTCGTTCATTCCGCGTATAGAAAATACGGGGATTTCCCGCACTGTAAAGGCAGCTCTCAATTTCTGCCGGAGTGGTCGTTGAGCGGCAGCTGCTTGCGAAACGTGCGCAGAAAGCGGCAATCCCTCTTGGGCCCACAACCGAGCGAGAGAAAATCCCGTTGAAATTGTCCACAAAACAACATGTGAGCTGTGTCGGTTTTCCCGGAGATACACACTAAGAGTGCGGAGTGAATCAACAAGGGCATCCCGTTCAAACTTACTTTCAAATGATAGTCCCCTCCCCGTGCTGCCGGGATAGTTCAAAGCCACGACTGCAAAGCCGAGATTGTTCAACATGTGAAAATACGGATTGTAACGAGGAGAAACATTCTCTCGAGGACCACCGTGGAGCCAGACGACGATATTTTTCCTCGAGCCTGGGCCAAACCACCACAGCTGAAACCGCTCACCGGATGACGGCGATTGAATCCACACCTCTTCGATCGATGGAGTGTTCCGAGGAGGCCTGAGCGACTCCGGAAGAATCTGAAGCCATTTGTGCTCACTGTAAAGAGCTGGAAGCCGGGGAGAGTTCGGCGCTGCAACAATTCCCCACGTCTCTCCTCCAACCTGTTGCGAGGAAAAGACAACCTCTCGGAGCGACTCCTGCTCGGGAAAGGCCGATTGTTCGCGAGCTATAAGGGTATATCGACTTCCACTCCCCATCCGGAGGAAGGGGCCAGCTGATTCAAGCACGTCCCCACCGTTTTTTGGAAATCCCGAAGCAATTGTGATCGATTGAAAGCTCTCATCCAGCTCGTACAGTTGACGAAAGGGGAATTCGGGAGTGAGTCCAAAAAAACCGACGTTCTCTCCGATCCGCTCAAAATCAACAAAATGCCGTACCGTGTTCAGCGCCTCAGTTTCTGAGCAGAGGAATCTGTCTTTGAGGCGACGACAAACCGAGAGTGTATAAGCTCCCTGAGCGTTTGGTGTTGGTTTTTTTGATACTCCAAGAAGGAGATTCTGATTTTTCCACATGCATCGCATAAAGCCGTGAGAGCTCTTCGTCTCAACCGGCAGCGAACTCCAATCGGTAAGGGATCGAACAACTTGTTGATCTCCCGCCCGAAACGACACAACATCCTTGCCCTCTGAAGTGCAGATATCTCCCTCGTCAACGTGAGGGGTGCGAGTGAGGTTTTTGAGTTGGTTTGTCTCACGGTCAAAGCGATAGATTTCAAAAGGTTCTCGTCCGCTATCTTGGACTGAAAAGAGTACTGTGTTTTGATCCAGGGCGAGAGGTCGGAAAAAATCGAGGTCACTCACTTCGTTTTCGGGAGTATCTTTCAACAGGGGCTCCCATCCACTTCTCTGAACAAGGTACGGTCGCATTTTGCCTGAGAGATTCGATACGATAAGGAGTTTATCGCCAAGGATCGTTGTTGAACTCTGAGTCTGAAGAAAGACTACCCCCTCGAGCGAGCTTGGGCGCTCGTGAGAACACGAAAGTATAACAAAGAGCAGGCCAGCAATCGCTATGTACCGAATCGCTCTCTGCATATGCGCTCTCCTTTTTCTCGGGAGTTGTCACCAACGAAATGAGCCCTTTGTTATCATGTTCGATTCGGGCCATACAAATCGCGAACCCGGCGCGCTTGGGGTACAGGGAGAATTTGAGAAAAAGTATAACGACACCCTCGTTGACGAATTGATAGCCCTGCTCAATCGGGACGAGAGCTTTCGGACATATCGGAGCGCTGAACCCGACGAGGAAATCTCTCTTGAGGAGCGATCCTTTCGGGCAAACCGAATATCAGCCGATCTCTTTCTTTCGATACACCACAATTCGGTAAACGAGGAGAAAATTGAGTACTTCTCTCTCGAAGGGCGAACAGCGGCTCGGACGAGAGAAGATCGGCAGGGATACAGTCTGTACATCTCTGCCAAGAATCCTCGTATTACGGATTCTCTGTGGTTTGCGACAGCTCTTGGAAAACGACTTGAGGAGATAGGGAGAGAATCATATTCGATTCACTCGAAGTCGAGCCCGCCTGCTGGCCAACAACTCATGAATAAGCGCTACGGAATTTTCCAGTACGACAATCTGGCGGTTCTGAAAGCCGCGAGTATGCCGGCGCTTTTGTTTGAGGTCGGATTTATTGTGGATGAGAAAGACGACATCTGGCTCAGGCAACACCGCACCGAAATTGCCGGACAGATTGTTCGAGCCCTTCACGATTTTCGCGAGTGGAAACTGAGTGAAAAAACTCACTAGGGTCTAAGATGCAGAGAGAGTCTTTTTCTCTGAGTACTGCACATGGTGCGGAACCTCACGGATATCCCAGACAAGTCCAAGAGCCCCGAGAAGACGGATAACATAATACGAGATATCGACTTCCCACCAGAAAAATCCCTGTCGAGCTGCGCTCTGGTAGTAGTGATGATTATTGTGCCAGCCCTCACCGAGGGTCAAAATCGCGAGCCACCAACTGTTTCGAGATTCGTCTCCGGTGTCGTAACGAGGCTTTCCGAATTTGTGCATCAAAGAGTTAATCGAAAAGGTTCCGTGATAGAGGATAACGGTACTTAAGAAAAATCCAATTAAAAGGGTAGACCATCCGTGAGTTACGATCCCTTCAAAGGTGAACGATCCTGAATTGACCCATCCCCCAAGAACAAAGACGAGAAAGCCGAGCGCAATAGGAGGAATAAGAAAGTATTTATCGAGCCAGCGAAGCTCTGGGTACTTTACGAGATCCGGTATGAGCTTGTACTCAGTGTCGTCATAGTCAGGCCCAAGAATCCAACCGAGGTGTGAGTACCAGAAACCGTAGATCTTCATACTGTGAGGGTCTCTGGGAGTGTCGCTGTGCTTATGGTGCGTTCGGTGGTGCGCCGCCCACCAAAGCGCTCCTTTCTGGGCACTGGTTTCAGCGCAAAATGCGAGAAGAAATTGAAAGATCCGAGAAGTCTTAAAGGTACGGTGTGAAAAATACCGGTGATAGCCCGCCGTTACGAAAAACATACGGATGAAATAGAGCGAGAAGCACAAGGCCCAATCAAAGAGCGACACGTCAGTGAAGACGGCAAGAAGTGGAATAAGGTGTACAAGCACAAACGGGACTGTTCGAACAGGAATCGGCATCGAGCGTTCTTCAGGGAGATGCCCCTTAACAAAATGATCGTCTCGGGATCCTACGGCATCCTCAGAGCTGTGCTCGCTTGAGATATTTTTGTCGGCAACTGCTTGGTGTGAAGTCATCTGTACGCGCTGTTGTTAAGTTATCTCCCTTAAGGTAGCGAATCTCTCGGCCTCAGTACATCCACAGAGGTGTTTTTTTGCCGTAAAACACCAGAGGGTAGCGGTCCGGAATACTCGGAATTTCCATGAATGTTCGGGAGTTCGGCTGTCTGCTTCACGAGTAGGGCTAACAGGAACGGCGACAGGAGTTGGAAACTTGAAAGCACGGCTCAAGTTCTCTTCCTCATCGCTGTCTTACAGGCTCGGGCTCCGCTACCGCTTGCGTCCCGTTCGGGTTCGGCGAACTTTTACCTGAGCGCTCTGAATATCGGTTCCCTCGATCTGAGCGAGATAGGTTCCCTTTCGCTTGGGTCGAAAGGCGATATTTCCCTCTGAACCCGTTGTGCCTACACCGAATATCGAGAAGGTACTACTTTTGCGTGGAGCAAAGTAGATCTCGATCGAGGTATCGCTCTTTAACTCGAATTCAGTAAATGCCTCTGCTACAAGAAAAATTTTTCCTTGGAACTTTGAGCGATAGAGATCAACTTGCAGATCGCCCTCCTCAGAAGTTTCGGAAGGGTCGCTAATCGTTCCACCTGGGGTGCCTGTAGGCGTCGGGGTTGGATTTCCTCCACCCCCCTCCTCTTCACCAACTGTCGCGAGACAATCGCCAAAATTCTCGATATGAGAGGAAATCTGGCTCTTTGAGATAGCGGAGAATTCAGAGATCACGTTCGGAGCCGCCGAGGGAAACATGATAGTCGGTGGATCGTTCGTGGCGGAATCGTGGTCTGCATCAAAGTTATGCCCAATCTCATGAGCAACGGTGAGGATGGTCGTTGCGGTGTCGGCATAATAGCTCACTCCGTGACTAAACGAAGGGAAAGCACATACCACGCCAACGTAAGCTATTCCGAGTAGCTCGTCTTGTGTTTTTCCCGAGAAGAGATGATACAGATCTCCATCGAGCGATTGTGACAGGAGCCGATATTCCTCGAGCACCTCTTCGCCATCATCGGTTGCAATCGATGACACCGGAGTTGAATCAAGGATCATATTAAGGGTCACACCGAGTTGATCCTCATAAATGGCTTCCATGGCGTTCAGGATGGTCGCAATTTCGGTGAGGCTATTTCCGCCAAGCGAGCTATTGAATTCGGAGTCCATCTGAGCGACGAGATCGAGCTGACGAAACGAATTCTCCCGAACGACCGCTTCTCTCCTCATCGAAGGAAGAAAGGTGCGTTGAGCACCAAGAGGGGGGTGCCTTTCAAGGCACGAACGTGAGACCGCGTCAGTGCCAGAAGTCGGAGAATCCCATTTCGCTCGTCGGACACGCTTTACTCGCATCTCGCCATCGTGAGGAAGGGAGAGCTGAAACTCATAGAGGGCAGTTTTTCGGGTTCGTCTGTCACTATCCCCAAACAGAAAGAGGTTAATATCGGTTCGATTTAAGAGTTTTATGGCTGTAGCCGCAGCAGGAAAGGACTCGCCAGAATTGGAGCCCGAAAGAAATTTTGCCGACCCCTGGAGCAGGATAAACGGTTTTCCGTCTTCGTCAGATCTATTCCAGGATTTTCGACGGAGCTGGGTGAGATCCGCGCGGAATCTCCCAAGTCCCCTCACCCATCCCGTGATCCGCAGTTTACGGACGTCTTTTTTCGTAACCTGTGTGTCCTCTACCTGCGAAGGGTTTTGAATCTCGGAGCGAAGCAAGGTCCGCCACGGCTTTTCGATACTTGAGGCACGTGCAGTTTCGGGCGGAACCTCGACTTGAGCAACGGCTATCACTACCGGAGCAAAAATGGAGAGTAAGGACAGAGTAATGAGAGATCTGAAATTCATAACTTTTCCCAGGGACGCAGTTTCATTCGCAAGTCAATCTATCGACCATGAACGGTTGAAGCACGGTGTTATTTGTCACCGTTCTCCTGGAGGGCTCTGGCACACTCTCTCGCTCCTTTCTCAGCGTTCCTTCACAATTGTCCTCCGCTATCAAAGTCCGGAAGCTTGTGCGGTAACTACCCAAAATCATGAGAGTTTTTCTTATCTGTCTGAAATCGCTCCGGTATTTCCCGAAACCCGCCGATCAGAGAGACAGATGTGAATGGCCCTGGAGAGCGCGATGCTAAAGAGTCTCATCGTAGACAACGACAAAAAGTCCCGAATGATGCTGAAGCAGGCGGTGCTTGGCACGGGAAAATTCTCCGACGATGGCACTGAGGAGAATCTGCAGGGCGCTCGAGAACGACTTACAAGTGGCAGCGCATTTGATGTGATCTTTGTAGCCGAAGGATTTCCGCGTGAGGAGCTTGAGGGTTTTGTCTCGGCCGTTCGAAAGTCAAAGAGTACAGACGAAGCAGCTTGTATCGTTGTTGGAGGCTCATCCCAAGACGAAGATCATGCATACGAGGAGGCTATCTTACTCGGAGCAGACGGCTCCCTGATCCGCCCGTTCTCAGTTGAAAAACTTGAGGGGGTAGTAGAACTCGCAAATACGGTAAAAAAGAATCGTTGGGCAGCAAAAGAGCAGATACGAATTAAACGGCTCCTTCCTGAAATTATGGCGAAACTTGATGCTGCCGCCGAATTTCGCTCTGAGGGCTTCGATGGAAACCAATCTCTCGATGCTATGAAATCAGCGTGTGACCAGCTGAATCATGAAGAAATAGAGTCGGTCGTCATGTATCTTCAGCAGGCAATTGATGGATTTTCGAGCGCCGACTTGCCGAAAGATCTTCTCTCCGGAAAAGATCTCTATCGTGGTACAAGCCATCGGGTACGGGACCGCATCGAAAGGAAGGTTCTTACGAAAATTGACGAGCGGATCAATCAAGAACGTGAGTCAGAGGAGCAGTCCGAGACTCCGGAAGATACATAATCCAGGGCGTTTCAAAGTCATGGTTTTCCCTAAGCCCCTGAAAAGAGGCAATTCCTCTCATCGTCCGCTCACCGTCTAAGTCACCCCGGTGCACAATACTCCATATCTTCTGTGAGGGTCATAAGAGTCGTTCTGTGTTGGATCGATTCTTCGGTTGTTTTTGGAAGATAGCGTGCTTGGTTGATGCTGTCTTTCGGAGCACGAGATGGACCCAAAAGTACTGTGGGGAGCACTTGTCGTTTGGTGCCTTCCCGCTCTCATCATTGCCCAACCGGCCTCGCAAGATCCGCGCGCTGGATTGAGTACTGAGATCGAAGAGAACTCTTCGATCGATATCGCCATCCCTTCCACTGACCGTGATTCTGTTTTTCAAGCTCTTCAGTCAGCAGGGATCTCTCTTGAAAAGAAAGTTCAGAAGCCTACACCAGAGATGGCGGCGGGGATCGTTGCTCAGATCTTTCATCTTCCGCAGCATAACGCGAAGCTTTTGGATCGACTTGTTGACGTCCTGCAAAGTCATGGGCGGGGTCAGCGAACTGCGGCAGCTTCCGCACGGAGTCGTTTCTTTTCAACAGCAGGACTCCAGCGCCATCTCCGATTTCACCAAGGAATTCCCCTCCCAGCTCCTGAAAAGCTCCAACCAACCCTTCTTACATCTGCACAGAGGGAGTTAATCCGGAATCTCGCTGGGAGAATCGCTGAAAAAAGTGAGGTTCCCTCGGCGGTTCAAAAGCAACTCCGAGAGCAGTCTGAATCGATCATGGAGCAATCATCCGCACCTGAGCTTCCAATCTGTGACGAGGCTAAGACGCTTCGGATACAAAAACCGAAGAGGCAAACCTTAAGCGAGCTTGATCAGATTGCAAAGAGTCTTGACCTCCGAGTCTCCACTAGCTCTCAAAAAGATTCTTCAGAGGAGTTCGATATGCTCTTCCTGCCGGTTTCGGCTCCTTCCATAAAAACCTTTCTCTCAACGCCGAGTGAGCTTTTCGGAGAAAACATACAAGTACATGTCTATTCAACAAAGGTTGGAGATCAATTTTCGCTCCTCGCTTCTGAGGGGAAAGCAGCATGTCTTCCCTTTCGTTTACGGGTCACTGACAAAAATATTTATCGTGAATATGGCGAAGATGCCTTGAAGAATTACGGTGACAAGCCAGACGGAAAAGGCACTCTCCATCCAGAGATTGCCCGCGTGAAACGCTCATTTCTGGGAGGTGGTCTATGAGAAAGTGGTGCCTTCTTGCAGTGTGCTGCCTCTTGATAGTTGCCGAACCACTTTTAGCGCAAAGCGACCTGGAGGGATTTGAAAATCAGGTCGTGAAGCCGCTCATTGAAAAGCGAATGTCCACAGCCGAGTCCATGACCGGGACAGTTGAAGCGAATATCGAGAATTGGGCTGATTGGGATCCGCTCGATACTCCTTTTATGTTCGGAAACCTTGCACCCGGTGTGAATTGGGAGCTCGATTATAGCTGGCTCAGCGGAAACATCCCTCCTTCTGTGGAGCAACAACTTGGAGCCTTTACTTCACAGATTCCAGGTGAAGTTCCAATTCCGTATACGAATTACTCGACAGGCTATCCAGAGATAGTAACTGGCTACGTGAGTGGTTTAGATCTCGCATCTCAAACAGCGCAGTGCAACAGGATAAATTTCCCGTTTACGCATCTTCATACCTACGAAGCTTTAAGAACGCCGCCGGTTGAGTACGATAGTTGGCCAAATATCAACAGCTGGGTCCGGTGGGATGCGCCTGTCGGTATGGGGGTTCCTCCAATTGAGTATATCGACGAGTATCTCGCCGCGATAGATTATGCCGCTGACTTAACCCCAACCAAATGCTGCGCGAGTCTCAAAATCAAATGGACCTGGCGAGGGCCCCGGATTCGATGTGCCGAGGAGCACGTCTGCGTTCAGACGAAAGAATATCAACCGCTCCGGTACGGACAGCTCGGGTTTCCCGCCGGATGGTGCGGAAACGTTGATACTACCCCTCCGGGCAAAGTCGGCATTAATTTTCCACAGTATGGTGTCAATATTTTTGAAACGTGCTGTCCTCTCAAGGCCCGCTTCGGTCATGTCGTTGACTATTACTATCCAACGCAAAAGATATCGATGAGCCGTCAACCGTTTCATAGCCGCTATATCGATATTCAGGATGTTGTCGATGTGAATGGTGGACAACTTCTCGCTCTTCGAGATTCTCTCCATGACTATTCGCGAGATGGAGAAGCAGCGCTTACCGAGATTAAAGAGATCCACAAGAAGCAAAAACTTCAAGCTTACAACTCGCTCGGAGAAACTCTGTGTAAACTGAGCCCTAATTGTAGCTATGCTATTCCAGACAACGACCCCTTGAACTATCCATGGGATCCCCCGGCGATAGGCACTCTCGCGCGGCCGAATAATCTCTTTGCTTTGATCGCAGCGCGATCACAACTCTCGAGCTTTACCGATCAGCTGCGAACGTTGATGTTCTTTTCTCGTGGCGAAAATGACCGAGGATTTATCCGCTTTTTTCCTGAGAAGCAGGTCGAAGAAGACATTGAGAGCCAACACTATGCCCCTCATGTGTATCCGGAAAACGACGGTGTTGTCGGACAGCCGTTTTATGCAACTGATCATAGATTTGATCCTACTGAACTTGAGATTGCAGGGGAAACTGTTTCTCCCCGAGCTGGATTTGAACTCGCGTACTGGCTTCACCACAGCGCAGAGTATGACCCAACATTTGAGCACTATCAGAGTCCCGACGATTGGGACGTAACGAAACCCCATCCGAGTGCGCCGCATCTTGATCACCCCGAACGGTGTCCCAGACAGAATGCTCAAACGGGAAGAACACCGGTAGAGCTTTTAACGGCGATCTGTCCCGAGGAGAACGATCTCTGCAAAGAGGAGTGGAGTGCGCGATATGATCCAGTCGGCCAGCAACCAAATATTGATTTTTCTAATGTCCGATGCCTTGAAGATGTTGGCGAGATCGTTCAAACCGCCACAACGAGATCCCACAATACAGACTATATCTTTCAGACGCTTACGAAGGGCTATCAGCAATACCATCACCGTTTTCCTCACGGTACAAAGTCAATTAGCCTCGATCTTCAGAAAGACCGATTTCATATCTTTCCATCCAAAAAACTCTCGGAAATTGATCCAACGAACCTGCAGGATATCGGAGCCCTTTGGCGAGGTTCGGCGTTTCTCAACGAGGCGTTTCCAGCAGAGCTCAATAAGAATCTCAACGAAGATATTGATCAAAGTGCCGGCGGGCTCATCGGACTTATCCCGTTTCTCAACTCGCGATTGGCTGGAGGCTGCAACAAGTTCGGAGACCTCGTCAGTGACGAAGGTGGAAGGAAGAACTGGAGCTTTGAGAAATCAAACATTATCGACAAGGACGTTGTTGGAGGTCATGCCGAGACAACTATGGAGGCATTTACCCTCTTTAGCGGGTGTTATGGCTGGCCTGGTGTAGAAGATTGGAACCTCGATATCTTTGATGTGTTTAACATGGACTTTATCTTGCGTATTTGGCCGAGTGAGTTTGGACCAACCGGAGCACTTCGTATTAAGTAAGGGGGAAAGATTGATTGTTCGAATTGTCGGGACTGTAAAAGAAAGAGTATTTTCTCTTCTTGTGGCATTCTTCTGTGTCGTGATGGCCTGCTCTGCCCAAGAAAACTCCTCGCCTCACGGGTTCTTTCCGCAATCCTTTGTAAACGGAACATCTCAAGCCAGCAATTCGCCAAGTCTTCAGAATAAGAAGTCACAGCTTCAGATTCCTCTTCAGAAGGTCAACGGTGAAAAGCCTCAGGGCGGAGTGGAGAATGCTCTGCTTGAGGAACGGCCGGACGACATCGTTGAAGGAGCGGGAATCGGTGTCCATAGTATTGGGCTTATCGTGAATGGACTTGAACAAGCTCATTTTAAGAAGGAACTGGAAACCCTGATTGATACTGCGACCCGCTTTGACCTTCTCGTCTCGCAGGTCGCCGCTATCGGGCTAGGACTACCGGGAGTGAGTGACGTCAATTTGTCGGATTTTATGTTTTCACCGCATGCGCTTTCGCTAGTAGCGCTTGAAGGACAACTCGCTCCCTACCCTGCGCTTCCGACTGAGCTTGCTCAGATTAAGACTTCTCCGACCTGGGTCGTGAACACAGAGAAAGGGACGTTCTTCATAGAGGGATTTGAGCCAATTTGGACCCTTTTCAATTCAAAGGGAGAGTTTCTCGGAGACCAGGATGAGAAAGCGCTCTCTCTCACTTTAGAGCAAAAGGGAGAATCTCTTTTTGGAAATCGAGAGGCGCTTTTCC
>JAGRAO010000103.1 GCA_020434565.1 Bdellovibrionales bacterium
TGGAATGAGCCGCTGCGCGATCCTCTCGCACAGTGGGCCACAGAGATCACCCCTTACAGCTTCTGCTTTCTCGATCGGTCGTACTTCGGGAAGCACTCCCTCGCTGCCGAGCGTGTCTTTCGATGTGGATTGAGCTGGTTGTGCCATGGCTCAACTCTCGTAAATAAAAGCGTTATCAAGAAGTTAAAGTGAACCAAGGTTTTACTATGGAGCAGTTTGCTAAGCAAAAAAGTGTGTTGCGCTCATAAAATAAAATACTACGCTGGAACAGTACGTTATGAAACTCATGCCCCCGTTCGGAGGCACAGAGCCATCCTCTTAGGCTTCTCTCAAGAGCTCACTGGCCTCAAATCAGTGAGACGGTGTTGGCACAATAGGAAAGCTATTATTCCCCGAAGTCTCCTGCCCGCCGATGGAATTTCCGGAGTCTTCATGACCAAAGCCTGATCGGCTTTAGAGCTTATGGCGGCCAGCATTCGTTCTCCCTCCGGGGGGCACCCGGGCCCACAAATGAAGTTCCGGGATCCTCAACTTTACCCGGTATAATTTTGACTAGGATCCGCGCCGCCGTTACCTTTTTTATATGAGTACCCGTGCAGAAGGAGCAGTACATAGCACCCCGTGCTCACCCGATTTGGCAGTCGATATCGCAGATCAGGATGGCGGTCTCACCAATCTCGCGGAAGTTTCCCGTCGCCTCCCGAGCGTCTTCGAGCAGCGGACGACAGCCGGCCTTGCTCTCGATCCGTGTGGCTTAACGTTGAGCCAAGCCCCGCTAGCCGTCGCACTTGCAGATTATCCCGAGTCAAGCCCTCTCAGCCGAGCAGAGATGCAGCACCTCCGAGGGACCATCTATTCGTTTGAAGTCTCTAATTTCAAACTTGAGTTCAGTCGCCTGACCCCCGGCGCAAAACGCTCTATTTCAGGATTTGCGCTGTATCTTTCGGACACCGAAGGAAGAGAGTTTGGGAAAATTACCGTTAATGGAATTGTTGATGAGCAACTCTCAGAAATACTTCAAAAGCTGCTCGATCCTGATTCTCACCATAAAGCACCGTGGCGCTCTCTTACGGTAGCAGACTTTGCCCACCTTCCTTCCGAATTGATTGATCGAGAGGGTTTGAAACCTGGGGCAAAGTTTCAAGTGCTCAATGGAGATTTTTTGAGAGAGATCCTCAAGGAGCTTTCTGAAATTGGAGGGACCCTTCGCTCGGACTTTCGGTTCCCGGATCCGGAGCACTTTGGGAGATTTCTCCAGGTCCAAAGTGACGTCATCAACGATATTTGTACAACCTACAATAGGTACGTTGACGTTCTCGGAGAGAAGAAGGTTCGAGAACTCAGGATTCAGGAACGAATCGCTTCGACACCCCGAATTCAGGTAATGGATATTGTGGAGGGCTGCGGAGAACATACAGACGAGCTCGGAGCAGCAGCTCTCACCAAGCTCACCGCTCGACCACAGGGAGGAGCGCTCCGATGGATCGATATCTCGAAGCCAGATGAAGAGGTGTATCGCCTTCTGAAGGAGGACCTCGGAATCGATGAAAAAGTTATTGATTTTGTTCGCAAGTTCGATGGTGATATGAGATCTCGCCCATTTGGAAATGTCTTTGTCGCCGACCAACACATCTTTCGCTCGAACAAGATGTTCCAGGTTGAAGATACAGAGATGAATTTTATTGTCACTCCGAACTGCGTCATCACCTTGCACGACGGCGCAGAAGAGGTCATCGATCCGGTCCTGCTTCGATACAAGGACGACGGAATTGAAGAAGAGACATCGACCTCCCACAGTCTTTTTTTGAGGATCACCCGAGAACTCAGCCGCGTGAACGAGGGAGTCCTCAATGAAGCAAGAAAGTGGGTCGATGGCAATTTGCCAAACATTCGTCGAAAACCACTTGAGTCTCGCCGAGGGCTTGCAGACCTGATTTGTAACATTTCAGATAGCCTTGAAAAGATGAAGTTCATGCTTGAGCAACAAAGCTCCATTCTCGATGATGCTGCCCTCGCCGTCGGACGCGAGGATGCAACAAGGCTCGAAAATAGGCTCGAAAAGATTGTTGAGGTACAGGTAGAAAGATCGTTGAACACGGTCAGTCATGTGACCAATCAGCTCCAGTCCATGCGCAATGAGCGCCGTGATGCGTGGGGAAAACTTGGAGCTCTCTCTGTTGCTGGTCTGGCAGCTATCAATTTCGCAAGCCTTTGGTCGCCCTTTGTAAACAATCATCTGTCGATTCCATCAACTACCGGACAGTGGGTCGCTGGCATTCTCGGGGTCGGCTCATTGATCATTACTGGAGCGCTTACACGAAAGTATTTTTTTCCTGACACAAACTTTAAAACCGTTGCGCGCTCTCTCCAGGAAAAACTCCCTTTTGGATTTGGAGACACTCGAATTGGACAAGCCCTCTTTCGTTGGGCCACGCACAACGGAGAATCGAAGGGGAAACAATAGCCTTTCCTGCTCTTTCTCCAGATTCGTTCTCTCTTTCTTGCCTGTTTTGTAAATTTCTCCACCTCCCATCTCGAGCACGACGAGGAGAAGGATCAGGAGACCTTGTTCCGGAGTTCTCTGTGATTCATATTCATCAGGAGGCCGAGACTTGTTGAGGACTTCGTCAAGAGAATGGGTAGGGTGAGGTGTTCAGCAATAACCCTACTCCGAAAAATCAGGACATGAGACGAACTCCAAGGGCTCAATGGGCGAGAATTCGAAAGTCCTTTTCAAGCTCTCGATACCGGACCCGCTCAAGCCGCCAAGAGGAACTCTTCACTCGGAGAAGAGGCCGGCCAAATTCATGGTTGAAGAAGAGATCTGCCAACGTAGGCCTCTCTATCTTCCAGAATCCCAAGACCTCGCCGACTGCAGAGATCCGAAGAGCATTCTGCACTCCTCCGAAAACTTGTGCCATCTCTTCGATACCGATTCCATCGTGGAAGAGCGACTTGAGTGGATTTGGAAAGATCCTCTTCTTCACGTCGGGCGCGAGCGAGTCAAAAACGCCGAGAAGAGGAAGGAGAAGGCGCTCGGCTTCACTCCGACTTACATCGACGACCAACGGGGTCCCTTGAGAGATTGAATGCACCATATCCCCCGGTGCCTCAATCGTCAGTTCATGGTCCACCACGGGAACGAAATCTCCCCCAAATGAAACGCGGACAACATCTGACATCGGCTGAGAACCTCCCTCCCCAAGGGGAAAGAGATTGGTCGCCACTTCGATCTGCGGAATTAACCTTTCAATCTGCATTTCAATGCTCCTTTCAGAAAAACCCTTTGAACACCTCTACCCAAAAATTCTGCGACTAAAGTATATGTAAGGCCTTACGTTTAATTAGTCAAATAATCCATATAATATTTTTTTATTAGATTATATTGATTTATTTTATGTAATAATTTACATATTACTTATGAAGTCACTTGGGATTCTTGCTCTTGGGAGTCGGCTTCGAGCCCTCAGCGACGCTCTTTTTCGAGACGTTCAACAGATCTATTGTGAAAACGGTATCGAGTTCAGCCCTCGCTTCTTTCCGGTTCTCGCGCACCTTCACCACCACGGCAGCTCGTCAGTTGGAGAGCTCGCCCAAGCTCTCGGGGTCACGCATGCGCGGGTAAGCCAAATGGTCGCTTCCCTGGAGCAAAGCAATCTCGTCTCTCTCGCCCGAGGAAAAGAAGACGTAAGACGCACCGAGATATCCCTCACACGGTCAGCTACTACGCTTTTGAAACGCATCGAACCAATTTGGTCCAAGATGAGGTCTCACCTCGAACGGATTATCTCCGAAGAAGCTCCTGGGTTTGATGTTGCTCTTGACCAACTTGAGACAGCCTTGAGCTCCTGTTCGTTTCATGATCGTGTACAGAATGTAACCTCCCAAGAAGGGATCGAGTTCCTTCTCTGGAGTCCGGAGTACTGCATCGCTTTTCGAGATCTCAACACCGACTGGATAGAAAAATATTTTGAGTTAGAAGAGGAAGATCGGAAGACTCTCTCGGATCCCCAAAAGAAGATCCTCAACAGCGGCGGGATGGTATTTTTTGCCAAACTTCACGGGGCAGTCGTGGGGACGTGCGCCCTCGTTAAAAAATCTGATCGAGTGTATGAACTCGTAAAGATGGCTATATCTCCGTTGGCTCAAGGTCGAGGCATCGGAAAAGCGCTGTTGAAATTCGCTGAATCTTGGGCCATGGAACAAGGTGCACAGAGTATCGAGCTTGAGACATCATCAAAGCTCAAAGCAGCGTTACGTCTCTACACAAAAAACGGGTACCGACGAACGCCGATAGTACACGAGAGCCATTACGAACGGGTCGACGTCGCGATGAAAAAGCAGCTGAGTTGATTCTGGCCATATCGAACAGCTCCAGCTTCGCTCTCTTCCCTCAGAGCACATAGAGACGATACTCCACTTACGATAGAGTGCATCACTTAATCCTGGCCGAAATCAAACGGGATCTCCTGACGAGACTTTCTTTGATTCCTTCATATCGTTATTCTATCTGCCTCTTTCAGCGTACCCTTGAGACACTGAAAGTTCTGCTCTCTCTCTTTTTTCCTCCTTATGCGGGTAGTTGGGTGTCTCAAACACCAAGCACGGGTTTGATGTCGTGTATCTTCTCAAGAGCGAGGAGATCCGTAATTGGAGGTTTTTTTATGGGAGTCCATGTTCTTTCGTTCGCTGCCGCTCTCGTTACCTTCGGTATCTTGATCGTGGTTCACGAGTTCGGACATTTCGTCTTTGCAAAGTTGACAGGGATAAGCGTCGCCCGATTCTCGGTTGGATTCGGCCCGGTCCTCTGGAAGCGAGAATTTCGCAATACTCGCTACCAGCTCGCTGCGATTCCCTTTGGCGGATTCGTACACCTTGTTGGACAGAGTCGTACGCGCGAGGGGAATGAACATGAGCTTAAGATGCTCAGGAAAAAACTCTCCCCTGCCGCATACGCAGCCTGCACCCGCGAAGAAGAGCGGTTCGCCAACCGCCCAGGTTGGGCTCAGTTCCTCACTGCTATTGGCGGACCCATCTTTAGCGTCATTTTCGGATTGGTTTTGATGACGGGGATAAACGTGATGGTAGGCGAGCCCTATACAAACGATCCGCTCGTTCTCGAAATCGTTCTGGAGAACTCTCCCGCTGCCAGCGCGGGGCTCCAGCCGGGAGATGTCGTCACACAAATCGATGGACAATCCTATCCCCTCTGGTTCGATTTTTCGCAGAAGATTGCGAGGAAACTGGGCAGAAGTGTCGAGATCGCGGGAAGTCGTGATGGGGAGCCCTTCTCCTATACTATTACTCCGGAGAGGGATCCCGAATCGAGCCGGTACGTGATCGGTGTTCAGTTCGCACCTCAAACCATCGAAAACCGCAACCTCTCTGTTTCCGCTGGGGCAACAAAAGCTCTCCGGTCGGTACAGGGGGTCTTTGTCGGTACGTATATGTTCGTAGCCCGAGCTGTCACGGGAAAAGCAAAGATCAAAGAGGTTCGAGGCCCAGTTGGGATCCTCGACGTTGGGACTGAGATCTTCTCGACGGGGATCCTCGCCGGTATCTCGTTTGCCTCATTTTTGAGTGTGGTTCTCGGGGTGACGCAGTTGATTCCCATTCCGCCTCTTGATGGCTCTCGAGTTCTGTTGGCACTCTGGAAGATAGTCTTCGGTACCGAAGCTCCCGAATTTGTGGTCGCTCCCGTGATGATAGTCGGCGTGGCGTTCCTCTTGACGCTTGCAGTGATGGTCACCTACCACGATCTGATGCGGCTGTTCAGCTAGGGGAGTTCTGGCAAAGGTTGTGGGGCTTGGTGAGAGGCGACATGAAACCGCCGTCCTCTCTTGAGAGGCACCCTCCCGCAACCTTTCGACTCAGGGCATCGGTAGGAACGATCTGCTCGATTATTCTCCAGCGGTCAATTCCTATAGAGAGTTCATCTCCTCAGAGCGACGATGCTTTTAAAAGAATTATTGATACGCTTGCTGTTGAAAAGCGCTCTCTAACTCCGCTTCCTCCGGAGTGTAAAGAAAGATCAGATCTCGATCCATTCCCTTCGGATCTCTGGACCGTTCATATAATAGGAGATCCTCTGTACCGATTATACAATGCTCGACTCCCGGAGAAAGATGGACACGAGTTCCAGCAAGGAGCTTCTCGGCGAGCAGTTCGGATGTTGAACTTCTCCGCCAGACAATCACTCCAGCTCCTTCGAGCACCTCGAGGTATTCATCTTTTTGATCGTGCTTCTCTAACGCGAGGTATCTCCCCTCTCGAACAACGAGAAATTTTTCAACTTGCGGATGTCGGTATCGATCAACCACTACACCGCCCCACGATGTAGGGATAACTTTTTCATCTTCCGGTGATCGTTCAAGTGTTCGGAGTAACCGTTCAAAACGTCCTGTCGTCACTCCGAGCGATCTCGGATAAGCCCTTTTCCAGCTATCACAAATTTTTTGACAGAATCGATTAAATTCCCCGTTTGACCCGATCACGGCGTCAGAAGGGGCAAACTCAGAAAATCCCAACAACTCAGTGTTACAATAGAATGACTTGCTCATAGATCTCCTTAAGGGTTGAACAGTACTCAGAGAGAACACCCAACACACCCCGCTCACTTTCTTTCTCTGATACAACTGCCCCAGTAGCCCCACGACGACTACTGGCCTGACTGCGCGATAGACGAATGTAGCAGAAAACTGCCCTCTATGGCCGGAAAAACACACTCAAGGACTCGGACAGCTCAGTGAGTGACAACAAAACCAAACCCATCCGCCAATAAAATTGAGATCGACCATTCTCAATTTATACGGCTCTCAAATTCTGGACGGTTTGCGAAGAAGGGGCTGTTTGATGAACGATTTCATTCAATTACACTGACGATTGCTACTGCAGTAAACGAGCGTTTTCCTCTTTCTTCCAGAAGAATCTGTCAACGAGAAACCCTTTTCAGAGGTGTTTTAACGGTGTTTCTCATACTCAAAAATACGTCATTTATGGCGAATGCTCATTCTTTGGGGGCCCCAAAATTCCGCTATTTTCTTACCCGATTCCGGGACTCCGAAGGACAACATGCTTGGACTTGCCGCGCTCTCACAGAGCCGCAGAACAGGAGACACAGTGGCCACTCTAACCCAGCAATCACTGTTTCTGAAAAGTGAGGGATAACACTTGCAACAGATTTGCGCCTTCGGATCCTCCACACTATCTGAGGCCACAAACTTTCTCGCGTCGCAAATGTCATCCCCTTTGTATCGCTTGCCCATTCTCAATAGAACTGGACCGTTTGCTACGAGTTGATGGCTATCGATGCCCAGAATAAGTCACAAGAATAGCACGGTTCCTTACCCTCGAGATCTGATTTGAAGGAATATCTACGGTGCTTGGTACCAAAAAAGAAAACTGCCAACCAATTCACAGCGAACGAATCCGGACAATTCTATTTGCGTTTGACATATGCGATTGGGACTTTTGGTAGCTGAATATCTTTCTCTGAGAAGCGGTCTATCGGCTGAACAACGGGACCAATCGAGTTCGGATCTTCTGGTGAAAGAAAAGTACCAATATCCATGGTATGCCGAACGATCAGGTCCTGAGCCACATCTTCATCTTCGTTTTCTAGTCCTCGAATTACAGAGACGACTTCGAGCACTCCGTTTCCCTCGATGAGAGTACAGAAGAAATCACAGCAAACATGAGATCGAATACGTCCCGGCGGATAGAAACTCTGTCCTTGGCTCGTTTGAAGAACCTGGTTCGGTTCCAGTTCGATTGAAATGCGCTCCAAAACCAATTGAGCCTGATCGGGGACCTGGTTTACCTGTTCAACAATTTCCACATCATGAGGGAACAGGGCCACTGGATACACCTTAGATTCAAATCGAAGTCTCTGATCTCTTTCGTCTCGGAGCTCAACAACCACAGAAAAGGCTCTGCTATGAGGATCCGATGGCGACAACAGTTTAACAAAGGCTCTTCCGATACCTCCGAGACTGTCTAGGGTCCCCGAACCATCTGAAAGCGGTACGTTCTCAAGAATCGGAATCACTGGCTTCATAAGAGGACTCATAGTCCACCTCCCGGGAATCCCTCGCTCACTCGAACCCACTGTATGCCTAGCGAGCCTAAGAGCACTTCGAGTTCGCTCGAGGGCGGACGATTCAAGGCAACAACAGGGACACGTCCATTGGCTACAGCATGGGAGCGAAAGGCGCCGAGATAAGCCTCTGCCGTTCGGTACGTTCTATTTCCGAAAGTTTCTGTGGTGACGACCGAACTCGTTGTGGCCTTTACTTGAACAGCCCAATTCGTAGTGAAGAGGTCGGTCACCTGGACCTCGTCAAGAGCATCTACTGCAACCCGCTCAAGCTCTCCAGGAGGGACAATTCCCAACGGAAGATCGATCGTTCCCTTGGCAAGGTTTGCAGCCACAGTCCCTTCAAAAACAACTCCATAGAACTGTGGCAATCCGTTACCTGAGTTTACGCACGTAAATCGAACAAGATCGTCAAACCCATCAACGAGGCTATCTGCTCCGGAGAAATCGTAGATGTCTCCAAAGTTAGTAAAGATCTTCTCGAGACTTCCCCTCGATGACTCTCCTTCCAATAGTCTTCTCAGGTATTCCTCAGCATCCAAAGGGGTGAGAGCTTCAATGGTCGTTGCCATACCCCACTTGGCTTGAGGTGCCATCTTCTCGAGCGCATGGACAGAAGCAAAATCATCGACAAGCTCAAGCCACAATTCAACCGTCCCCAGACAGAACCCGCCAGAGCGAAGATGCGAGAAGGCGTCGCAAAACTCATCGAACGCTCGTCCGACAATGTCTTCACTCCCCTCTCGGACAAGCCTTGCCGTTCCCAGAGCCGCCCGATCCGAAAGCGTTCGTGGAGATTTCGTCCCAATGACCCTCAGAGTGTCCGCAAAGTCCCTTGACCTAAAACCGATGGGACTGTGGAGAATCTTGTTCCACTGATTAATGAGTTTCGTAGCGGATTCAACTGCCCACTCGAAGAGACCCATTCCTATTGGCCTTGGAATCTTTTGGGCGTATTGAAAGAGAAATTTTAGGCCACCAACGAGATCTCCCCCAATTCGTCTGAGCGCGCTAATAACAAATTTTATTGGCACCCATTTAAAGACAACTTTAAATATCGAGGTAATTGCGTTGGAGATCGCTCCGCCAATACCGCCAGCGAGATAGCCAGCATCCGCGACCAATCCTGCGAGAGAAGCGGTAGCGACTGCGTAGTTCCATGGATCGGTATCATCCTCAAATATCGGTTTCCAAAATCCGTATTTGACCGTGTCGACAAGGTCGTACCCCGGCACAAAGCAGAGTGCCATCTCAGCTGCTATCGCACCAACGGTTACGATCCGAGGATTCTCTCCTTTTCCGGGCCAATCACTGTCAATATCTTCGAACGAAAAATTGATGATCCCAATGTCAGGATACAAATCTCGAAAACTGAGATCATCAACTACAATAGAGCGAAAGCTATCACCGGTAAAAAGTGCCTGAATCTCCTCCTGTTCCAGCGGATAAGGCATTCGTTCGTCAATAACGGAGATGAGAGGAGCATCACTTTCGGCAAAAAGATCATCTACTCCTGTAGGAATAAAAAGAGAGAAATCCACTCCTTCAAGAGAAAACTCATCAGGGAGGGAGTAGATATCTCTCTCAATCTTGTCGGTCAAAACCGAAACGTGAGCATCGTTGAGAGGGGAGAAGTTAAGAGAGACTCGAGCGGCGAAGTTCCTATCGATAAGGTCTGCGGCGTTCTCAAAATCCCAATCAAATCTTACCGAATGACCCGTAAACGTCAGGTTTCCATTGTTATAAACTGAAAGCGTTTCGAGATCCTGCTCAAGCAAGTCATCCGTGCCATCGAGATATGTACCGATCCCACGCCCCACGAGAACAGTAAGTTTGTCTTCTTGATAACTATCGGTTCTCGTAAGATACGCTCTTTCGCTTGGTATCGACGCGTAAATTTGGGAATCGATAACGCCATCTTCGTTCGTGTTGCCCGTCGTTCCATCACTCAGAACGGCATGAAGCAGGCCATTGTGCGAGAGTATTGCGACTGCCTTGTTAGGCTTTGGATCTCCTTCAGAATCAAGAAGGGTGACCCGAAAGATGCTGCGTTCACCTTGATAGCCCTTGGCCGCATTTATCACCGAAATGAGTTCGTCAGAAAGTGGGGATCGAGCATTTCTTCTTCCAGAGAGCACCTCTGAACCCCCAAGAAAATTCGACGATTCAGCGTGGTCCGCTCCAGCCTCACCGATGGGAGAGCTGGGCTGTATGAGATATGTCGGCAATTGGTTGTATTCGACAATCACCGTGCCACCAACTTTCACCGACAAACCTCCGAGCAGCGGTCCGCTCACCGAGCCTTCTCGTGCTTCAACCGTACCGCTCCCAATTCCTACTCCACGGACATTAACCCGGCCAACAAAGTGACTCGTATCGGTGACAGTTGTCGGAAAAGCCTCTACGAGCTCACCATTGTGTTCGAGAAGCGCCACCCCTGGATTCGATGTTAAAATCCAAATCGTTTTCTGCCAGGACTCCCCGTCATCCTCTCCTCCACCTCCATCCACGTCACCAGACGGACGAATGTCGCCTTGAGGCGAACAGGACTCAAAGGAACCGGGCCGCATTCGAGTGCTTCCCCGATCACGCGATCCCATCGGATGCGGACAGAACACGAACGGCCAGACATCAATGTGCTCACATCCCTCCGGAATTGGCCGAGAACCCTCGTCACAATCCCCAGAAAGACAAGCCTCGGGGGTAAGTCCACCTCCTCCAAAATCTACAAAGGGACCACTTCCATCAACGAGTTCATCGTTGATCGAACCACACGGCAAATTGAATCCATCGTCACCATCAGGATCCTGGTCATCTCCTTCGCCATCAGAATCGCTTTGGCACTCAGGATCGCTACTCTCAGTCCCCTCCTCAAACAAAACCGACTCAGCATCATTTGGTAGGATTCTCAGTTGTTCGCAGGTGTTGTGCGTGAGTTGGTCAGGCGTAAAGGTGACCGCCGCGATTCGATCAGCAAACAGCTCCCTCGAGGGCAAGAGAGACGCGGATAGGAGACTCAGAAATACGAGAGGAAAAAGACGCATGGACATTGGAACCTCCACTTTTTTAAATCAATTGAGCCAAGAAATCCCTCTCCAGCGGAATCGCCAGCAACAGAGAGTTCGAAGAGAGAGCCAAAGCAAAGTAAAATTAAAAAAAATGAAATGACACGCTCTGTGGAGGAACGAATCGACTGGCTTATTTCATAGCGATCCAACCGAGTCAAGTTATCCGAAAGAGGCCTGGAGGAGATATCCGCAACTTATTTTCCTAAATAGCGAACACATCTCCACCTTTTAAAATGAGAGGAAAAGGTACATGGCACTTCTTTACAGAGCTCAATCAAAACTTCCGCTGAGAGGTGTTAGCGGATTCACACTTCTCGAGTTGCTCATCACCCTCGCTATAATATCGATTATTTCAGCGATAGCGCTCCCGCAGTATGCTGAGTACAAAGCTCGAGCGTTTGATTTGAGAGCCCTAAACGATCTCCGCACTGTGGCCATGGCTGAGGAAATGTATTTTCTCGACGCAGAGCGCTACCTAGAGTGTCAGAACAATTCGTGCGAGTTCCTTCCAGGAGTGGCAAGACTTTCAAAAGATACCGAAGTTGCGATTTCGCTCGTGGAGGGTGGATTTACAGGTTTATCGACTCATCCATCTGGAACGGGCAAGCAGTTTCACTGGGATTCTCTCGGCGGAGGCCTCCAATCGTCATAGAATGAAGACAAGATTTTGGCCTTGAGAAGCACGCCTGTCGCGCCTATAGGCCAACTGCGAATAGCCGACGTTGCGAAGAATCCGCGAGCACTCGAGGAAAGGTGATATCAAGCGCTTCTTCAATTGAAAAACGAGGCTGATAACCAAAGTCCCGCTGCGCCGCTCTTATAGAAAAGTAGTGGTCCGTTGCCATCTCCGAAACAAGAAATCGGGTAAGAGGTGGCTCAAAAGGGATCGGACTCAAACGACTCATTGTTTCAAGGAACAGAGCTGCGGTATCAGCAAATCGAAAGGAGACTCGCTTCGTAATCGGATGGACACCGTTTCGCTTGAGGACTTCGTTTATCCAATGCCACATCTTTACGGGCTCACCTTGCGAAATAAAATAGGCTTTTCCGGCTGCTCGAGCATCGTGAGCAAGCAAGGATTCGCCAGCGGCCAAATGCGCCTCGACACAGTCCTCAATAAAACTGAGATCGACGAGGTTTTGGCCTTCTCCAACCTGAACAAGTCGTCCAGTTTTTGCTTTCGAGAGAATAGTTGGAACGAGATTCGTATCTCCCGGGCCCCATATCAGGTGAGGTCTAAGAGCACAGGTCTTTAACCTGTCACTATTCGCGGCGAGTACCGCTCTCTCGGCAATAGCCTTTGTTTGAGGGTAGTAGGCTTTATACCGATCTGGATACGGACGACTCTCATCCACTCCGCGAAGATTCGAACCATCGGCTACAACACTTGGCGAGCTTGTATAGACAAGTGCTCGAATTCCGTGTTCACGACACGCC
>JAGRAO010000104.1 GCA_020434565.1 Bdellovibrionales bacterium
TCCTTACTCCGTGCTTCGCAACACACCCAGTCCCCGTTTCCATATGCTCTCTCATCAACAGTCCTGCTCCTCTGGTTGACAGGGTTTGATTCGATTTACCTGCCGAGCTACATGTTTATCCCGTGGTTTGCATTTGGAGTTTTGACATACAAAACGCCGCTTCAGGGGCTTCTTGTGGCGGGCGTTTCGATCCTCCTTGTATTGAGCTCTGGAGCATTATCCATCTTCTCGCTTTCTGTCGCTTTACTCCTGGCTCACGTTAGCTCTCCATCGCAATTCACTTGGCATAAGCAGGGATTGTGGAAGGTGGTGTGTTTCGCCCTCTTTTTAGCTCTCGTGATACCTGCCATCGGGCCACTCCCAGAGTTTCCAAACTACCCACTCTATGCACGAGTTGTTTCTGATGACGGGATGTCAGGGCACGTCTACCCCCTCATTACGAGAGCGTTTCCTCTCCCCATCATAAACAGAGAGGCTCTTGGGAATTTGTATGGGCCTGCCGCCCTAATCCTCCTCAGTTTCACATCGCTTCTGTTTTTCTTTTCTCGACGTACTCCGCAGCTCGCTGTTTCGTTCATCGCTGCAACTTTAGTAGCAATTGACACACTCGCTCCTGAATCGATCGCTGTTATCGCCCCCCTTGAGACTCTTCGCCGGCTTCTTCCAGATCTCTTCTTCGTGAGCCTCACTCCAGCGGTTTTCACTGCAAGTATTTTCTTTTTTCTCTCTGCTCTTCTCGCCCTGGTTCCTTCAGATCTCCTAAAGGCAGCCGTCCTCATTTTCATTGCACTCTTTCCTCTGTTCGAAGGTTCGTCGACTTTTCAGTCGCTCGGTGCTTCTCGTTTTTCAGAGGCAGTTGAACGTGCCTCATCTGACGGTGTGTCACCACAAATGGAGAAGATCCTTACATCTCCGTCGCTGCCACTCCTCAGAGATGTTGACTTCGCTTCGCTGAATCGGTTCCAGAATCTTCATCTTGTTAGTCCCCGAAAGGCAAAAGCGACGGTAACCGCTTCGCACAATGAAGACCTCCTCCGAAAAATATTTGACCGAAATCCAAAGACACGATGGTCTCCGAAAACGGGGGAGCAAAGAGGAGGAGAGTATCTGGAATTGTCATTTCCTGAGTCTGTTACGTTGCATGGTATTGAGCTGAGCCCTGGAGCATTCTCTTCTGACTATCCTCGAGGAATTCGTTTTGATGCTTGGCTTGAGTGTGCGGACCGAGCCCACCCGATTTCATCATTCACCGTAGAACCTTGGAACGGCCCAATAGAAGTGACAATTGATGGCTTTCCCTATATTGGGCCACCAAATCATGTTCGGTTGATGCTGCCCGTACCAGCCGAGGGAAGATGTTTCCGATTAACTCAGACTGGAAAGGCACAATTTGATTGGTCAGTTGCCTCGCTCAAGGTTTCGGGAAAACTCGGCAAAAAGAAGGGAACGAAGGAGTTCATGGGAAACGAATCGATGTCACCCCGCAAAAAACGAACTGAGGGTTAAACGAAAATCTGTGCTAGCCATTTGCAACGCTTTGCGTCTGCGGCTTTTCGAGCGGCTTTTCAGCCAGAATTCTGGCTGCTCTATCGAGCACTCCATTAATAAAATTTGGAGAATCATCAGCACCATACCGCTTAGCAATTTCAATCGCTTCGTTGATACTCACGCGAGAAGGTACCTCCTCCAGAAAGCCGAGCTCGTATACCGCCAAGCGAAGGATATTTCTGTCGACTCTCGCCATTCGCTCGATATTCCAATGAGTGGCAGACTTTTCGATAATTTCGTCAACTGTAGAAAGATTATCTAAAACTCCAAGGACAATCTTCCGAGCGAACGCCCTGTTTTCTGATTCTGTTTTCTGTTGGGCACGTACCTTAAGTTCTGGGGTGCCCCCTGAATGGAAATTCTCAGATTGAAAGAAATGGGAAAAGAAGAAATCTACATCTTCGTGGCACCAAGAGCCGCATGAGTCGAACTGATAGAGGGACTGGAGAACAGATTCTCGAGCAAGCCTTCGTGACTTCATGAAACTCCTTCTAAAGAACAGCCCATTTCCAGATCCACCGAGACCCCTACAACATACCGCAAAGACGTATCGATGTTATTCATCACCTCACGAAAATGTAACAGAAAGTTTTGAGAAACTTTACGGTTACCCTCGTGTCTGTGATCCCTCTCACAAGGTATCGAATTTCCGGAGCTTATCCAAAGGAAACTCTCGTCGCCAAAGGGTACCCTTCTCAAAAGGCACAGGAAATCAATAACTTCTAAGTATTTTAAGGCGTTGAGCCATCTGGTAACCGCCATATCCTTCAGGAGATCTAGAGGAGGTGGCCGAGTTTGTCGCGCTTGGCCTCAAGATAAGCCTGGTTGAGTTCATCAGGCGGTCCCACCAGAGAAACTCGCTCCTGTACCTGGAGACCTTGCTCACTCAGAGCAGCAACCTTTCGAGGGTTGTTCGTCATGAGCCTCACGTTTCGAATTCCGAGCAATTGGAGAATCTTTGCTCCAATTCGAAAATCACGCTCATCAGCCTCAAATCCTAACTGAAGATTCGCTTCAACCGTGTCGTGTCCCTGATCTTGTAGGTGATACGCCTTAATCTTATTTGCTAAACCTATTCCCCGACCTTCTTGACGCAGATAAAGGATAACCCCGGCCCCTTCACATTCGATCTTTTCCATCGAGAGTCCGAGTTGGGTTCCGCAGTCACACCTCCTACTCCCGAATACATCACCAGTAAGACACTCAGAATGTAAACGGACTAAGGGAGCATCCTCACAACTCACGTCTCCGTACACGAGAGCAAGGTGTTCCTTCTGACTCACATCGTCTCGAAACACTGACACTCGATACACTCCTGACTCAGTCTCAAGGAGCGATTCTGCACTCTGTCGAAGAAGAGACTCGTTCTCAATTCGAAATCGCTGGATGTCCGCTACACTTGTCATTAAGAGACGATGCTTCTTCGCAAAGATCTCAAGTGAGGGCCTTCGAGCCATTGTCCCATTCGGCTCAAGGATCTCGCAAATGACACCAGAAGGAGTCAATCCTGCTAACCTCGCTAAGTCATACGAAGCTTCCGTCTGGCCATTTCTCGCAACAACGCCGGCAGGGTTTGCCAAAAGGGGAAAAACATTTCCCGGGGAAACAAAATCCTCAGCCTTCGAAACCGGATCAATCAGCTTGCGAAGGGTGAAAGCCCGGGACGTTGCTGACAACCCACAATTCGCCACAGCTTTGTGGTCGACACTCACGGCAAACGCAGTTCGAAAGGGAGAATTGTTGTTCACCACCTGTAGTGGCAAATCAAGCAATTCACCGAGTTCACGCGAAATACTGACACAGATAAGCCCTCTTCCTTCACGAGCCATAAAAGCGATTGCCTCAGGAGTTACCTTCTCAGTAGCAATCGCAAGGTCACCTTCGTTTTCACGATCATCATCATCTGCAATAATGACCATCTCGCCCTGAGCATAGGCGGCAATGACTTGATCTACCGGATCAAAAGAAACTTTACCGTTCACTCGCACCTCCACGAACAAGCCCTCGCTCCCCCAAATGCCGGACAACATATCTCGAAAGCATATCTGCCTCGAGATTCACGCCATCTCCCTCTCGGAGCTCGCTCAGGGTCGTGAGACTTGCTGTGTGCGGAACGATATAGACACTGAAACTCTTCTCATCTACCTCTCCAACAGTCAGCGACACTCCACTTATGGTCACCGATCCCTTCGGGGCAAGAAATTTGATAAACGACTCTTCACAAGAAAACACGAGGCGTTCGGTCAAGCCATCGGTCTCACGTCTCACGAGCCGACCTATACAATCAACATGACCAAAAACAAAGTGACCATGGATTCGATCCGAAACAAGGAGCGAGCGCTCGACATTCACAGAATCTTGCGCTCTCAGCGTCCCGAGGGTGGTCCGGCGAAGAGTCTCCTCTGCCACGTCAAAGACAAGTGTATTCTCAGCGACTATCTGTACGACGGTAAGACAGACTCCCGATACACACACCGAGTCACCTAGTCGTACAGCCTCAAGACGAAACGGAACGCGGAGTGCGAGACGGTGAGTCTTTTCGCTAAACTCTGTTACGGCACCTTTTCCCTCTACTATCCCCGAGAACACGGTTCCTCTCTCTTGAGAAATTTCTTATTGAAGAGCCGGAATGAACGGTCACAGCTCGCCTATGAGTAGTGACACGGCCTTCGATCGTGAGGCCTACAAACCGCTAGACTCTCGAGCTTCCATCCGCTCGCCCTCACTTTTTTTTTGAGGAGTAAGGCTCTGAAGCGTGTCAACAAACTGATTCACATCTGAAAATTCCCGATAGACAGAAGCAAACCGTACGTAGGCAATGTGGTCGAGTTCCCGCAATTCATCCATCAGGAAATCGCCAACCTTTCGACTCGGCAACTCTTTAACGCATAGCTCCTGGATCCTCTTTTCAATCTTTGCAACCGTATTGTCTATCTGCTCTATTCCGACCGGCCGCTTCTCACACGCCCGTAAAATGCCAGCTCGGAGTTTGGTTCGATCAAATGCTTCACGCCGGCCATCTTTCTTCACGATCAGCGGAAGCGCATACTCAATCCGCTCAAACGTCGTAAAACGGAACTGGCATTCCTGGCACTCACGCCGCCGTCGAATCGACTGAGCTTCACCCCGGGAATCCACCACGGAAGAACGCTCACATCCACACTTCGGACACTTCATCGCTATCCCTCACCTGAAACAAGCCGATGACTGTAAAGAGGAAAGGCACGGCTGAACTCCCGTATGTCTTCCCGAAGCTTCTTCTGCTTCGTGACGTCATTTCGTACTTGAACCGCTGACGAAATAAATTTTGCGATTCGAACCATCTCGGACTCCCCCATGCCACGAGTAGTAAGTGCAGGAGTTCCGAGCCGAACCCCACTACAAACCCGGGGAGGTTGCGGATCATAAGGTATAGTGTTCATGTTCGCCGTAATACCCACACCCTCGAGACACTCAGCAGCTTCCTTTCCGGTAATGTCAGCGGGACGAACATCGATTACGAGCAGATGAGAATCAGTCCCTCCTGAAACAATCTCAAAACCTTCAGCCTGAAGCGCAGAAGATAGCGCCCGAGCATTTCGGACGATTTGTTTCGCGTATTCTTTAAACTCTGGTTGCAACGCTTCTCGGAAAGCAACAGCTTTTGCGGCAATCGTATGCATATGTGGCCCGCCTTGCAGACCCGGGAAAACCGCCCTATTGAGGGCTTTAATAAATTTTTCCTTACACATCGCCACCCCCGATCTCGGTCCCCGGAGGGTTTTGTGAGTTGTCGTCGTTACGAAATCAGAGTGCCCAACGGGGTTAGGATATTCACCCGCCACAACGAGACCAGCATAGTGTGCGATATCACAAAGCAGCACCGCTCCAACTTCATCAGCGACTTTTCGGAAGAACGCAAAATCGATAGCGCGAGAGTACGCTGATGCTCCTGCGATGATCAGTTTCGGTCTGTGTTGCTTCGCGAGCTCAAGCAGCTCATCGTGATCAATTAAATGCGTATCTTCTCGAACGCCATACGCGACGACGTTGTAATGCTTACCAGAAAAGTTCACCTTAAGGCCGTGCGTTAAATGGCCTCCGTGATCGAGCTTCATTCCCATGATGGTATCACCTGGGAGAATGCTCGCCTCAAATACGGCTTGATTCGCAGTGGCTCCACTGTGAAGCTGAACATTCACCGCCTCAGCTCCAAAAAGCTGCTTCAGGCGCTCTATCGCCAAACGCTCAACTTCGTCCACAACTTCACAGCCGCCATAGTAACGGCTCCCTGGAAGTCCCTCCGCGTACTTATTCGTGAGGACTGAGCCATTCGCTTCAAGAACGGCTTCGCTTACAAAGTTCTCACTCGGAATCATTTCAAGCCCGAATTCTTGCCGCTCAGTCTCCCTCACGAGCAACTCGGCAATCTCGGGATCAAACTCTCGAACCGAAAGACGACTCACCATGTTCCTTATCTCCAATTCCTCTCTTGTCTGAATTCTCAAACACGTTCACAAACCTTGAAGCGCACCGCAGAGAGAACTGAAAGAAAGGTCCTTTTCTACGTTTTTTCGGGGTCATTTATCGGCATCACGCGATCGACCCTTCCTTCCATTTGAGAACCAGAAGAAACGGTGGCCCCAAAGCAGCACCAAACTGCTCAGAGGGGCCTTAATCTATAAGAATGTTTCTGAAGGCGCCAGCTTTACCGGACTTTACACGGAGGGAGGGGAGTCCGGGACTTCTGTCGAGCCACTACGCCTGAGTGTTTTGGACGTAAGTGACGACGTCTTTTACGGTTTGGATCTTTTCCGCATGCTCATCCGGAATCTCGATCTCATACTCTTCCTCAAGAGCCATGATGAGTTCCACAATATCGAGCGAATCAGCACCCAAATCTTCGATAAAGGAAGCCTCAGAGGTGACCTCATCGCTGCCAACACCGAGCTGCTCTACAATAATACTTCTAATTCTCTCTTCTATCTCTTCAGCTGTTGCCATTAGCAATTTACCTCACAATTTCCGGGAGTAGGCCCAGAAGCAGGTCGAAATAAAGCACCTGATCAGGCGCACCAGACCAACGCATTCTATATAGCTATGCCCTCTGGTCAATGAGTGGCTTTACGAATCCACGAGCTTCATTGCGAAGTTCTCTTTCTCCACCGGTATTCCCGGTAGAGCGCCTGAGCCTAAAAAAATCAAGGGCACCAAGTTTTGCAAGAGAGTGAACTCTGAAAAGCCTAAGCTTCTCTATCTTGTACACACCCCATGGGTCAAGGGCACCGAACAAGAATCGAAGGCGTTTTTATCCCATTTTCAGCGCCGAAGGTAAAGCGCTTCGATTCGACTAATCAGCTGAAAAAACTAGATATTACCAGGTTTTCTTTCTTGGGTGGCTCCAAAGGCCCCGATCGGCGAGACTCCTGGGGTCAGTTTCCCCCTTTCAGGGTCTACAATCCCCTACGGAGAATTCGAGTGATCTCCACGTTTGCGCCTACCTTGGTACCTTTTCTTCTCGGCGTCATCGCAAGGAAAATCGGGTGGCTGAGTGCGAGAACCGCTGACGAGTTTCTGAAATTCATTTTTTACATCTCCGCACCTTGCCTGATCGTCCCCGCATTTTCGACTCTCCCGATAACCTCCTCAGTTCTTGTTGTCCCACTCACCGGAGTAGCAGTGGTTTTAACAACGTATTTCGCATGGCGAACTCTTCTTCTTCCACGCCTTAATCTCCCTCGAACGACATTGGGAGTCTGCCTTACCGGTACCCTTATTATGAACATAGGTTTTCTTTTGCCGTTTGTTTTCCTCTCTTTGGATTCAGAGGCACTTGCGTATCTCTTTCTCATGGACAGCATCAACGGGATTTTTACGTTCTCATTTGTCTATTTCCTCGCTACTCAACACGGCTCACATCCAGCCAGTCTTCTTGAGAACGTAAAGAAGATAGTATTCTCACCAGTGAACTGGTCGATCCTTGTTGGTCTTGCACTTAACCTCACAAATTCTCGCCTTCCACCACCAGTAGCCTCCGTAATGAAGCCTCTCGGTGACTCAGCGATTCCGCTCGTTATGGTTTCTCTAGGACTGTATTTTACCGTTACCAAAGATCGACTTCACCTCGTTGCGCTCATGATCGGAATGAGAAGCGTGCTCGGATTTTGTCTCGGGTTTGCTTGCGTCACTCTTTTTGGGATTCACGGAGACGCAGGTCAGATTGTGCTCCTGTGTTGCTCAGCTCCAATCGGAATTAATACGCTCACATTTGCGTCTCTCGAGGGGCTCGACACAGAACTTGCGGCTAAGGCGATTTCGCTCTCCATACTCCTTGGGTTTTTGTACGTTCCTCTCATACTGCAACTTCAATTCTAAATGAAGGGAAGAGAAGTCATGCGAATATGTGAGAACGACTTTTCGGAAAACCAAGGGCTTCTGAAGAGACTGAGTTCGGTATTTTAAGAGAGCTTCTATTTCACCAACGAGAACGCGACTTTTTCGCCATTATCCCGGGCTAAAACTTTTCCCTCTTCCATCAAAAGCTGCAGCGCTATTAACACTTCATCGGGATTCCCTCGAACCGGGAGCCGTTCTTCCTCCTGATGTACAACGCAGAGATTTTCAAGATAGAGCCCCTCCTCAGCTTCAGGATGAGCGAGGGCAGCAAGAATATCTTTTTTGAGTTGTTCCAATGAATCGTTCACTTTTTCCTCACATGCAAAATCAAACCCCATCAAGATGGAGCAAGAGCAGCCCTCCTAAGAGACGACCTCTTCACTTTCTAACACAGGGAGGATACGGGCACGAGAAAGAAGTTGATTCAATTGCAGCAGACATTGAGCAATCAGAGAGGCCAGGACAAGGACAAGAATGAAGAACTAGGAAATGGTCACACCGACGAAAAGGAGCGAACTTTAGAAGTGAGCCTGGACTGCGCCCAATTTCGAGGTCGTTTTTCAACAGCAGTACCAAACGGAAAACAACAAGCGTCCTACCGCATCAACATCCCGCCATTCACTCCAATTGTCTGACCTGTGATGTAAGCGGCTTCGTCGGAAACAAGAAACGCTACCGCATGAGCAACATCTTCAGGCTTCCCATACCTTCCCAGTGGAATCGCCTTAAAGTGTTCCTGCTTGAGATTCTCATCAAGTTCAGCAGTCATATCAGTTTCAATAAAGCCCGGAGTAATAGAGTTCACTCGAATCCCTCGTGGGGCAAGTTCTCGAGCTAATGCTTTCGTCAGGCCCAACATTCCAGCTTTTGACGAGACATATGGCACCTGTCCAGCGTTTCCCATTTCACCAACAACCGAACTCATCTGAACAATTGACCCACACCGAGCCTTCACCATAATTTTCGCGGCTGCGCGAACGGTATAGAACGCTCCGTGAAGGTTAGTGCTCAAAGTCGAATGCCAGTCTTCGTCCTTCAGTCGAAGAATCAGTCCATCTTTAGAAATTCCGGCATTGTTTACGAGAATATCGAGCCGTCCAGTTCGCTCTTTCAGAGCAGCAAACGCTTGGTCAACTTGAGCACTATCGGCGACATCAAACTGCAAGGCGAAGGCCTGTCCACCTTTTTCAGCACACAACTTCACTGTCTCTTCAGCTTCTGCTTCATTACTTCGGAAATTTACTATGACTTGAGCTCCCCGGTCGGCAAGCTCAACACAGATTGCACGTCCAATTCCTCGAGAACCACCGGTCACAAGCGCGACACGTCCTTCAAGATTCTTTCCCACTTTCTCCCTCCACTATTTGGTGTTTTGCCGTGATGCAAAAGTGACTTGCAAAGCGAGCTATATCTGACTCGCCCACGAGAGCTCTCTCAAAAAGAGACCTAGCCTTCCCCTTCAATTCGCTTTTTCTCTTCTTCTTCACTTTTTGGAAGCTCTTCCCCTTCTTGAAGAGCAGCTTTCTTTTTGTGTTTAAAGAAACTTCGCTTCCGAACGACCTGGCTCTGAACCTTCCCCCAAAGACCATCTTCGTAGTTTCCGCCCGACTCTACATTCCACTCTGAAAGCGTTTTGTACATACTCGCGATCACATTCTGCTTTACAAATGTGTCCGCAACCCGGATTGCAGCCGAAATCGCCCTACTACCAGACGATCCGTGGCAAATAATCGCAACATCATTGAGGCCAAGTAATGGTGCGCCACCAAATGAGGACGGATCGAGCTGGTCCCGAAACAAGGCCTTTATAACAGGGCGAGCAAGCCACATCCCAATCTTTCCACGGACACTTTTTTCGACAAAATTTTTCAGAGTCTCAAAAACGAGTTCAACACCGCCCTCTAAACTCTTCAGGACGATATTTCCAACAAAGCCGTCACACACCAGCACATCGGCCTTATCTGTGGGGATATCTCGACCTTCCACATAGCCGACAAAGTCAATCTCACTCTGCTGAGAGAGGATGGCATACGCCGCACGGGTTACATCATTCCCCTTCGAGCTTTCAGTGCCATTTGAAAGGAGAGCAACTTTCGGCTTGGGAATTCCGAGCCCAACAACCGAGTAGTAGTGACCCATGAGAGCAAACTGTACGAGCTGCTGAGCATGACAATCGACGTTCGCTCCAGCATCCAAAAGCACTATAGGTTTTGGAACCCGAACGCGAGGAAAAACAGAAGCTATAGCGGGGCGAGCGATTCCGGGGAGCGTTCCCGAAATAAGACAGCCAGCTGCCATTACGGCGCCCGTGTTGCCTGGACTGACAACTGCGGATGCCTCTCCTGCCTTCACGAGCTCAAAGGCGACGCGAATGGAACTTTCCCGTTTGGCCCTGAGGGCGGTTACGGGCACTTCGTCCATTGTTATCTCTTCAGGAGCATGGCGAATGGACAGCAGGCCTGACGGCACTCCTTTTTCCGTTTTGAGAGTGTTGTCTATTTTTTCTCGATCACCTACGAGAATTACCGGTATAGAATATTCTCTAACTGCGCGGACCGCGCCTCGAACTATCGCCTCAGGGCCATGATCGCCCCCCATCACATCCACCGCTATCGGAGAATGAGGCTCCGGCATACTATTATCTCGCTCTAGTCGTTCAACTGCGGGAGAAAGAGAATCTCAATCCAGCGACGAACTTCTTCCCTTTTCGCTAGAGCGCCTCAGACACGTCGAGCACCTTTTTCCCGCGGTATTCGCCACAAGATGGACATGCTCTATGACGAAGCATCGGCTCGCCGCAAGAAGGACAGATAATTGCAAACGTTCTCGAGAGCGCATCGTGCGATCGCCGCATGTTTCGCTTGGACTTAGAGGTTTTCTTCTTTGGAACTGCCATCTGACTTACCCTTTCAACACTTCAGACTGGTGACCACCCCGCGGGGCAATCAACTCACTCACTCAAAAATTCTCTCTGTTAAAACAAGACCTTCTTCACGCGAATCGAACTCTGCTGAGGGATCTCCTCTGAGCAAAAAAACTGCGCGCGCCAATAGGCGTTTCCGAAGAAAGTTGCCCTAAAGACGCGAGAAGATAGCACAAACCCTTTCCAGATTAAAATTGTTGGTACCAAACAACACCATCTAATAGCCCAAAGAAGCAGGGAGGCGAGCGAGAAAAGCTTCAAATATTCAATAAGTTGGCCAGGAGGAACTTCAAGAACCTTCTACGAAAAATTTTTCAACTTTTGGTACGCAGTACGAAGCCAGCCACTACCAAGAAGAGGTCTCGCCCTGTGCTTGAGGATGCGAAACCGTCATAAATGGATATCGATTGAAAAAACTCTGAAGACATAACAGGTACACACCGAGCATTCCGAGGAAAATGCTGACTTCTACCGGCCCAAAAGGAATCTCACTTGGTGACAACTGCGCCATCACGACAACATAGCGCTCCATCCACAAGCCGAGCCAGACTATTGAAGCTACTACCGCAAAGGCTCCCGGAACTCTTTTAATGTCCTCACTCAACAGAGTTATAAAAGGAATGATAAAAGCACATGCGAAAGTTAGCCAACCAAGTGACATCCATGGCATCTCCCGAGTTCGAAGAATCAGCCACTGAGTTTCCTCAGGCATGTTGCTGTACCACTGCGGCAAGAATTGACTGAAAAACGTATACCCCCAAAGCATACAGAATCCAAAGGTGAGCATTCCCAAGTCCCAAAGCTGGCGGGGTTTCACCTCTCGAGAGAATCCTTCGTGATGACGAGCGAGAACAGCAGCGATGACTGCGATAGCAGCCCATGCCATATAAATATTTCCGAGAAACTCGAATCCACCAAACATATTCGAAAACCAGATGGTGTCCATTCCACAAATCATCTCAGTTGCGAACAAGGTCCAGACAACAGCGTAGAGAACTACTATCACTGGAGCGAAAATAGACATCTTCCGCTGAAGCTCGGGAATCTCCTCTTCCGAACCCTTCCAACCGCTCGTCAGCGTTTTGTACCCAAAGCCCTTCCAGAGCTCCTTGTTTGAAGCGTTTTCCCGACAAAATCCTACATCACTTCGAAGCGACCAACTTACGTATCGATGGAGGGCGTAAAAGAGCAGAAAGAACAGAATCGCAAAACGGAGGTAGACAAAATTCGGCTGCATCCACCACTCCCGTCCAGGCATTGGAGCGGTTGCCCAAGGAAAGAGATACTCCTTCCCAAAATAGGTTCCGAGAAACAGAAAGAAAACATACGGGAGAAAGCTCGCGTGCGCCTCTCCGATCCTTCGAACCGGCACACACCACACGGCCCGAACAATCTGGACGATTACCGAAGTCATTACTCCCCCCGCTGCCAGCCCAGCAAAGAAGAGAAAGTTTGTATAATACGCTCCCCAGACAAGTTTCGGGTCATAGCCAGTCCAAAGCGCTGCAAAAAATACAATTACTCCAACCGCGACAAAGAACCAGCTGAGAGCTGAAAGTGTCTGACTCTTTGAGACTCGAGGAGTATCCACTGCGAGTTGAACA
>JAGRAO010000105.1 GCA_020434565.1 Bdellovibrionales bacterium
CCGCGCTCCTCATTCCGGTTCTCACAGTGCTTCTTGGAATTCTCACTCCCAAAGATGCGTTTTCTCCGTTTGCTGATAGCATTATTTTTCTCTTTTTAGGCGCCTTTCTTCTAGCCGAAAGTATGCAAAAGCACGGCTGGGACAAGCGGATAGCTCTCTTCATTCTCACGAAGACTTCATTTCTCAGATCCTTCACACGAGTCTCTTTTGTGTTTGCTCTCCTCTCTTTCCTTTTGAGCATGTGGGTTTCTAACTCAGCGACCACCGCAATGCTTTGCCCGATTGCACTCGGAGTTTGTCGGGCGATGGATGAAGGGAAACAGAATAGCCTTGGGGATCAGAACAGGACATTCCTTCTCTTGTTGGTGGCGTATTCTTCGTCAATTGGGGGAATTGGAACTCCAGTGGGCAGTCCCCCAAATCTTATCGCCATGAGCATGCTCGAGAAACACAGTCATCCAATCTCTTTTTTTGAGTGGGTTGCGATCGGTTTGCCACTTGCGATTGTTATGTTCCTCCTTTCATTCGCAGTTCTTTCGTTTCTTTTTCGACGAAAGTCTGGGGATGTAAAAGATTTGCATTTGCTCTCCGCATATTTCGAGAAACAGCGCGCTGCGCTTGGGCCTCTCAAGAAAAGCGAGCTCCAGGTTCTCGGATGCTTTGTCTTTGCCGTCATCTTTTGGACACTGCCTGGGATGCTGACGCTTCTTTTCCCAACAGATAACTTTGTTGTTCTGTTGAATGCTCGGCTCTCTCCCGCGGTGGTAGCACTCCTCGCTGGTTCTCTCCTCTTTTTCTTACCGGTCGATGCCGACGACACTCGCAATCTCAGTGCGAGTGACCTTCAGAAAATTGACTGGTCAACAATCCTTCTCTTCGGTGGAGGACTTGCGCTCGGAAAGATGCTCTCTGACTCTGGACTGGCCTCTCAGCTTGGATCGCTCGTGTTTGGTATATTTCCAGTCAGCTCAAATCTCTTTTTCATTTTTGCCGTGGCTCTCGCTCTTCTTTTTACGGAGGTCGCTTCGAACACAGCGAGTGCCTCGATCTTTCTCGGTATCTTGTTTGGTATCCTCCCCCTTCCGCTTGGCACTGAGAGCCTTGGGATAGTGCTCGCCGTGACTCTCGCAACGAGTTACGGATTCATGATGCCTATAGCGACACCACCAAACGCTATCGTCTTTGGTACAGGCGAGGTACACCTCAACAAGATGATAGCTTCGGGCTTCTTTTTGAACATTCTGGGGCTGATATTGCTGTTTGTGGCCTTTGAAGTGTTTGGGATTTTGCGCTACCTTTAGTCTTTCGGTCGCTCATAGGATTCAGTTAAGAATCTCTTTTGAACGTACACACATGATCACAATAGCTTTTTCAAAGAGGCACCTATGAACCCTGCATCAAGAGACGTGGCACCATTAGACATTACAATTCGAGAAGTGATGACTCCCTTTCCTCATTCAATTGGGTTAGATCAGAGCCTTTCTCTCGCCAAAGAACGTATGCGGGAATTTAATATCCGTCACCTCCCAGTTCAAGATGGGGGAAAGCTGGTGGGAATCGTGACAGACCGCGATATGTCGTTTGCGCTCGGTCTTGAAAAAAAGTCTGATGATGAAATGAGCGTTGAAGAGGTCTATACGGCCGAGCCATACACCGTCTCGGCTGGAACTCGCTTGGGACGAGTTCTTGAGCACATGGCGAAAGACCACATTGGATGCGCCCTCGTTTTAGAGCATGACAAACTCGTCGGAATTTACACTACTGTCGATGCATGTCGAGACTTGAGTCTCCTTCTCGAGCAGGGACCAGACGCTCTAGGCAGAACAAGCTCGTTCAGAACAACTCCTGCTGCGGCTCAGAGGGGATCTGCTTAGGGTTTGAGTCCTCCGTCAGGTACACGATTTCGGTAGAGATAGCTTCAATCGGAACATCAAAAAGACGTGATACTGCGCTTTGATAGTGTGCAATCTGTGCCCTGTGCTTTGTTTCGACCATTTTGGACTGCTTTCCGGACTTAAAATCAAACAGCTCGACAGAGTCAACTTTATCCTCTCGGTAGATGAGGTGAAGCCGATCAATTGCTCCCGAAAAAATTGTATCTTCGACCTTCAAAAAGATCGGAAACTCCCTTTCGACTCGAATAGTATCGGTCCTATGTCTCTCTTCGCACTTAAGACGGGACAACACGTGAGTGAGAGGGGAGAGCTTCACAAGGGACAAAAACCTTGAAACCGCATCGTCAATAACGCCTTGATCTCTGCTGAGATCCGCGCAAAGCTCTTGGTAAAACTCCTTTGACAAAAGCCCATCTTCGAGCCATTCGACCGACTCCAAACATCGATGTATCGCCACACCATGAAGTCGCTGATGAAGCGAAGTGCGTGAGAACAGCAACGCATTCTCTTGACTCGCACTCGGACTGCTTCTTGGAAAAAATCTCCTACGGGGTGCGGAGAAGTCCAGCTGAACCTTCGCAAGCTCTATTGGATGCTCCACTGGCGGGCTGGTCTCAAGAGATCGAAGGCATGTGCTCTCTCCAAGGACATAAATTTTTCCACTCGTGTCACCTTTTGAAAGAGCATCACAAACAAGAGAGGCATGGCTCAATGAACGGGGCTTATCCCGTTCCTGAACCAAAAGAAAGAGGCCAAATTTTGCTCGAGTCACGGCGACATAGAGAACACAAAGTTCTTCCTCAAACTGCTCCCGAGCCTGGACTTCAGCCAGTTGCTCCAAACGCGGATCAAGCATTCGAACAAACTTTGTTCCTGCACGAACAATCATTCTCGGTTGGCTCAGAGTTGAACCTCTTTCAACAAGAAACGATGGCTTGGGTCGACGGGAGAAAAGACTCTCAAGTTCGGGAAGAATCACTGCATCAAACTCAAGCCCCTTGGACTGATGAATGGTCATAACCCGGACCGACGCCTTTCGAACATCTTCGACCTTTTGTTCTCGCACAAATTGAACAAAATCTCTCAAACGAGAGAAAGAAGAAGATTCGAATTGAGTGGCCAATCGAACGAACTGTCCGAGTCGGCGGCGATCCCGTTCATCACTCACGCTTGCAAGCTCTTGGGCGAGGAGAAACGCCAAGCGAGAAACTCCAAGATCAAGCTGTGACCGATGATACCGAGTAACAAGCAAGCTCAACTCTTCAAGAGTAGAGCAATCTCCGAAGAAATGACGAAGAGGTGAATGAAACACATGGTAGGCGCTTCGGGTATCTCCGGGGTGGTCAATCAGGTGAAAAACTGAGAGAAGAATCACCACTGCTGGAGAATCTGTGAGAGGATTTCCTCCCTCTTCACTCGCATCAATTCCTCTCTTTGAGAGTTCATACATCATCCTGGCAATTCCGCGGTTACGACGCACAAGTACCCCGATGGATATATGCGGACTCTGTCCGAGCAATTCCTCGATCAGCGCTCCAGCTCTCTCAAAGAGAATGCCCTCCTTCTCCTCTTCGGGTGAGGGTAAACAAGCAATGACTGTTGCGAAGCCCTGCTGTTCAGATTTTCCGGATTGGTGTTGGGAGAAATTCTTTTTCCAACGCAACGCAGCATCTCGAAAATCCTGAGCACTCTCCAGATCTTCTACCTGAGAAAAGAGAGCATTCACCGTCTCAATGATTGCCGGAGCTGAGCGGTAGCTTACGGTGAGGAGTTCTTGCTTAATGGCAGGCCCATAACGGAGAAATTCATCGAAGATCGCAGCTACCCCTCCGCGCCAACCATAAATCGCCTGCTTCGGATCTCCTACACAGAACATGAGCCGTGATTTCTCTGAAGATGAAAGGATCTCTTCGATAAGAGGCTGAATGACCCTCCACTCCCGAGCTGAAGTATCTTGAAATTCGTCGAGAAGAATATGCGAGAATCGCCCGTCGAGACGATAGAAAATTTCCTCCAGGCGATGATGCACGTTCGAATCTGAAAGACGAATTTTCACATCTGAAAAGCTCATCCCGCCAGCAGCGCGCTTTCGCTTCTCGAATGATGCATGAAATTGATCAAATAATTCCTTCGTTGCCCACGTTTGATGGCGAAGTCGCTCGAGGAGTGCAGATTTCGCATGGACAAGAAGGGCGCTATAGAGCTCTGTGATTTCGGGGGGGATCTCCTGACGCGAGTAAGTAGAACTCCCTGAAGCAACCGCAAATCCGATTCCTTTAGAGATGAAACGATCCCAATTCTCCGACGAAAGGACCTCTCTATCAGATGAAATAGCTTTTTCCCAGTTCTTGTTTGGCTGGCCCTTTTTGGTAAGCGGCGCTTCAATGTGCTCAAGCTTTGCAAGAAGTTCAGAGAGAGACTCTTGCATATTGAAGACCGGAACCTCGTACTGAGTCCACGCCCCGAGCGGAATATCGCGCAACTGCTCGTACAGCTCATAAAGGTTTTCGCGAAGCTTTACATGAACAGATCGGACACTCTGGCCCCGAGAGAGGATCTGGACGAGTTCTGACAGTTGCTCTGCCCGATTTTCGAGACAAAGTGTACCGATGGCGTCTTCACAGAGAAGTGACTGTTCGAATGAGTCAAGAATGCGCCACCCAACTGGCACCCCTACTTCCAATGTAAAGTTTCGAACAATTTCAATACACAGGGAATCAAAAGTGCTGATTCGAGCAGATGCTCTCCTGAGGAGAAAAGAGCGTAGCAGAGAGAGAAGATTCTCTTCAGTTATCGCGTTATGAAGTTTTGGATCAACAAAACGAGAGAGTTCTTTTCGAGCTTCTTCTGAAGAAGCGGCCGAAGCGAGTCGAATTGCAATTCGATCACCAATTTCTTTGGCCGCCTTCTTCGTAAAGGTCGTAGCGAGAATTTCATGAGGGGCTGCTCCACCAAGCAGCAGAGCGATGTACGCATTTGACAGTTGAAAGGTCTTTCCAGTGCCAGCGCTTGCTCGAATAATCTTCGGGACGACAGCAAGGCTCACGATTCTACCTCTTCAACTTCACTCCCGTACATTTCAGCAAACTGCCCTACACCACAGATATCAGCAAAGTCATCAAATGCAATTCGATTCTCATTCGGTGGCCAAAAGGTCTGCTCGCATATCTTTTCAGCAACCGTTGCCGCTACTCGAACTGCTTCCTGAATTTCGCCACCATCCCAGTCTGCTCTCTCAAAGGAATATGGTCCTTCAGAAGCAAGACAAAGATATCCACAAGAAAGGCTTTTCACGGGGAGAATTGCAGAGAGCGCATGGAGATAGAGGGGCAACTGGAGATCAATCCACTCTCCTGCGCCAGTTAAATGAGTCTGCGAGGGGTTCTTCTTTTTCTCAAAGGTCTTAAAGTCAATCAATTCGTAATCCCCTGAGCGCGGATGAAAGTCAACTCTGTCAATCCTCCCAACTACCTCTGTTATTCCGCAGCGGTGAGTCAAGAGGCACTCACCAGAGGCGAGAGATCTCTCTACAAGATGTATCTTCCATCCATCCACGTTCCGCTCCGTTTGCCAGTCGGCAAACATCATAAGACGATGCCGAAGCTGTTCTAGCTGAACAACGACCGCCGGAACGGGAGCTCTTCCGAAAGAAGAGGTTTTTACCTCGTCGAGCGCCGCCAAGAGCGAAGCGATCACTTTATCTCGATCCGGACTCTCCGCATTTGAAGAAGCAGCAAATCGCTCGAGAACACGGTGAAAGACAGAGCCAAAGCCTGCGCCATCTAATTCGAGAGCTTGATCACCAATACTCCTTAACTTCAAGACATGTCGAAGATAAAAGCGATAAGGACACGCGAGATAATCACGAAAAGCCGTCGCCGAGACACGATGAAGAATTTCCTCTTCAACTCTCTCCGGCTTAGGAATTGAATAGGTTCCTTTACTCGATTTGATATCTGAATCAGAAAAAAAAGTTGTCGTGGACCGGGAAAGATTCGTCCTCTCCCCGAGTAAGAGATGTACTCTGGGAGGAATGCTTTTGTGATCGTGAGCATCAAACAGGAAAGGGCTTGGAAAGAGATGCTCCCCCGCAAGAGAGGCTTCACTGTAAAGAAAAGCGATCTTTTCCTTCGAATGGAGAAGAGACGCAACGAGATAACGATCACGTGCAGTGCGTGCTTCACGATCTGGAATTCCGAGATCCCTCTTGAGAGAGTCAGATAAAAAAAGTTCAGAACCTCCGTGATCTGGTACAATTCCTTGCTGAAAGCCTAACAAAATGAGGTTTGGAGCATCGTCGAGGAGGACCTCGAGCCATCCAATTCCCTCCACTGCCCTCTCACTCGTCAACGGATAGAGCGGTGTTCGTCCCAACTCGTACAATATGCAACGGAGCGCTTCGCTTCCGGAAGTCTTGAAAGAGTCATTCTGAAAAACAGAGCTGAGGTTTTCAAGTTGAGCCTGGAGGACGTGATAACTTTCACGTAAAAGCAACTCAGCCGTATTTGGATCAAAGAGCGCAAAATCGCTCATAAATTCAGAAACAAGTTCACACCATCTCGGAAGCTCCTGCTCAGCTGCTCGAAAGCGAATAAGATACCTTTCTAACGCTTTGGCAAAAACGCTGAGATTTCCACTTGAACGGAAAACGATCTCTGAGAACTTTGCCGGCAGATGCTTTTGGAAAAAATCATCCACAAGCGACACGATCTGTTCAGCCCCAAACTCTCGTTCCATATACCGCTGCATCAACGGATGGCGAACAAATCGTGCAAATGCTGCATAAGCATCCTGGTCGCAGAGCTCAACGAGAATCTGAAGGAGAGAATAAATCGGAGAAGACTCTGGAGCGGATCCAACGGAAGAACGGAAAGAAATTCCCTGACTCTCAAAAGCTTGCTCCAGAATCGGGAGACAATCTTCGTCTACCACTCCGAGAGAGACGTCATCAGGATTGCGCACACTCCAATCAGCTATCTGCTGAATCGCTGAAAACGCTTGATCTGAAGAGTTCGAACACCTCGCAACGGATCTCTCAGGGATCTCGAGAGAGAGGTCTTTCCAATACTCACTCTTGAGCCTTCCCCAAGAATCGAACCCCTCTCGATACTCTTCACCACAATACGAGAGTACAGTGATGGGGATGCCAGACATCTCAAGAAGACCTTGATGTATTTTTGGCAGGTCAACACAAGCTATGAGATAAAGCTGTTCGAAATCCTGGATGAGTTGCTCTTCTTTCACCCGAAGACGAAAATGATGCAGGTCCTCGAGGTTGTTCCCTTTAAGTGCGGAGAAGTACGCTCGTTGAGACTGAGCGAGAAAGTTCCACCTCTCTTCTTCAAAATCCAAGCCGAGCTCTCTCACCTTTACTTCGACATCCGCAAAGGTCATTCCCTGAGCCGCAAGTTCCTGCCAAAGCGAATCGAGTTCATCAAACAGTACAAGACCTCGACTCAAATCTCCCTCAACAAACTCGGAATAGCAAAGCTTTACACGAAGATCCTCTGGCAATTGAAGAAGAGCTGCTCGCCAGCTCGCTGCCCGCTCAAGAGCAGAGGCAACATTCGGTCGTCGAGTCATGATGGCTTCAGGGAGTCCCCCAACTGTGGCCGTTCTTGGGGGTAGGACAATCGCCCCCATCCTCGTAGCTCCTTCAAGGAGTAATTCAAGGATCCTCCTCGCCGCACGTTGCGCTGGAAAGACGAGCAGGCACTTTCGAAGATCAAGTTCCCCATGAGAAAGATGCCTTTCGAGAAGCGTCTCAGCGGCTTGCTCTAAGCACGGGGCCGTCCACTCAAGGAATAGCTGCTCTGGTAGTTTCGTGAATGCCAATCTCTAACCGATCTTCCACTTAATATTGCACCCGATACTTGGTCTCTGTTCGGGAGAAACCGTCTCTCCTGCAGAGAGAGCTTCAGCGGCCGCTCTGAGATCTCGACCACTTACCGGGAGTCCGTTTTCCGGTCGCGAATCATCCAACTGGCCGCGATAGGCGAGCTTCCCTTCCCCATTAAAAAGGAAGAAATCTGGCGTACAGGCAGCTTCAAAAATCTTGGCGACGTTTTGCTCCTCATCAAAGAGATACGGGAAGGAATACCCTTCCTTCTGAGCGACTTCCTTCATTTTGTCGGGTGCATCCTCCGGATAACTCTCTATGTCATTCGCGCTTATTGCAACAACTCCGATCCCAATTTTGGGAAGATCCTTTCCGAGATTGGCCAATTCGCTATTCATATGCTTTACAAACGGACAATGATTACAAATGAACATCACGAGCAACCCGTTCGCTCCAAAACAATCCTTGGACGCAACCATCCCTCCTGAAACACTGTCCACAAGTTGAAAATGAGGGATTGGAGTTCCAAGAGGGATCATATTTGACGGAGTTCTCGCCATAAAACTACTCCTTGAGACAAGCTGTCACGGAAAACACCTCGAGCCACAAAAGTTGGGTGCCATAAAGTCAGACGCTTTCGTTGGCGGAAATATAACAGGTATCTGAAAGGTGCAGAACAGTTGCTCTTACGAGTCAGTAAGCGACCAGTATCGTTGGTAGTTTGCGCCCTCCGAATTCGGCTGACACGACGGCGCAACAATTCTCACATGGAGCGGAATAGAGAAATCGACACCTGCCATAATCGCTTCACCTGGGGCGAGGGTCGGTATTAATGATATCGACGAATGGTCTACATCTCCACACGCTCTCTCTATAATGTTTCTGTCACCATCGTTGATCAACCGATGGACGAGAAGTGTACCCATCTGACTCAAGACGTCTTCTGGGATATCCCGGGGTCGCTGAGTGGCGATACAGAGATTGAGTGCGTATTTTCGGCCCTCCTTTGCGATGAGGCCAAAGGCATCAAATGCGATGCTCTCTTCATCCTCCTCACTCTCATGTGTGAAGAACTGATGCGCTTCATCCATCACCACCAGGAGAGGTGCCTTTCGAAACGCACCCTTCTGCGCCAATTCGAAGAGATGACGACCAACTGCATTTGCAATAATACTGCGTGCCCCATGCGCAAATGAGAGATACTGCATATTCACCCGGAGCACTCGAGAGTCCTGGTCCCGAATAAACCGATGGATTTCTTCGAGCAACGAAGCCTTTTTCTTCGGTTTAAAAATTGGCGCAAGGTTACGAGATTGAAGCATATCGTTGATTCGCCCAATGAGCGGCATACAGTTCGCAAGATCTACTGGGTTAATTCCACCCCAAACTTCAGGTTCCGTACTACTTCTCTGAGGGTCGACACACTCGTTTTCTATCTGACGGGTGAGATATCGGATATCGAAAGTCGCGTAACGAGACTCTACTTCAGCAAGGTGGTTCTTGAGGGAGCGCTCAAATTGGGCCTTTGGTTTGTGAGCTTTGATGATGAAACCATCTAAACCGACAGACGAAGAAACTTTAGCAAGTTTAAGACTCTGTATCGCAGCTCGAAGTTTTGGAGCCTGACTCGGTCCACGAGGTCGAAAAATCGCAAAGAGATCTTGCTCAGTGAGATGGTAGTAAGGCAGCGCTATTTCCGTAGACCCAGAGTCATCATCCCGATCAAGATCTCCAAAGTGAAGGTGAGTCGTGTGCTCTCTCAAGCCGGAATACTCACCCGTGGCATCGAGCAGTATTACCTTCGAGCGATACGCTGTGCACTCTTCTACAATCCGCGAAAGGGTCCAACTCTTTCCCCCGCCGGTCGCTCCCAGTATGGCGAGATGCCTTCCAAAAAGTTTCTCAGGACTTAAACGAATAACAGTTTGAGAAGCATCGGGCAGTTGCGCGATCGTAATTGAAACCCGTCGATCTCCCTCGATTCCAAACTGATCTCCCCCTGCAATGACTGCCTGAATAAGTTGAGAAGTAGGGGCAAAAACTTTGTCCCCAATTGCAGGTGATGCGACGAGCCCTGGGGTCACTTTAAACGACTTACGATTAATACTGGTAAAGAGTTCGATAGTTGCAATCGCTAAAGCATTTGAATCGGAGGCATTTCGAGCCGAGTCATCACGAACTCGAATATCGGTTATGTGTCCGAACAAGAGAAAGCCATCACTCTGTGCAAGTGCGTATGCTCCAACGTGAGGAGTAAATTGATGCCTATCAATTTCGGTAAGCCCCACTTCGATCTCAGAAGCGCTTACTCGAAGTACTGATCCTAAAGGGCATTCGATAAAATCAATAAAGCGATCAGGCGTACTCATATATCTCCTTGTAATTTCCGGACCTCTTTCTTACCCCTACGCCCAAAGCAATTGGACCCCAAGAAACTATAGTTCCTCAATTCGGGTTTGCATAACCTGAACATCATGAAACTCGTCCACATATTTCTCGACCGATTGAAGTGTTTGCTGAGCAACTTTATTACTACTGGACACAACACAAACTGCTATAACAGCGCTTTGCCACTGGTCCTGATTGGCTACTTCAGCAACGGAAACATTAAATTTCGTTCTCAACCGGTGTTGGATTCTTCTTATTATGGAGCGCTTCCCTTTCAATGAGTGAATTTCAGGCAAAAGAAGTTCGACTAGAAGCAAGGAAACTGGAAAATTCATTGGTCTTTTCAGGTAATTAGCTGAGAAACCCGCTTCCTCAGGTTTTTAACGAGTATATCCGACCATATAAGACGTAATGAAGAGCACAATTTGGAGTTCTTTATAATGGAAAATCGCAAAGGGCACCGGTCACTCGTCATTGTCCCGAGTGAACAGAGACGAGCGCTGTTAGAGCGAACTCTGAAATCAGTCTATCCCTTCGAGCACACGAGTTCGTTTGCTCATCTTCCAACGCCTGACGATCAAAAGATCGATCTTATGAGCTATGACTTCATCTTTATTTCATTTGGGCTCAAGGATTGGGAGATTCAACAACTTCAATATGTGTGGCATCAACACCGAATGGAGACTTTTCCTGTTCTCGTTTGGCTCTCGGATCCCGAGCATGAGGGACAACAGGATATTCCAGCAAATCTACCGGATCTCGATTCTCTCCTTGAATTTTCATTTGACGCATCTGATCTCTTTTCTCTCTCACAGTCTCTTAAAGAACTTCGAGAAACACGAAGGGAGGTCGCCTTCCGATACAACCTCGGCGTTTTGACCCGTGAGATTGCTGCCCAGATTGATCACCTCGCTGCCCGAAAAAAGAGTGGTCACGAGGCAAATATAAGTAAGCTCTGCCTCGAGGAGATGTGTGCAGTTCTGCATGAGCTCGATCAAAGCCAACGCGCCCGGTATTTCACAACGCTTCAGGATGTCTTCTGTGCCCGAGAAGCGCCTTCTGTAGAATACAAAATGAGCACACCGTACTCAGGCACCAGTGAGCGAGTCCGCAAACGATCTTCAACTTCCGCAGTTACCGAGATCAAAAAGGTCATGAACTCCTAGACGTTCCTTTCCTATTGAGAGAGCTTATTTCTCAAAGATCTCCAGCACGTTGAATTTGAATTTCCGCTTGCTTGAGGGCTCTCCTGGTCCTTATTCTCGTACTTATCCATGATCAGTAGGAAAGAGGAGAAGGACTTAAAACCGAACATGCTCAGACCGAGGCAAAAAAGGCAGCTGATTGAACTCGACTCAACTTGCTGAGGAGAGCCGAAAGCCCGCGCCACTTCTTGCTGTCTTTTTTCAAGACACCTGACGCCATTTCACACAGCAAATACAACCCAAACCGCTTTAGAATCGAGCTCGCATCATTTTGGCTTGGCACCAAGTTTGCTTTCTATTCACATATGCCCCACTCGCAGCGGCCCGATGAGGATCGCGAGGCAAGCAGAAGAGGTGTCAGCTTTCTCCTATCGAAACGCCCGCGTCTCTTAGACGCATACAATAAAACGCGATGGTGCAGTTCGCCCGCACGCCGACCGGCTTCCCCCCGGTCGGCCTTTTTTCTTATCACAAAAGCTTGACAATGAGAGGCCACGTTCTGCGGTTTCGCAGCAGAACGTATTTCTGGAACCACTACTAGGCTGCGGACTTCACGAGGAGAGATTTCAGACTACGACGAAAATCTCTCTCTCCGAGACCAGAGTCAAAAATTTCCTTGAGATCCTCATACGACATGCTCTCTGCTTCCGAAAGGAGCACCTCCTCAATATTTGATCGAATAAGCGATTCCTGCGGCGCAATATCGAGCGCCATCCGAGAGAGACGCTTCTGAATTTCACCAGTGGGAAAAGCCTCCTTCATCTCAAAGAGTCTTTCTGAAAGAACTTGTCTCTCTCCTTGTGAGAAGTCAGGGAGGTAGCTTGGCGCTATGAGATCGAGCATTCGAAGCCCTTCGCTTCTTTCAGATTGAGAGTCTATGAAAAGAAGCGACTCGACTGCGTCAGTAAAGATAAAACCACCAATTTTCTCTAAACGAATTTCTTGGAATTCTTTACTCATAAGGAGTTTCTTAAGAACCCCAAAGCGTGTGCTGGGATCGTCAATAAACTGAGAGGCCAACCGTACACCGTGAGCCGCTTCGATACGTTCACTCACGCCCTCAGTTGACGAGATAAACTTAGTGAGCGCTTCTGCTATTGTTTCCGCCTCTCTCGATGAAGT
>JAGRAO010000106.1 GCA_020434565.1 Bdellovibrionales bacterium
AGCCCCTTCTGGTCCATCGACAAGGAGAAAGAACGCTCCTCGATCTTCTTTCGGAGAGTACTCTGAAGGGAGGGTTGAGTAGATGATCCCACTCAATCCAGCAACCACTGCTACCAAGACAAAAGCGATTGAAGGTCTGCCGAGAATACGCTTCAGGAACGTTTCATAACTCGCTCGAATTTTGGCGAAGGTGGACTCAACGACCTGGGCAGCTTTTAGCTCCGAACTCTTCGATGAGAGAATCTTTGACGCAAGCATGGGGCAAAGCGTTAGGGCGACAAAGGTCGAAAAGCAGACGGCAGACGCCATCGTGAGAGCGAACTCGGTAAAGAGCCGACCGATATCCCCCTCAAGGAAGGCGAGTGGAACGAAGACAGCAACAAGCACAAGCGTAGTGGCGATGACGGCAAAGCCCACCTCTCGGGTGCCGCGATACGCTGCAACAAGTCGGGTCTCACCATACTCTTTCATCCGACGTGAAATGTTCTCGAGTACAACAATTGCGTCGTCAACGACCATTCCGATTGCGAGGACCAGACCGAGTAGTGTGAGGAGGTTAATGGAGAAACCAAGTGCATAGACCACGAGAAAAGTTGATACGAGCGAGACCGGGACGGTCACTGCTGGAACAAGCATCGCTCGGGTATCGCCGAGAAAGAGGAGCATCACGAGTACGACGAGAACGATAGCGATAATAAGCGTCGAGTAGACTTCGTGAATAGCTTCCTCGACGAAAACAGAAGTGTCATAGCTCTGCTTGAGTTCCATTCCCTCCGGGAGGGTCGGGTTGAGCCGCTCTTGTTCGCCCTTAACTGCTCGAGCGACATTGATGGTGTTTGCGGTTGATTGTTTAATTGTGCCGATTCCGACCATCGGCACGCCATTTCCCCGAAAGAGTGTACGATCCTCAACAGTTCCTCTCTCCACCCGAGCAACGTCGCCGAGTCGTACAACATATCCGTCATCTCCTCTTTTGAGCGCAAGGGAGGCAAAATCTTCCGGAGTTCGGAATGCCCGTTCAAGCCGAACCGTAAACTGCATCTGATCCGATTCAATATTTCCCGCCGGAAGTTCGACGTTCTCTGCTCGAAGGGCATTCTCGACATCAACAACCGTGAGTCCACGGGCGGCGAGGGCTTGGCGATCGAGCCAGACTCGCATGGCGTATTCCTGTCCACCTCCAACACGTATTCGGGCTACCCCGTCGAGTACCGAGAATCGGTCGACAAGATAGCGTTGCGCATAGTCAGTAAGTCCAGGTACGTCCAGTCTATCACTGACAAGATTGAGCCAAACGATGACATCATCGTTTGAATCAACTTTTTGAATCTCGGGAGGATCGGCTTCATCCGGAAGGTCATCAAGTATTGTAGAGACTCGGTCTCGAACATCATTTGCTGCGCCGTCGATATCTCGATGAACATTAAACTCGATCGTGACGGTAGAGCGGCCATCCTGGCTCTTCGACTCGATAAACTTAATGCCTTCGACTCCAGCGATCCGCTCTTCGACAAGTTCGGTAATTTTTGACTCAACAACATTAGCAGAGGCACCTGGATAGTTTACCTCAACCGACACCACTGGTGGGTCGATATCGGGATACTCCCGGAGAGACAAACGACCAAAAGCTACGTATCCAAACAGGATCAGAATGAGGGTGCAGACTGTCGCAAAGACCGGTCGCTTCACCGAAACATCGGAGAGAAACACTAGAGCACCTCTTGAGGAGTTTCAGACTTTTTCAATCCAGGGCGATTCCCGGTCAAAATGTCTTGAATTGACTCTCCCGACCGCTGCTCTGCAAGGATCTGCACAGGCTGTCCTGGACGGACTTTCATGGTTCCATGACTTACGACGAGTTCGCCTTCCTTAAGCCCTTCGGTTACCTCAACCTTTCCAAACGCTCTTCTCCCCAGCCGCACACTCCGCTGTTCAGCGGTCGTAGATGCGGGGGCAACAACGAAAACTTCAGTCTGCGCTCCACGGGAGATGATAGCTTCTTCAGGAACCGAAAGAGCCTGTCTGAATCGGTACCGGAGGCTCACGTTCATAAGAAGGCCCGGGCGAAGGAGATGCTCTTCATTTGGAATAACTGCGCGAATCGTGATCGCTCGGGTGTTGGGATCTATTCTCGAGTCAATGCTTTTGACAACACCCTCAAATGTCTTCTCGGGATATGCCGCTGAGGTTGTGACGATGGGAAGACCGACCTCAAGAGAACTCAAAAAAACCGAGGGAACAGAGAAATCAAGTTTGAGCACCGAATCATCAGTGAGGGTGACGATCTCGTCTCCGGGTTCGACAAGTGCCCCAGCGCTGATATTTCGAAGTCCGAGTACTCCAGAAAAAGGAGCAACAATGAGTCGATCTTTCAGCCGACTTTTCATAGCTTCGAGTTGAGCGATGGCAGCTTGATACTCACGTTTGCGTTGATCAATGAGTGATTCTGAGACTGCACCTTTTTGCGGAAGCTCCTTGATCCTGTCAAGCTGCCGTTTCGCCTCTTCGACTCGGGCTGACATTTCTTGTACGAGAGCACTCTCTTCTTCGTCAGTCATCTCAGCGAGCACAAACCCTTTCTCCACACGTTGCCCATCGTCAAAGTGAATATTTGTGATGGTGTCAGTGACAGATGCGGTGAGCACGACAGTTTCGTTTGCACGAAGAGTACCGAGAGCCTCTATCGCGTCATACCACTCTCCGTTCTCCGTTTTTGACACGATCACCGAAACGGGAGGTGATTGGGCAAGAGTGAGCTGGAGGCCAAGAGAGATGAAACCAAGACTAATGCCGATTACGAATAGGCTCTTGAGAGTGCATTTGAGCATAGGAAGGCGGGTACCCCTTGAAGCAAGAGATGCTTTTGAAATCCGGTCTCGCATTTCGTGAGAGGTTGGCATATCTACAGAGTTTGATGACATCACTTAACGCAGAGGAGTTTGTCGCTCTTGCTCTTCAGGGTGCGCTCGAGCAAACTGAGTCTCCATGTTTCATCGGATTCATACAAGTCGGGCCCCTCTTTTCTCCGTTTTTCTTTCAATTGTGTTTTTTGGGTGTTCGGTTGGTCCCGATTATATTCCGCCCGACCCGAGTCTCCCCTCGGGATACGCTCAACCGGAGCTGGGCGAAGATTTGAACCTGGCTCGTTATTGGGAGCTGCTCGGTGATCCCGTCCTCGATGGTCTTATCGAGAGGGGAGGGGGATCAAACCTCTCTCTTCAGGAGGCCGTGTTCCGTCTCAAAGAGTCATTTTCTCTCTATGGGGCGAGGAATTCCGATTTTTTCCCTGAGCTAGGACTTGTAAGTACGATTCAAAAGCGGAGACGGAGTGAGGGCGTGGCCTCGGCTATCTCCTCTCCCAACAATGACTTTGTTTCTGTAGGTGGCGCGCTTTCGTGGGAAATCGATATTTTTGGGAGACTCCGCAGGCTACGTGAGTCGGCGCAGGCCTCGGCCGAAGCGTCCCTTGAGGATTTTCGCGGTACTCTTGTGAGTCTTCAAGCTGAGATCGCGCTCTCCTATATTCGATATCGAACATTTCAAGCTGAAATTGATCTGACCAATGAAAATATCCGGAGCCAGAAGGAGAGTTTTGAGCTTGCCAAAGGAAGGTTCACCGCTGGGATAGCTCCCGAACTTGATCTTCGTCAAGCAGAGTCCAACCTCAACGAAACGCAAGCAGCGCTCCCCGCTCTCAGGCGCTCGATTGCAGTCGAGAAAAATCGCCTCGCTGTTCTGCTCGGCCTGTTTCCGCAGGAAGTCGAGCCTCTTTTGAATGCGGTTCAGGCGATTCCACCGTTTCCAAAAGTTGAGAGTACAACACTTCCGCTGGATGTTTTGCGGCAGAGGCCCGATATCCGTCGAGCGGAGAGGGAATTCGCCGCCCAGCACGCGTTAATCGGCGCAGTAGAAGCTGAGTGGTATCCAATCGTTTCGCTTCCAGGAACTATATCGTTTGAAGCGTTGAACAATCTTGAGAACGCATTTCGTGGAAGTAGTCTCGCTTATACTGTCGGACCGAGTGTGACTCTCAACCTGCTTGATTTTGGAAGGAGACGACACACAGTCGAGGCACAGGAGTATCGCACCTCTCAGTTTGAGAGCCGATATCGACAGACTGTTCTTGAGGCGGTTCAAGAAGTCGAAAATGCTCTCGCTACTTTTCGGGAAGAAAAGATACGAACGAAATATCTTCGACAGTCAGTTGAAGCGAGTAGGAGATCTACTGAACTTGTAAAATCGCTCTATGTGTCGGGCCTTACCGATTTCCAAAACGTCCTCGATAGTGAGCGAACCCTTTTCTCGCAGCAGATCAGCCTCGCTGAGAGCAGTGGCGACGTTTTTCAAGCCTTCGTGTCGCTCTACAGAGCGTTAGGGGGAGGGTGGCAAAAGCAGGAAAATCCGATGGATACGAACACTGAGACCGGTGTTGCTGGTCAAGACACCCCGGACTATCGGGATCGAAAGCCTTCTTAAGCTATTGAACGATTTTTTTGTCTGGGGCGAAGAAAATGCTATCCTTTCGTCTCTCTGTTCATTGTCTTTTGGGGATCTTTGACCTATTTCGATGCTTCCCCCAAGGCCCAGTCGGCCAACTCATTGCGGGTATTAGAATTCACTCTCAGGATTTTTCAGAAAGCAGATTCTTCTGCTGGAAAGGAGCAACCGAATGAACGTTTTGGTGTTGGCGGATGCAGGTGGCGCAGAGCTCGTAACGGGTTTTGCGTTCGGTCTCTTTGCGGGACTCACAGCGTGGCTGTGGTGGCCGCTTCTCGTTCTCGCCCTTCTCGTCGAGGGGATCTTCGCGACTCGCCAGACCGTGAAAGAGCACTTCGGAAGTGCGTTTTTCCTCGTGCTCCTCGCGGCGGTGACGCTTCACCTCTTCGGAGCTGTCGACATGATCGGCCTCGTGAGGCACCACTGGCTCGATGTGGCCATGTGGCTTGGTGGCATCTTCGGATTCGGGCTGGTCATCTACACGCCGGTGCGTGGGTATATCGCCGCTCGTCGCTCACGGGATGCGCTGCGTGAGAAGCTCGTTCAAGCGAAGGCACGCTGGATGGATGAGCAGCGTCATCGCGGCGGTCGAGGGAACCTCTTTGATGAGGACGCGGCCGAGCAGCTCTGGCAAGATGAGGTCAAAGCCAAGAAGTGGGCCGAGATCAAGTCCGTCGATAACGACAAGGAGCGGATTTTCTTCTGGGTCTTCTTTTGGCCGCTCGATCTTGCATGGCACCTCGTGTTCCAGTGGTTCGATCGCCTCGAAGATCTCTTCAGGCTGGTGTGGCGGGCGATTCGTCACACGGCTCAACGGGTCAAGGACTCCGCGGTTCGTGGGGCCGAGGATGGAGTGTAAAATCTCCTGACAACGATTCCTTTAGGGTTTGATGAGTGAATTCTCAAACCCTCCCCTTTCATGCACGTTGCGTGGGTTGAGTTGTCTTGACGTGTAACTTTATCAGTGAGGCGAATGATGTTTACTCCTTCACTTGACCAGTCCCATGAGGGATTTCACCAACTCGACGTTGTTCGTGGAGAACCGAACCCTGCACGTTGGAAGGCGGAGATGGTGGTTCCTTCCCTTTCCGACGAAATTGCGATCAATCAGCGACGGGTCGAGGAAGTGGCGGAGCTGCTTGCTCATTTTGAGTTCTCATTACCCGAGTGGGACTTTCCGGCCAAAGATAGACCGCTTTATCCGCAGTTTGAAGGGAAAGAAGATCTTCTGAGATACTTTCTCATTTTGAGCAGTATCAACTATGAGTACTTTCACCTTGGACTTCGAGACCCGAGTGGAGAGGCTCTCCGATTTAGTGATGGAGTCTTAAGCGGTGCCGAACTTGCCACTTCGCGGATTACCGAGTTTTGGGATCGACTAAGAGACGTGGCATTCTTACGAGATTTGCCGACGGCGTTTGCTGAGAAGCATCTTTTTGAAGCTCAAGTGCCGATTCCGCGTTTGGGAAACCGCGTGGATTGCCTTCGAGCGGTTGGCACCTGCTTGTCGGTGCTCGAGCGGAATGGTTTGGGTTTGAGTGATGTCTTTGAACAGTACCAAGGGAATCCACTCTCGGTGGCTCGACACCTCTCAGATTGGATTGTTGGGTTTAAAGATGAGTACTTGAAACGCGCTCAACTCTATGCAGCGATGGTCGCGGGTCGATTTCAGGATCGGGCGGACAACCCCGTTGATATGAACGCGCTTGGAGACTTGACCGTCATTGCTGATTATCGAGTTCCACAGACACTTATCGGGTGGGGGATACTCGATATATCTGACAGACTTCGGGATCACCTTAATCGGCTCGGGTGCATTCGTGAGGATTCGGTATGGGGGCAAGGCCTCAGGGCGGGGTCGATTGTCGCTGTTGATCGGTTTGTTGAGGCAGTGAACCTCGTTCGAGCGCAGTCAGATATTCCACGCGAACCTGTCACTGCGATTCATGCAGATCCAGTGATTTGGGCTGTGCCTCGGCAGTATCGAAAGGCGATCGCGAAGGGAGATACTGCGCTCCTGAAGAAGCTTGAGGGACTCTTTGTACCTAGCAGACAGGTGGAATTCCCGCAGATGCCAACTATTCTCCATTGATTGTTCTCCTTGCGGACACGACCATGAAGGCAGACCAATCAAATTGGCATGGAGGTGTTCTCATGAATCCGGTTTTTCTTTCGGCAGCTGTTCAGGAAGAGATCGCTCCTTCAGCGAACTCGCTGCCGGCTCCTGCTCTGTAGCTTGGGAACGTGAATTCGTAGGAAAAAATTTTCTTCACGAACCTATTATCAACTCGCTGATTTAAAAGGAGGCGGTGTCTTCCCACCTCTTGAGCAGCGCTCCGTTCAAGTCGGAGAGGCGGAGAGAAATCAAAGCGTTTGATATAGTAGTCGACAACTTCAGTGGCAAGGGCTGGCGCATCGTCTGAAACATTCAGAATAGAGGGGAGTCGCTCTCCCCAATGAAGCGCCTGATGGAGAATACCGACGATATCGTCGACATGTACCCGGTTTGTGAAACGGGAATCGTCGTCAGTAAGGGTGTAAGTACCATCTCGCATTCGGAGTCCGACGCCCCGGCCTGGACCATAAATTCCAGAGAGTCGGAAACTCGTCACCGGGCATGGAGCTTGGGAAAAATAGAGCTCCTCAACGTGAAGGCGGGCTTCGCCACTCGGACTGATCGGAGTGCAGCCCGATTCTTCAGTGACCCAAGAGCCGTCCGTTTTTCCATACACACCGGTTGAGCTGAGATAGAAGAGTCTCGAGACCGTTGAAGGCATCACTTTCAACAGTGCCTGCGCGCCGGCAGTAACATCGCCGAAACGGGGAGGTGGTACCGAATCGATAACCGTATCGATCGATTGGTATTTTTGAAAAAGTTTCGAAAGCGAATCGGATCTGTTGAGCTCCACCACCTCAACCTGATAGCCGAGGCCCAATAACTGAGACTGTTTTTCGGGTGAAGTAACAGAGAGAACGACTGAATTTGGAGGGAGGGCGTGGGCAAGTTTTGTCAGAGTATATCCGGCGCCGAGCAACAAGACATTGGGTGGACGGGCGGTCATAGTGTTTCTCTCATGAGTCGAGCTTCATATGCCAAGCGAAAGACACCGTGGCCTATGGAGTTTTCGCCAGGCCTTGGCAAGTGTCATGAAAGTCTCCGCCTTTAGGAGTTTTCCACAGAAAAATCATCAACTTCGCGGAGATCTGCGGATATCTCAAGTACCCCGAATTCCGCCTGGGGTGGGATACTATCATGACCGAGGGTCATCAAAAAACATTGACTAGGTTTGAGATGACCGTCTCACGGGGACCGAGTGAGAGATCCTTTTGAGCTCGGTATGAGTGTTTTTTTCTTAGGATGCCTGAAACATGCCTAACCCATCATTTCCGTATGATTCCTGTTTTCAAGATCTGATAGGCAAACTCCATTCTGAGGGACGCTATCGCGTGTTTGCTGAGCTTGAACGGGAGGTTGGGAGATTCCCGATAGTGCATCTGCATTCAGCTGATGGGTCTCAGAGAGAGGTGGTCGTGTGGTGTAGTAACGACTATCTCGGGATGGGGCACCATCCGAGTGTCCTTTCGGCGATGCACCGCTCGCTTGATTCGTTTGGAGCTGGCTCGGGCGGCACCCGCAATATTGCCGGAAACCACAATTCAATTGTGTGCCTCGAGAAAGAACTCGCTGAACTGCACGATAAGGAAGCTGCACTTGCTTTTTCTTCGGGGTACGTCGCCAACGTGACTGCGCTTTCAACTCTCGCAAAGGCACTCCCCGGATGTGTTGTTTTTTCTGACTCAGAGAATCATGCATCGATGATTCAAGGTATTCGTGGGAGTCGATGTCGGAAGTACGTCTTTGAACACAACGACCTCGCGCACCTTGAGAGGCTTCTTAAGGATGTCGACAAAGATCTTCCGAAGATAGTTGCTTTTGAATCGGTCTATTCTATGAGCGGCGATTTCGGTTTGATCGAGGAGATCTGTGGTCTTGCGAAAGCATATGGAGCGTTGACGTACCTCGATGAAACGCACGGAGTCGGTTTGTATGGACATAAAGGTGGTGGTGTTGCACAGGAGCGCCATCTCACCGATAGGGTTGATGTTCTTCAAGGGGGACTCGGAAAGGGATTTGGAGTGGTTGGAGGTTTTGTGACTGGCTCTTCGCTCGTTATCGATGTGATTCGGAGCTACGGAACTGGTTTTATCTTTACCACCTCGTTACCTCCAGTTATCGCCGAAGGAGCAATTGCATCTCTCAAGCACTTAAAAACAAGCGGAGAAGAAAGGACGAGGCATCAAGAAAACGCAAGAGCGTTAAAGGAAATCCTCTCTTCTGCTGGGCTTCCGATGTTGCACACTCCGAGTCACATCGTTCCGTTGATGGTGCGGCACTCTGGAACATGTAAGGCGGTGAGTGATTATCTGTTAGAGCAAGAAGATATCTACATTCAGCCGATCAATTATCCTACCGTACCAGCGGGAACTGAGCGGCTCCGCATAACCCCGACGCCTCTGCATACAACCGAGCAGATGGTTTCGCTCCGTGATGCTCTTTTGCGAGCATGGAGTGTGTTCGATCTCCCTCTAGAGCAGTTCTCAAAAGGAGTTGCCGTCAGCAGAAACAATTTTTGTGAGCAGCTCTCGTAGGCGCCCGTACTGCCGTGCTTGCAGAGCAAGACATGCTTCACATGCGAGGCACGACGAGGGCGACCGAGAGACAAAGAGCGCTTCTCAGAGAAAGATACTGGGCAAATTCGCAAGGATTGACTCCTATTTTTTAAAGAACTGCTCTAGTAGTATGTTGTCCCTCCGGGAGGTCCGCCTCCGGCGGACGAGCGCCAAAAGTTATCGCCGCTTTTGCGGCAATAACTTTCGAGAAGCGCTCTAGATTTTGATGAGAAAGGAGCCTCTCTCGATGACCGGATGTTCGAGCGCACCGCTTAGTGGAAAGACCATCGCTGTAACGAGACCGATTCATCAGGCCTCAAGTTTCTCGCAAAAAATTGAAGCCCTCGGAGGTACGGTGCTACTTGTGCCTGCTATTCGCTTGCGAACCGGAGGTGCTGAGGAGGCGCTCCTTAGTGCCGTCAAGAACCTCGAAACTTTCGACTGGGTTATTTTTACGAGTGTCAATGGGGTTCGAGCATTTGATGAGGCCATGGCTGAAGCAGGTGTGGCTCGTTCTGTGCTTGCCACTCGACAAGTCGCAGCGATTGGGCCAGCGACGGCTCGTTCTCTTGAGGACGTACAGGTCTCACCTGATGTAGTACCGGACGAATTTATCGCCGATGCTATTCCGGACCTTCTCGGAGAGGTTTCGGGGATGAGTATCCTTTTGCCGAGAGCTGATATCGCTCGAAAGGATCTTTCGAACATTCTGAAACAGCGGGGAGCGAAAGTCACAGAAATAGCTGCCTATGAGGTTGAGCTGAATGATGATCCTGCGCTAATACAGAAGCTCCGGGACCTCCCTGAGCAACAGAAGCCGGATTATCTCACGTTTACGAGTTCGTCGACTGTTCGCGGGTTCTCCGAACTTCTTCGAAAGGCGGACAAAGAATCGTGGTTGGCGCAGATCCCGATTGTCAGTATCGGGCCGATTACAGCCCAGACGGTGCGTGAGTTGTCTGGCAAAGGGTCCATCGTTGCCCGAGAGTACACGACCGACGGGGTACTTCAGGCCATAGTTGAGCACGGCGAGGAACAGTCGCCAAAAGTAGCAGAGGCGATTTAAGGAAATCTCTATGTCAGAAATTCACTCGCCATTTTTATCGGCGTGCAGGAGAGAAGCTACAGATGTGACCCCAGTTTGGCTTATGCGCCAAGCCGGGAGATACCAAGCGTCGTATCGGGCGATTCGAGCGAAATACTCGATGCTGGAACTGTGTCAGACTCCGGAGGCTGTCGTTGAAGTGACGCTTCTTCCGGTTCATCAATTTGGAGTAGATGCGGCGATACTCTTTTCTGATATCACCATTCCGTTTCTTGGAATGGAAGTGGACTTTGATATCGCACCTGGAGTAGGGCCAGTCATCGAGCAACCACTGAAGAACGCAGAGGACGTTGCAGGCTTACGAGAGTACGTTGCTGGTGAACGACTCCCATTTATCGCCGAATCGGTACAGCTCTTGAAGAAAGAGCTGAATGTCCCACTTATTGGTTTCGCTGGGGCTCCGTTTACCCTGGCTGCTTATCTGATAGAAGGAAAGCCCTCGAAGGATTTTAAAAAGGTCCGGCAGTTTATGTTTACCCAGCCGGCGGCTTGGAACTCGTTGATGGAGTTCCTCACGAAGGTAACAGTGGACTATCTCGCGTTGCAGGTTCAGGCCGGCGCAGACGTCGTTCAACTTTTTGATAGCTGGATTGGGGCACTCCATCCGAATTTTTATCGCCAGTACATGCTGCCACATATGTCTCTGCTCTTTTCAGAAGTCAAAAAACTTGGAGTGCCGTCCGTTCACTTCGGGACCGGAACCGCTTCACTCCTTTCGGTGATGAAAGAAGCGGGTGGAGATGTAATCGGTGTCGATTGGAGAACGCCTCTTGGAGAGAGTTGGAAGGGTCTTCGGTATGAGTGTGGAATTCAGGGAAATCTCGATCCGGCTGTGCTTTTTGCAAGCAGAGATATGATCCAATCTGAGATCGATCGCATTCTTGATGAGGCGGCTGGCAGAAGTGGTCACATCTTTAATCTCGGTCACGGAGTCCTTCCGGGAACTCCAGAAGAGAACGTAAAGTTTGTAGTGGATTACGTTCACGAGAGATCTTCCCGATGAAGAGAGTGGCAATTATCGGCGGAGGGATCTCAGGCCTTACCCTCGCGTATTTTCTTCAGAAAATGTCTCCGTCACTTCGCATCACACTCTTCGAAGAGGCTCCAGTGCTGGGTGGAAAGATTCAGACCCGCACGGAAGATGGTCTTACAATTGAGTGTGGTGCTGACTCGATGCTCATGAAAGAAGGGGCACCGATCGAAAGACTTGTTCGAGAGCTTGAGATCGAACAAGAGCTTATTTCACCGAGTGAGAAGAATTTCGCGATTCAGCGAAATGGGAAACTCCATAGTATTCCTCTCGGTATGCTCCAGGGATTTCCGAAAAATTTTTTGTCGCTTTGGCAGTGTTCTCTCTTTTCACCGTGGGGAAAGCTCGTGGCGAGCGTCAGGCCAATCCTGTCCCAGGCGAGTTCCGCGCCAGAGGAGAGAGGAGATCCCTCGATCGCTGAGGCCCTCCGTTTTCGCTACGGAAGTGAAGTTTCGCGATATCTTTTTGAAACGGTCTTTGGTGGCATCCACAGTGGGGATGCGTCACGACTGAGTTTTCGGGCGCTCTATCCCGACATGGAGAGAGGGGCGAAGGGGAAGTATTCCAGGGCTCGTTTTGTGTCATTTAAAAACGGTATGGAAACGCTTCCGAACAGTGTCGCCAGTCAGCTGAAAGATGTCTCGGTTGTTCATGAACGTGTCATGTCGGTCGAAAAGAAGGAAAGTGGCTTTTTGCTCAGGGCCGAAGAAAGCGCGGATGAGTTTGATTCGGTTGCGATCTCGACTCCAGCTTATGTTGCGAGTGCGCTTGTCTCTCAGATGTCTTTGCGGCTTTCGAGTGAATTGCAGACGATATCTCACTCCTCTTCTGCTGTTATAACC
>JAGRAO010000107.1 GCA_020434565.1 Bdellovibrionales bacterium
GCCTGACGTTGCCCTCCTCGTTGACTACCAAGACTTTAACGCGCAGCTCGCGAAACGCCTCAGGAAGCTCGGCATTCCAGTCCTCTTTTTTATCGCTCCATCTGTTTGGGCTTGGCGATCTGGTCGTGCCAAGACATTCCAAAAGTATGTCGATCTGCTCGCAAGTATTTTTCCGTTCGAGCCCGAGGTATTTCGTAAGTTGGGATTCGATCGCTGTGTATACGTTGGACATCCGTTGCATGATCACTTTTCACACTCTCTTCTTTCCGAAGACGAGAAAGCGGCCTTTCGAAAAGCGAATGGTCTCGCTCCTGAACGAACGACTGTGGCTCTCTTTCCCGGCAGCAGAAAACGAGAATTGAACTATCACCTAAACGCACTTCTAGAAGGATTTCGACTCGCACAGAAAGAGATTCCACGGTTGCAGGGCATCGTAGCTCTTCCAGGGAGTCTCGACAGAACCGAGGTTCAAGCGCGATTGAAGGATGATGACTCAATCCGTATAGTTTGCGGACAGTCTTTGTCGGTTCTGCAGGTTGCAGATATCGGCGCATTGAAATCTGGGACGACCAATTTGCAAGCCGCTTTTGCAGGACTTCCATTCTTCATGTTTTATAAGACAAATCTCCTCACTCAGCTGATTGTCGAGTTCTTTGTCGCAACGAAGCAGTACTCGATTGTGAACATCATCCGGCCCTCAACAGTAACAGAGCTCATTAAGTCTTCGTTTACGAGTACACGAATAGCCCAGGAAATCATTCGCCTTGCACAGGATACGAACGAGCAAAGCCGCTTGAAGCAGATCTTTACAGAGATACGAGAAAGTTTTTCGACATTTGAGCAGCGCGATGAATTGCAGCAATCAACGAGTGCCGTTGATCGCGTTGCCCGGCTGCTGTATCAACTCGCTCAGCGGCCATAGATGGCAGCGGATTGCATGTGATGAGCGGGACCTTTTCCTTTCGTCATCCTCGTCCTGCTCCTCTTTCCTGCTCGAGTGATTTCGAACAAGAACTATGACGAGAAAGGGAAGGGCTTCGTTTGCAGCAAGTACGCCCGATCTCCAACACAAGAGAAAAGGTCATAAATGGCATGGATCCTCCTTTTTATCGGCTTCTATGCTAAGCATCTTCCTTATGCGGAGGAGGAAAGGCCGGGTAAATTTCAGTTAATCTCGATGCGATATTTTCTCTCGAACAGAGATGGATTTTGATCCGATACAATCTGACCATCCGCTTCGAGCTTCCTCAGTCGGGCAAGAATCGATCCCACATCCGAAGAGATTAAGCCTTGATGCACCTCAAAAAGTGACAGGGCTTCTCCCGCCGACCGCAAAACTTCTAACACTTGCTTCTTAAGCTCTAATTGAGCAGAGGCGGCCCTTTTCCCAGCTTCGACACCAGGTTGGTGGTACGCATTTATTTTTGCCATCGATCCATAAAAGGTAACTGCTCGCTCAAAGAGCGCAAGCAGCATTCCAAAAGTATAGGGATTCAACGCTGGGATCGTCAGTAAAACATTCGGACGACCCTTTTCTAAGAGAGCCTGACGGGTACCGTGCAGAAATCCAGAGAGATACTCTCCCGAAGTGTTCTCTCTGTCGACGAGCACGCGGGTCACTGTGCTCGCTCGTTCTGGAGTTATCCACTCAGCTGAATCAGACAAAACTTCAATGAAAGTTGCAAAGAAATTGCTCAGGCCGTCTCGCAACTGTTGCACATATGCGTGCTGATCGGTCGATCCTTTGTTGCCGTAGACAGCGATCCCCTCTTCGACCTTCTTTCCTTCTCGAGTGAACTCTTTCCCCAAACTCTCCATCACGAGCTGCTGCAGATAGCGACTCATCAAGAGGAGTTCATCTCGGTACGGAAGAACCACCATATCTTTCGGAATCGAGTGATTCCGCATAGCACGCCAAACAGAGGCGAGTATAAGCGCAGGGTTCTCTCGAGAACTTTCAGCTCTCGTCAAGTGATCCATAAACGCCATCCCATCCAGGAAACTGTCGACATCGATCCCGCTGAGAAGCGCAGGCAATATCCCAACAGCTGATGAGATGCTCGTTCGACCGCCTACCCAGTCCCAAATGGGAAATTGGGCAAGCCATCGCTCATCACGGGCTCGGCGCGAAAGAAGCGAGTCTGGCTGGGTAATCGCAACAAGCCGGTCGGAAACGCTCAAGTTCTGCGCCTCGAGCTGGGTGACAAGGATCTCCATCCCATTTCTTGTCTCGGGCGTGCCACCGGATTTAGAAATAATTATAAAGAGGGTTTTGGAAAGATCTGGGATAGTAGCAAGAACTTTGAGAATTCCTATTGGATCAGTGTTATCGAGAAAATGGGGCTGTAAGGCGGGGCGAGGGCCCGCCAGTGCATCCGCGATGAGTTGAGGACCAAGGGCAGAGCCTCCAATTCCGACCAGGCAAAAATCGGTAAACCTGCCTCCAGAGAGGATGTCCGCCGCAAATTCTTTCAGGCTATCAAGGGACTCCTCTATAGCTCGTCGAATTTCAGGAGAGGGGGAAAGCGATGGATTTCTAAGCCAGTAGTGCCCCACCATCCGCTTTTCATCCTGATTGACAAGCTCCCCGGATTCTAAAGATCTCAGTTCTGCCAAACACTGCTCTATGAGGGTGGAATCCTCTAAAACGGCTTGGGGCATGGACTCGCAATGTGAGATGTCTATACTAAAGCCACTCGTTGGCTCGAAAAAAACACTCTCTTTTAGGGATTGTACGCTTTTCGTCATAGGGTTCCTTTCTCGTCGCGAAGAGTGGACGGACTCCCTTTTACCATGAGTAAGATAATTCTCACGAGACAATCTACGTATTCTTCGCTTAGGACAATAACAATATTACGAACATGAAAGAGAAGATTTTATTTTTTAAGGGCTTTCTCGAACAGCAAGAAACTGTCGGTTCCGTGTGTGCCACAAGTCGATGGGCTGCCAAAGCGATGTGCGAGCCAATTGCCCAATCTAAGAAAAAACCTCTCAATATCCTCGAAGTTGGCCCCGGAACCGGGTCGGTTACCAAGGAGATCCTCAAACATCTTGGGCCGAGTGATTCGCTCCTTCTCTGCGAGCTGAATAGTTCGTTTGTTGAGCATCTCCAAAAACGATTTCTAAATGAAGCTGATTTTCGTGAGAAAAGGGACCGAGTCGATATTTTTGAGGGAGCTGTCCAAGACCTCACACTGGACAGAAAGTTTGACTTCATCGTTTGCTCACTTCCGTTTCTCAATTTTCCAGTTTCCCTCACTCACGAAATCTTTCGAAATTTTGCTGCCGCAGGAACAGAAGAATGTATCCTCACCTTTTACGAATACATCGGTTTTCGAACTCTCGGCAGAAATGTTGGCCCAAGCGAACGGAGAGAACGATTGATCGACCTTAGTCGATACTACGTAAAACTTTTCCCGGTTTGTAAGAGTGAGACAGAGCGGGTTTGGCTCAATGTTACTCCAATTGCCGTACGCCAACTTCGCATAGGAGAAGCAAAAAACGCGATTGATGGAATAGCTCCAGCTGCGACTTTCTAGCTCGAAGCTCTATGCTTTGCTTGATTTCGTTCCGCGATTCTCTCCGGGCTCGGCTTTTTCGGAATCGGACTTTCGGTAGAGCCATCGATAAAGCACTCCGAGCGGACCGCTACAAACATACAACAACGCTAAAGAGAGAAGCGCCGGACGCGGATGATACCAGGTAAGGGCTATGAAACCACCAATGAGAACGGTTGCAGGGAGCGGCATGTCGCTCAACTGAAATTTCTTGAGGCTCAAGAATCGGAGTCGTGAAACCATCAATCCACCAAGAGAGACGGCAAGCACCGAAGCCACCACGCTTGTAATCTCAGAATTAAACGTCTGTGGAAAAACGAAGACGACTGCTGCAATAAGTCCGGCCGCTCCCGGAGTCGGCAAACCAGTAAATGCTTTTGGATTATCATCTGAAACATTGAAGCGAGCGAGACGAGTGGCGGCACAAATAGCATAGAGAAAAGTAACGAAGACACCAAACTCATCAGCAATCGAAACGAGCCCCCAGTGATACAAGAGGAAAGCTGGAGCCAAGCCAAAAGAGAGGAAGTCTGAAAAGGAATCGAACTCCACTCCAAATTTGGAAGTTGCGTTCAAACGACGAGCGACTCTTCCGTCGAGTCCGTCGAGGAGTATGGCAATTCCTACCGCAATCGCTGCTTTCTCGTAGCGAAACGACGACGCATAAATTATTCCAAGGAAACCGCAAAAGAGGTTTCCGAGCGTAACGAGATTCGGTGCGAGAAACCGCCGTCTATACCACCGCTCTCGAATTGCTTCACGATTTCCGTATTTCTTCGTTACAAGCTTCATGACTCTGTAGCTTACCACTACTCAGCGCCTTGCGTCGTGCTCGCATCGGGTGGTTTTAGCCCTTTAAAGACTGACAACAGCTCTCTCAAAAAATCGGCCGATCTGGTTTTTCGGGAGGGAATAAAAACGGTGTTATTTGAACCTCTTACTCAAGATAGAACCTCCGACTCCCCACTCGAGAGAGAGCACTTTAATTATACGGGAAACCCTTATATAGTGCTAGGAGTTTGCTATTGGACGAGAAGTCAGAAGAATGACTCACCCGTCCGAAGGATTTTGTACTGTTTTCCAAATGTACACTTTCACGGATATTTGCACCCCCCACGTGAGAACCAAGCTGCTCATGAGTTAGGGATCGATTGAGGAAGCAAAAGGCATATGGATCAACAAGGGAACAAATTGAGTGTTGTGCTCGCGGATGACCACACTATCGTTCGCCACGCCATCAAGACGATTCTCGAGAATACTGGTGAGTACCGAGTGATTGCGGAGTGTTCAACTGTCGAGGCTACGGTGAGCGCGGTTCAACAACAGAGGCCCGACCTCCTGATTCTCGATCTTGGTCTCCCTGGTAAAAGTGGTCTCGAAGCGATCTATGAGATCCAAGAGCTTCAACTCAACACCCATATTGTCGTTCTTACCATGTTCGAAGATGAAGCAACGGTTCGGCAGACTCTCTCTGCTGGAGCTGATGCCTACGTCTTTAAGAATTCTTCTCCCGACGAGTTCCTTCGGGCACTCTCAATCGTTCGGGCTGGAAAGATGTACCTCCCTGAAGGGTATCATCACCTCCCTTCTGAAGTGCGAACCAATGGGGCCATCGATCCCCGCTCGAAAGACGAAGTACACGATCCTCTTGCGAAGCTGAGCAAGAGAGAGAGAGAAGTTTTTTATTTGCTTGCTGACGGAATGCCCAATCGAGTCATCGCAAAAAAACTATTTATCAGTCCCCGAACTGTTGAGACCCATCGCGCTCGGGTTATTAAGAAGCTTGGCTTTGGCTCAACCGCTGACCTCATTCGCTATGCGATTCGAAACAATCTCCTTACCCTGTAGGAGCGTGCGTTCTCTGGCTGGTGATGGTCTGCCGAGACTGGCTTCCGGGGTTTCGCAAATTGAAGTCTGCGATGATAATCTGAACTTCATTGCGTTCTTCAATTTTTGAAGACACGACTCGTGAGCGGATAGCAGGTTTGCGAATCCCTGATTCTCGGTTCATATGGAAAGCACCAACATCGCTCGTGAACATTCAACCGGCAAGTCATCCAATTTTGGCGCGGCGCAGAATGACCTTGGTCCGAGAGTCGACTCGTTAAGGGAAGAATCCTCTTTACATCCTATCCATCTTATAGGCCTCGTCCGTTTTCGGGGGCTCTGCCTGCTTGCCTTCACCCTTTTTCTCCTGAGCGGACCGGTACCAAAGCACTCAGATCTCATAGCTGCGGTCCTCGGTTTTTCCCTCCTCTCGTTGCTCGTGGTGAACTCGGCGACGACTCTGCTGTTCGGGTTTCTCGTGCGTCGAACGATCACTATCCGTGTATTCCATAAGCCAAAGAAAGCTTCAGGCAGTCTCGTAGGAGGTGATTTTTTTGCGCATGAGGATGTCACCGTTTCACTCGCAGTTGGGGACGGTCTCCTTCCTCCTTTCTACGTCCTAAAAATTTCGCTCATCTTTGACCATCCGCTCGAAGCGAACGTGTTTCAGATTTCAGGCTCTATCGCCTCTCAGCGCTTTCTTCTGCAGAATCTCCGCTTTCCACATCGAGGAGTGTGGAACTTGATTGGCTACAGAATTCGCCTCGAAGACCAGCTGGGCCTCTCTCGTTTTTCTTGGGATGTTGCGTTGGCGCCCGAGGACACCTCCCGATTCGTATGCCATCCACCTGCGATCTCCCAAGTTGACATTCCAATTATGAGCTCTGAAATGCAGAGTGGAGATGTTCAAAGCGAAATCGCTGAGCGAAAAGGCGATCCCTTTGACTTGAAACGCTACCACCCGTCAGACGGAATGAAACGAATTCTCTGGAAAGTCTATGCGAAGACAGGAGAGCTTATCTCCCGACATCCGGAGAGAGCCCTGATGCCTGAGGGCGACCTGTTACTGTATGTCGTCGCCGACGAGTACGACGACGATCTTGCAGGGACCGCGATAGCGTATGCTCGTCAACTCGAACGCGAACAGATTCGATTGTGGGCTGCGTGTGACGGATTATCGACGGCAGTTCCGATCGCAAACAGCGCTGAAAAACTCGAAGAGTATCTCATTGAAAGCGTCTGGGCTTCGGGGCACCTGTCGGTCGCGAAGTCTCTCGCTGAAATTTCTCGACTGTCGGAACGCCAAACTTCGAGATCGGCCTCAGCCGACCCAAATCGAGTAGTCATCTTTGCTCCGAACAAGCTCGTGGGGAACTCCTTAGGCTCAAGCTACCTATTAAGCATCGGCCAGAAACTCAGCCAGGGGGGGGCGCGGCCCTACTTCATTATCACCTGGAAACAAGCCGCCGCAGACCAAACTAAAAAAACGGAACTCTCCCCAAACGCCGAATTTTCACCTAGCATGCAGAGCGATTTTGCAGCTATTTGTGCAAGAAATGGATGGGGATTTATACTCACAGAATCTGCAAGCGCTCGATGGTAGTGAGTGCTTGTGTAAACATTCGTAACACATGACCGAAGCTTTCATTTCAGACCCTCGATACGAATTCTCGGTGCCCTCACAAGCCTATCTGAAAAAGACTTCTTTCCACTTTGTGTGGCTGGTTCGGTCTCTGATTCTCTGTCTCGCGCTTGCCGCAATCTCAAGCCTTCACCCGATTGGCACGAGCCTCACTTCTCTTAGTCTTGCGCTCTGGATCGGAACTCTTGCTGGTTCGATTCAAGCGTTTCGAAATATCACCGTGAGACGAAGCCTCTTTTACCTTGCGATTTTGTACGGGCTCTTTGAGTTAGTTTTTTTTGTTGCTGGATATCTTGTTCCTGAAGAAAGGAAGGCCCTTTCTCTTTTTGTCGCTTACGGACTTCACTTCGAAGCAGTTTTTTGGATTCTGGCGTTAGCCTTTTTTTTTGGAATGCTCTTTTGGAGATCATTTCATTTTGTCACTTTGGAATGCTTGGTCATCGCCATTGGTGCGGTCTATTTTCTCTCTGGACATCGTGATTTCAATTTTTCCGAAGCACCACGAGTGATTTCGGATCTCGCCTGGCGATTTGGATTAGACAATTTTTCTATGCTGATTCTTTCTGGAACAGCGCTCACGTTCGTTATCGGATTTTACCTCTTTTCAACCACTGTTCCGTCCCGACCGAGGATAGATCGCGAGGGAATTCGAATATTCCACTATCCAAACCGAGCACCGCGCTATGTTCTCGGGACACTCGTGGTCGTAGCTCTTCTCGCTCTTCTCGCCATAGTATCTCGCCAAGTGTACCACTCGTACTACGACGCCGTGCTCTCGCAGACTGCTAACGGTGTTGCTCAGTTTCAAAATTCAGACGAAGCGATCGGAAAATCGCCTCTCGGATTTCACTCTGCGCTCGGGTCAAACAATCAACCATCGGCTCTTGTTCGGCTTGATGGAGATTATCGAGAGAATCCTACCTCGCCAATGCTGTACCTTAGAGAGGGAGCACTTTCTCAACTCGAGGGAAACGAACTGGTAGCGGCTGGAAAAGCCTACGATGACGACATTACTTATACGGGCCCGACTGAGCGGTTTCAGGGAGAAGAAGACATCTCCCTTCTCGAGCGAGTACCGGTTACTCACTCTGTGTATCTCTTGAGTTCACATGATACTGCCTTTGCGATCGACTATCCGCTCTCCATCGTTCAATTGCAGAATCCCGCTCCAGATCGCTTTTCAGCGGCCTACAAAGCGTACTCCATTGCTCCGGCTTTCTCGCTTGACTCGCTCCGACTTCGCACACCTGGTGATCCTCGCTGGAGTCCCGAAAAGAGGAAACATTACCTCGCCGTACATCCAGATGAGCGATATGGGAACCTCGCCCAGGAGATTGCTCGTGGAATTGTCGATCCAGCCGAACAGGCATTTGCGCTTACAGAGTGGCTCTCAGCGAACGCAATATACACACTCACTCCAAATCACGAAGTGGATCCTGGCGGAGATCCAGTAGCACCTTTTTTATTTGGCGATATGCGTGGCTATTGCGTGCACTTCGCTCACGCTACGGTTTACATGCTCCGTGCCTTGGGAATCCCGTCAAGAATTGGCACCGGTTACCTAACCGATCTGAGCGACTCAAAAGATGGCCATATCCTCCTCCGAATGAGCGATCGTCACGCTTGGGCAGAGGCATACTTCGAAGGAAAGGGGTGGGTCCCGTTTGATACGCAGCCCGAACAAGTAGAAAATCACGCTGATTCCGATATGGACTTTTCGCTGCTTGAAGAACTCATGGGCCTTGTTGGACCGGATAAGGAACTCTTCCCTGAGGACCTTCTCGGCGATGAAGTCATGGTTTCCGAATCATCCTCTGCAAGGCTCCCAATTGGGTCCACCTTGGTTGTCATGTTGCTTGCGATGTTGTCACTTCTCACTTTGACAAAACTCTATTTGCGATTTAGTTGGATCTTGCCAGCAAGCCCCGAAAAAAGGATTGAACGGCTGTATCGCTCGCTTCTCTCTTCTCTTGGCGATCTCGGCTTCCTTCGGAACTACTCAGAGACTCCACGGGAATTTTTTCTCCGTGTCCAAAAGCAACTTCACCTAGAGAGTTTATCGCTGCATGCTCCTATGACGACCAGCAAATATGCACAGGCTTTTTCGACGAGCCTCTCCGACCAAGCCCTTGTGGCTTACCGAAGTGATACTGAAAACCTCAAATCAGTCGAATGGTGGAAGCGAGCACTCGGTTTTCTCAACCCTCTGACAGCTTTTCGATTCATCACGGGGAACCTCAAGTGAAGCGGCACGTCTATCTGTTCATCTTCCTTGTTTGTTGCACTTGCTTTGCTCAGCGCTCGTATTGTGACTACGGGGATCTTCTCTCAGATCCCCTTGGACCAGCTATCGAAGAGGATGATTCACAGAAAACACCTGAAGAACTTCTTCTTGAGGCACAGGTCCTCCTGCAGGATGAGCGGCCACTCGACGCTCGGACGAAACTCTATCAAGCCCTCAAGAAGGATCCTGAAAATTCAGAGGCCCATTCGCTCCTCGCTGGATATTACCTGGTTCACGTCGGTCACTTTAGACTCGCTCTCAAACACCTCAAACGAGCGATGCAGCTGTTTGAGAAACAGAACGGGCCCCCTCCCTACGAGGCACTCGACCTCAAGTCTCGCCATGCTCATAACCTCAATCTCCTCTCTCAGATCCGCTTGAACCTTGATAACTATCAAGGTGCACTCGATGCTCTCGATGAATTTGCATCCTATGACTATTACCTCTCATGGTATCCAGGCTCGAGAGCCTGGATTTTGATGAAGCTCGGGCGGATCAAAGAAGCTATCGTAGAGGCTCAGAAGGGGCTCCTCATGGATGCCGAACCCGGGAGAACGCTCAATATACTGGGGATTCTTTACTCTATGAGCGGCGAACGCGAAGTCTCTCTTGCCGTCTTTAAGAAGGCCCTGGCCTACGAATATAGTCTCGGAAAGTTTGGGCAACCCGCCACGCCCCTCAACAATTCAGGTGAGGTCTACCGAGAAATCTTCTCCGAAAGAGATGCCGAAAAATCTTGGATGAAGGCAACCAGCCTTCCCGACGGATGCGAGCACGTTTTACCCGCGCTGAACCTGGCAACAGTGCAGCTCGAGCAGCTCAAATTTCGAGATGCCTCGCGAACAATGGATAATTTCGAATCGTGTGTGGCTCAATACCCTCTTAGAAACGGAGAAGAACATCGGGCGCTTGTGCATCTCATTCGTGGACGAATCGCCATTCAAAGTGGAGACCATGAAGAGGGGATCTCTCATCTTGAAGAAGCCTTCAAGCGCAGGCAGTGGTTCGGAAAAATCGGAACAAGTGAGGACGACCTCAAGGCCGCCGTACTTTCTTCGCTCGCGCTCGCTCTGAAACGAGCAAGCGAACGCCTCGAACTCGTTCACACCCAGTCTTGGATAGACTGGTTCACTCTTGTTGAAAGGCGAATAACTCTTCGGATCCGCTCGTGGTGGTTTGCGCGACGAGCTAAACAGGTACTCCTCGAAGATCTCCACTTTGGAGAAGATCTGTACGTTCGAAATACCGATAGCATGCTCGAATATCCTGCCCTCGGAACAATTTTGAAAGATATTCCTCTTCAAATTCTCGAAGAACGGCTCCACCTGGAAGACAAAGAAGACGACCGTCCAGAAGCTTCGCTATACTATACAGCCTACCTCGCCGAGGCGTATCTTTACCGAGGAAAGGCACAAAAAGCGCTCGAACTCCTCGATAAAGTTATCCGGGAGACTCGCCATCCGTACGACAATGCTCTTCAACTACACGCGCTGCTCTTACGATTATCTCTTGCCGATCCGACGAGCGATCTCTACCGACAGCTTGCATATGCAGCGTTCCAACTCTCTCGAGCAGCTCTCCCGGACTACGGATTAAAGCTCCCCGTAAATCTTTCATCGTCTGGAGACATTGAAGCTTCGCTCTTTTCAGAGAGTCCATTTCTCATAGACAACCGCTCTGAGGTCGAATTCATTATAAGTCACTCGTTCGTTGAGAACCTTCACAGTATACGTTTTACTTCCCGTTCTGGGCTCATTTCAAACATCACTGTCCAAGGTGCTGATTTGGATGCTGTTATTTCCCAGCTCGCAGATCAAGTTTTTCATCAGTCTTTCTAGAAGCCATCTCTCAGAGTAAATTGCTCTGTTGTTACACGCTGCGAAAGGTCCAAGACATAAGATTCCTGCAGGAGAGGATAGTGCTAAGTGATGATCGATGGAGCGTCGGGACGCTGCAGCTTACTCGAATCAGGCAATCCATAAGCAAAAAAAATCAACCTCTCAGGCCCCGGTGCTGAGGGAGCTCGGTGAACAAGTCCATCAGTAAAGCCAGGGATCATAAGCCTCCCTCGGGAGAGCAGGATCTCGTTATTTTGTGCCTGAAAGAATGAAGCCCCTTCTCTCTGATAGACCTTGCCGTTTCGTCCCCCAACAACGTCCCTATTCGCTATAAATTCTGTGCCGGGTCCCCGATATGCAACCAACCCTACAAAGAGACCCTCATCGGTGTGAAACTGAAGACCTCTTCTCGAATTTGTGAGGAGTCCGAAACCCCTTCCGGTCGGAAGTGCGTGCTCAAAAACGGCATAAGCCAAATCCTTCATATCACTGACCCATTCGCCAAGTTGAGCCCAGGCTTGTGGTTCGCTTGCTTCTGAAATGCTCAGAGAATCTGCCAATATTTCTTTGAGGCCTCTCAGATCTTTCTCGGCTCCTTCAAGAAAGAACTCTCTTCCACGAAGTTTCATCGCTAATTCCAGACTGGTAATCGGATTGGCCCTCGCATCGGAACGCACAAGTGCTCCATTCACCGCGCTCAAAAGGAGCGCATTCATTCCGTCAGCAACCGTAGCAACCTCTACGACATGTTGAGGAAGCTGCACCTGCGAGAAAGAAAGCGACAAGCGACTTTCGTCTGGTTTGGGTGTACTATTTGGAGCGAGCCCACTCACGATC
>JAGRAO010000108.1 GCA_020434565.1 Bdellovibrionales bacterium
ACCGTTATTTCAGAGAATTCCGCTCGGGTAACTTAAAATGTGTAATATCCACACTTTTTTGGAGGGGTTTCAATCCCTCTTGGAAAGGAGAAGTCCTCAGGCGAAGGATCTCTTACCGAGCAGCTACCGGGAAAAAGGGAGAATTGCTAGACTTTCGGGAGTCCTATGAACCCAACAAGAATCATTATCCGGGCGCTCGGCTTTTTCCTGATACCCCTCACGATAATTCTCGTGACGTACCCCCTTCTTCAGCGTGGAATACGGGAAGGAAAGCACCGGTTTCTCACTTTTCATTACACAAAAGAAGACTTGAAGCAGATGTCAGCGAAAGATGGAATCTTGGGGGCACTTCCAGTGCGCCTCTATTTTGCGCAGGTTTACCGCTCATGCGACTCGGACCAGAAGAGGTTGTGTCCACAGTTTACAACTAGCGAAGACATCACCCTGTGTCTCACCTCAAAACGAATTGATATTTCCGAGGCAGATTGTCGGGAATGGTTCGAAGAGCAAGATGATGTTCAGTAAGCTTGGGGCCCGAATGAGAGTTGTACCTTGGACACATCACCCGAGGAGCCATCCCCATCCGTGTCCTCTTCTCAACGTTTTCTTGGCGACCTCTGCGAGCCGTTCTTGGTCTCCGGTTCCGATCTCGAGCGCATCCCACAACTGTTGAGGAACATCCGAAAGAGCATTTACTCGCAGCTGCTCAATAATTGAAAAAGCAGCAAACCACCGAAGTTGTTCTTCGTTGTCGATGTCTTCAGCAACGGACTCCGTTCCATAACTTACGGTTCCGAACGCAGCATCCCTCCCGCAACCAGCCGCAGAGAGCATCATGGCACTCACCTGCAACGGATCACACGAAAAGACTGCTCTCCCCACGTCGCGAATCTGAGCACCAGTCGCGAGCATTTCAAGCGCTTTTCGCGCTTCCTCTATCTCGCTGGTTGCGATGAGAACAACGAGCCCAGCCCGACCCGAGAACCCCGCGAGCATCCCTCGCCCACCACCGAACGAATCAGAACACCTGCCAAGTTCGAGACCGAGTCGCGCTCTCAAAATTGCATCTTCAAGGATCGGCTTCCAAATTCTTTCGTGCGGTTTGTTCGAAAGGCGTCGACAAATAGCGTGGATAACCGCTACTGCGGCGATGACATCGCTCTTGAGGATGTTCAGCGCTTTTCTGACATTGTTCACTTTGTCGCCAGCTCCAAGCGCTTGATCGCTTGCTGCAGCAAAGAGGAGTCTCCGCAGCCCGAACACAAGCCCCTGGGAGACTTCGCCAATATGGGCGGGTTTTCCAAGTACGAAATGAGACAGTCGCCATATGAAAAACGGAACCGGCTTAAACCCCTCCACTATCTCGCGCGCTCGAACCCATGAGCGGGTAAGGTCTGGGTCTTCAGCGAGCACCCCGACATCAAGGACGGCCTGCTCGGTTTCACGAAGAGTCCTTTGAAGCTCTGCCTCAAACCCATCCGCCTCCTCAACATCGGCCTCGTCGACCAGCGCTCCCTTTGCGGTTGTTTCCTTGATATCCTCGTCTCCCAAAAAACTCTCCCTCTCACAATCTCCTCTGGTCGAACACTGAGGAGGCCCAGAGCCCCCGAGAATGCCGTGCGACCACCGCTATCGCAAGCTCCTGCGGATCCCCCTCTAGTTTGTCCCAGTACGAATCAAAACCTCACCATCGAAAAAGCAAACGATTTTATATTTTCTCGGAAGGTAAAAATACGTACAACTCCGCTCCTCCAAGGAGCGTCTAACACTCTGAAAAGTCGAAGTTCTCACACCGAATCAAGGTGTGAGAAGTGAGGCTCAAGAGCGAGAGGGAGGAATTGGTCGTGGTGGGACCAACTCAGCGAGAATTCTCATCCCTCTTACTCTAAGTACTTGTCTTAGCGACATAAGTACGCTAGAACGCAAAGAGATAGTTCATAAGTTATCAAAACTTATAGCTTTTCTTTGTAGGAAAACGAACTCTTCAATTAGGTGGAATGTATGGGCAATTCAAGATACTGCCTCACCAAAGCTGACTTAGCTGACGCAATTTACGCTGCTCTTCCGGTAGATAAGCAGAAAGCAGCTCAGATAGTTGAAGACTACATTGAACTCATCAAGGACTCACTCGAGAAGGAAGGAAAGGTCATGTTGTCCGGTTTCGGCTCTTACGAAGTGAAGTATAAGCCGCCTCGTCGGGGAAGAAATCCACAGACGGGAGATTCGATTATCCTCAGGGCGCGACGGGTCGTAAAGTTTAAGCCGAGCCAGCTTCTTCGAAAAGCAATCAATGGACAGCCGATCGATAACTTAAGCGAAGACGACGACACAATGTAATATTCGAGTACCGCTCGTCACTTCCTCAAAAATTTTGCTTCTTAAGATAACAGAAAAAGATTCTCGTTTTGGGCGGCGTGGAGGTGATCGCGCCCCCTCTTTGGGAATTGCGCTCTAGGCACACGGATCATCACAACCCCTTTTTTTGGGCCCACGAGAACAACAGATTTCAACAAGAATTAGTGGGCCTAGGCACCGCCCCCCATTCCCTCCTCTTCTGGACTGAAGAGAAGTGGCGGATTTTTAAGCTGAACTCCAGCCTGCTTAATACGGAGCCAGATATCGCGCGCAAGCTCCTTACACTCTTTATCAAGAAGTTCATAAATCCGTTGATGGCTCATGACATTGTTCATGGCGCTCAAACAGTAAATCGCAGGGGCGGAGCCATCAGCCATCTTATCTCGAATCGAAAGGAGGTACTGCTTTAGCTCAGCGCTCGTTGAGATCTCAAGTGTTCCAGCATTTGCCGCCTGGTCATCCTGATTATTGGCTCCCCTTTTTGCCTTTCCAGCATCCCCTTTATCAAAGGAGATGCTCCTCTCGGAGACAGTATTCCCGCGGGAAGCATTTCTCGCGTTTGAACGCGGAGATTTCTTTTGGCCAGTCCTCGTTGTCTCTTTCATAACGTCCTCATGAGGGTATAAATCTTCAAAAAAACGATACCTTACTTCCCCTTCTCCCACAAATAGTGGAGTCACAGCGCCATGTATCCTTCTCCCTACAAGTTTGAGATGTGGAGACTCCAGTACTGTTTTCACGAGAAAGAGAAAATCAGAGCTTCTCAGCATCAAAGTCGCTCACCACCGCGTCAGTGACTCTCTGAACTATCGCCGGTAGCTCCTCGAGGGGGGCTGTCGCAAATTCACTGCTTTGACGGAGACGATCGAGGACCGCAATATGAATTCCATATGCGATCATTAAGCGCCGAGAGAGAAACATATTGGGCGTTGGAGTATCCACTTCACCGCCAGGAGCTCCACCTGATAGCTGAGCCGCCACATCTTCGGACTGCTCATCAGCGAATCCCCCAGCTGAGGATTCCCTCGATCCGCCTGCTGAGCCTCTTGGCTCTATCGCTGAAGAGGCCATCGACAACTGTTCGGCTTCAGTTGCTTGAGGTATCGGATTCTCTCGAAAGTGCTCAATAAGACTTCGAACTTCCTTTGTGAACGACGGGAAAGCCACAGGGAGAAAAAGCTCGGCATCAAAATTCTTTGGGAGCGAATTGAGGTGAGCCATCTCCTCTTTGTGCCGGAGAAGCACAACTGGGCAGCTTCTCAAGAGAGGGTGAATCTTGATATTTTGAGCGAGCTTTACTCCAGCTTGCTCATCATCCGGCAGCGCAGGTCGAACGAACACCAACCTAGGAGGCTCTCCATCGAGGACAATTCCTTTTGCAGCGTCGACTGACTTTGCTACCTTTACATCAAGATCGATGAGCTTGAGACTAGTCTGGACATCACGAACAATTGATCGATCCGCCTCGAGCAACAAGCAGTATCCCATGAGCACCTCTCTCCTATCGATCCGCCGCGATAAGCTCCACAGCTTGGTTAAACCTATCGGGCCGGTCGTTCGGATCAACAACTACCGGCTCATCGACGATCACCACTCTCCCCTCAATCCGACGCGGCTCTATACCGTATTTTACAAACGCATTGCCAAGAGCTGAAGCTCGCCGGAACGCCAACTGATACGAATACGATTTTGAGGATACGGAGAGATCTTCACTCTGAGGCTCATCGCCTTTTACATATGAAGCGATAACGAGCCGCGACCACGGCATTCTGTTTTTGTTCAGCTTCACCATTTCTCTCACGAGAGCATCCGCTCCTGGTCGGAGGGTAAACTCATCGCCAGCAAAAAAGAGATCCGCAGGAAAGATATCTCTTGTTGGATGAAGCTCTGCACGACGACGAAAATGTTCAGCCAGAATCTCATGCGCATAGGCGACTTCTCGTTCGCGTTGAGACGACGCTGCGAGACGAAGGAGATCCTCCTCGGCCTGATCTTGGAAAAAACCTCGAACAGCACCAGCAACCGCGCCAAGTCCAGCTCCCGCTGCTGCTCCCGGTCCGGTGCCTGCTGTTATCTGAGCACCGTAAACAGCGCCGGCTCCGGCTCCGAGCGCCGCACCACGAAACATCCCTTCGGCTTGCTTATCAGGCCCAGGCTGTGGTCCAACACAACCGCCAACCAGCAGCACTCCCACGACGAGCAAGAGAGAACATCTGAATTGCAAGGGAAACAGCTCGGTCTGACGACAACTCACTTCACGCTCCTCACCAGTTACCTACCCACCCATCTGGCAAACTTGACCAATGCCCGGCCTAACACCTATTCAAGCAAGGGATGATTGCCTGGGACTCACCTCAGGACAGCTTGACCCGATTTTCAAACTGTACCGTACGGAATGGATATCCGTGAAGTACGCTTTCGGGGTCTGCCACCAGCCTTGCGACACTCTCAAATGCCGTTTTGTCTCCGACAACCACAATTACGAGCTGAGAGAGGTCCCACCTTGTGTTGGCTACCCGCTCAACTCCAGCCTGGTTGACCGCGAAAATACGATCAAGAAAGGTCTGATCAAAATCTTCGGGATACTCGAGCAGCCGAAGAAGGGCCTGTCGCCGAACGACCTGCTCCGTGGAAGCAAACTTAAAGACGAACGCACTTTGAGCTGCCTGCTTTACGATAGCGAGCTCTTCTTCACGAGCTGGCTCCTCCTGTAACCCCTGCAATATGCGAAGAGATTCACCGAGAGCAAGTCCGGCGCTCTCGCTCTTTGTCTGCATCCCGATATAATTCTGTCCGACGACTCGTCCCGCACTTATTCCGCCGTAGATTCCATACACAAGCCCTAGTTGAGTTCGAACTCTCTGCATTAAGCGCGAATCAAACCCAGCAGTGCCGAATATTTGGTTAAACACCTCGATATCATATCGATCAGGTGAATGCCGAGTCGGGCCTAGCTCGCTCACGAGGATATTTGCTTGCTGGAGGGGTTTTTCAATAAAATAAATTCCGGGTGAAGGTGTATAGGTGAATTGCGGCGGGGGACCAAGCTCACTCTCTCGTGGAGACCACTCACCAAGATATTTGGAAACAAGAGCTTCGGCCTTCGCTCGAGTGAGATCTCCTGAAAGCACAAGATATGCACCGTTTGGCCGAACAAACTCCCTATGTGCCCTGAGCAAATCAAGCCGATCAATTGAGGCAACATCTCGAATATCTGAAACTCGACCGTAAACGTTATCTCCAAAGAGGATCTCACTCATACTCACGGACACGACTGTATTCGGATCATCTTTGCGGCGGCGAATAGATTCGAGCGCTTGTCCTCTCCATAACTCGAGTCGCCCATCGTCAAAACGGGGACGCAAGAGCACATCGGCAAAAAGTGGAAACAGTCGATCGATGTCCGCACTGAGGCAACCAAAGCCAAAGGTGCCGTACTCATCCCCAAAACCTGATGAGATCCCTGCGGCCATCTCAACAAGGGTTTCGTCGAGCTGCTGAGGCGATAGTTGACCCGCTCCGCCGGCTCTCATCTGAGAGCCCATGACTGAAGCAACCCCAAGTTTCTCCTCCCAATACGAGCCTCCGGGAATAAACAGAGAGCCCGAAACGAGTGGAAGCTCTGAGTCTTGAAGAAAGAGCACCGTTAAGCCGTTTTCAAGCTTCCACTCCAGAGGGGTCGGAGGATCGTACTTCACTGACTCATATGGAAGCTCCTCCGGCCGAACAGGGAGCGAACTCGTCTTTCCGGCACATCCAGCAACCAGGAGCATACCAAGCAAGACGAAGAGCAAAGCGCAACAGCGAAAAACAAGAGAGCGTCCGTTTAAACTCTTCATCTCACACCCTCCCCAGAAGCAACGGTCTCAATCGTCGCCACCGTTCTTCCCCGAGGAACCAGGTATCTTCGCGCCACCGCGAGAACATCTTCTGGCGTGACTTTCATCACCTGGTCGTACCACTCGAAGAGAACTTTCCAATCACCATGGATCAATTCAGACGAAGTAAAATCCTCAGCAAGACCCATGTTGCTATCGAGTTTCGTAAGGTACTGCATCAACATTCGCCTCTTTGCCACCGAAACATCTTTCTCGGTAGGCGGGTGTTTCATGAATTTTGCGAGAACTTCATCAAATGCCCTCAGCAGGTCCTCATTCGTATGCGGCTTCCGAGGAGCCGAGGCAAAAAAGACCAAGTTCGGATAGGCCACTCCTGGAGCTTCAAAGTAATCAATTGAGGTAGCGAGTTTCTTCTGTTCAACGAGAGATTTGTACAGTGGCGCGACATTGCTCCCACCAAGAATTTCAAGCATGACTGAGATTTTTGCGTCGTCTGGATCGGGGAACTGCGCTTTCCGATAGGCGACGTAAAGCTGCGGTTCTGATGGGTGCTCGAGCACAAGCCTTCGCTCGCCCTCTTGGGGTGGCTCTACCGCTGTAGGTTGCGCAGGAGCGACTCCAGGTGTGAGCCTTCCAAAGTATCGTTCGATGAGATCCATATCACGATCGGGATCAATATCTCCCACGAGACTGACGACAATGTTCGATGGCACATAGTATTGATCATGGAACTCCTTGGTCCCGAGCCGAGAGAGCTTCATAATGTCCGAGGCGTATCCGATAACAGGATTTCTATAGGAGTGAGAGAGGTACACCTGACCAAGGATCATCTCATACAGTTTTCCTGAGGGATCATCTTCATATCGCATTCGACGTTCTTCCATCACCACGTCACGCTCTTTGTAAAACTGGCGCATGATTGGCCGAAGGAGACGTTCGGACTCCATAAGGCACCAAAATTCAAATGATGAACGGGGAAAGCTCACAAAAAAGCTCGTCATTTCCTTAGCAGTTGTGGCATTCAGCCCTGCCCCGCCTCTCCGCCGATATCGAGAAGTAAATTCATCACTTACCCAGATGGTACTCAGCTCTTCATAAATCTCACCAACTCGAGCACGGTCCTCCTCCGACAGATCCGAAACGCGCTTTCCTTCAAGATATCGATCGAGCTCCTCAAGAAGCGGCTTCTCACGAGCGTAGTCTTTCGTTCCAACATACGGAGTACCTTTAAACGCCATATGCTCAAGAAGGTGCGAGATCCCGGTATTGCCGATAACCTCGTTCACTCCGCCAACTCGAATACCGATATAGGCCGAAAAGACAGGAGCCACCTTGCGCGGATAAATAATCACCCGCAATCCATTCGCAAGTGTAAACTTTTTTACTGATGCTTTGAGCTTCTCTAATGGAGCAGATCCTACAAATGGAGATTGATTCTCGTCGGCTTGAACACCAAAGACCGGAAGAAAGAGGAGCAACGAACACAAGAGTGCATTTCGAATAAATTGTTTCATAGTAAAGGCATTGAAAAAAGTTTTCTCTCTGGGGGAGGAGAATCCAAAGAGTCAACCCCTGAGATCCTCAAAAACTACATTGAAACAAACTACGGCACCCCTGAACAAATCAAGGAGCGCTCTCTTGTTTACTCCTCTTTCCCACAGGCGCGAAGCACAGAGCCACCTTTTCAAGACGATAACGTGGCTATCTCCTTTTGACAATGGAAGGTTCAGTTGCTCATCAGTGTAAGGGCCATGAGTTACGCTGTCACGCGGGGAAGGATCAGACGAGCGATCGCTCCCTTTGGTTTTCGGTTCTGAAGCTCGATTCTGCCGCCGTTGATTCGAGCGTATCTATCCGCAAGTGCAAGGCCAAGACCACCGCCCTGTTGTTCGAGTTTTTCGCGACCAAGCTGATTAAAGGCTTCTATAGCCTCCCACACTTTTCGTGTGTTCATACCGATCCCAGAGTCCCGAACCTCGATCATCACTTCCGAAGGAGATGCGCTTACTTCAATCTCGATTCTCTTTTTCTGTCCCGAAAATTTTACGGCGTTTTCTACAAATCGCTTGAGGATATCCTGAATCTGTGGCGAATAGATCTTCGCCTCTGCCGCGTCTCCTCTATCCGCAAGAGTGAACGTGAAGCCCTCCTCTTTGTAGCTTGACTCAACCGACTCAACAAAAGAGCGAGCAAGTTCAGAGACGCTCTTTTTGTCGGCTCGCGATTCAAATAGACGATCTGCGACCCCTGCTTCAATCTGTTGCATCAGCATGAAATCGTTTACGAGGCGTTCAAGACGGAGACCTCCACGCTGGATAGCTTCAAGCAGACTCTTTGTCTTATCTTCCCCAAGAGCGGATTTTTGTTCGATGAGGAGCTCGGTCCCCGTATTAATTGCAACGAGAGGGGTTCGAAACTCATGCGAGAGCGTATGAATAATTCGCTTGCGGAACTGTTCGTTTTGCTCTTGTGAGTGATTTTGAAGCTGCCGCGAACGAACAATTTTTCCCTTTACCAGAGACAAGAGCTGCCGCGGTTCAAAAGGTTTTACAACGTAATCATCGGCCCCCGCCTCTCTCCCTCTCAGGACTTCCTTTTCATCAGAGAGCGCCGTTAGGAAAACAAAAGGAATATGCGAGAGCTCTGGAACTGCTCGAACCTTCTCATGCAGCCCATACCCATCAAGAACCGGCATCATGACATCACAAATAATCACATCAACTGGCGAATCCCCAAGAGCTGTCAGGGCCTCTTCACCATTCTTGCAACAAGTAACTTCGTAGTTCTGCGACTGGAGAAGGCTTGTGAGTACGTTCGTGATCAGCGGATTGTCATCCACGACCAAGATACTCGCTGATGGATTGCTTTCGACCGGCAAGTGACAATCTCCTTTCGGCGCTCTAACCGTATGATTTCCGGGACTCTCAATCAGCAAATTTTGGCATCCCACACACGAGCGTCGTCTTTAATATCATCGACTTATGTGGATTCACTCTTGAGCTGGATTTCGTTGCCAAAGCTTTCAAAACCCTATCAAGAGAGAGAATCCGGGAACCCCTTGTAACACCCGGGGAGTTCTCCTATTCTTTCTCTCTTTTTTGGACAACCCACCCTCTCAAAGTCCATTTTTTGCCATGCTCACGAGCCTTCAGCTCTGGTTTTGAAGCTCACAGTGACGGCTCGAGGAAGCATCCTCACATCAGGTGGCACTTATGGGATGAGAGATATTCGTAGAAGATCATATGAATCGGATTTTTGCTCTTTTCCCAGGTCAGGGATCGCAAGCGGTAGGAATGGGAAAAGCATTTTCTGACTCCTCCGAGATAGCCCGCGAACTCTTTGCAGAGGCCGATGCGGCCCTTGGGTTTAGCCTCTCAAAGTTGTGTTTTGAAGGCCCGATTGAGGCGCTCACTGCCACAGATAAGGCCCAGCCCGCGATCCTCACCGCGAGCACTATCGCATACCGACTCTTCCGCAATCACGATAGTGAAACGCCCGTTGTCGTCGCCGCAGGACATAGCCTCGGCGAGTACTCAGCACTCGTAGCAGCAGAAGCTCTCACATTTGCGGATGCAGTCCAGCTTGTTCATAAGAGAGGGAGATATATGCAAGAGGCCGTGCCTCAGGGGCACGGAAAGATGGTTGCAATCCTTGGCAAGGAGCTCGCAGAGGTCCAAGCAGCAATTAAAAAAGCTGGGACCGACGCTCAGGTTGCGAACTTTAATGCGCCTGGACAAATCGTCGTTTCTGGATCAAAACAGGGAGTGGATACTTTTCTTGAAAACTTCCCTGGAGTGAAGGCAAAGGAACTCGTTGTGAGCGCTCCGTTTCACTGTTCTCTCATGAAACCAGCTGAGGAAAACCTCTCGAGAGACCTAAAAGCGATAACCTTTTCCGAGGCTCGTTTCCCAGTGGTATCCAATTACTATGCCGAACCACTCACCAACCCAGAACGGATTCGTGAAGCGCTCCGATTACAGGTGTGCGGTCAGGTACGGTGGGTAGATTGCGTTCAGGTTGGTCGTGAACACTTTCATCCGGATACTGGAGTGGAGTTTGGAACTGGAAAGGTCATTTCAGGACTTATGAAACGAATTGACAGGGCTTTTCCGTGCTCTTCAATTGGGACGCCTTCTGAGGTTGAGGGGGGATTATGAAAGGACATGAAAATCGAACTCCACTCTTGCAGCAAATTGGCAATACTCCGCTCGTTGAACTGACATTGCCGGAACTGCAAACACCAAAAGGTGCCACCGTTCTCGGCAAGCTCGAATATTTAAACCCTGGTGGGAGTATCAAAGATCGCTCTGCGCTCTTTATGATTGAAGACGCCGAATCACGGGGCGTGCTGAAACCGGGTGGAACAATCGTAGAAGCATCGTCTGGCAATCAAGGGATTGCAATCGCAATGATCGGAGCGATCAAAGGCTACCGAGTCATCATCACCGTCCCAAAACATACGAGCAAGGAAAAGGTTGCTACGCTTCGAGCCTATGGTGCAGAGGTCCACATCTGCCCTGATACCGCCACTCTTTCCGATCCCAGAAGCTACCACTCAGTCGCGACCCGGCTCAAAGGCGAGATCGAAGATGTCTTTATGCCCAATCAGTACTTTAATATTTGCAATCCTCGAGCACACTACGAGCGAACTGGCCCAGAACTCTTTAAGCAAATAGGCGACCGCATCACGCACTTTTTCTGTGGAATGGGAAGCTGCGGCACGATCTCAGGCGTAGGAAGATTCTTAAAGGAGCAACGTCCCGATATCCAGGTCATAGGTATCGACTCAGACAAGTCACTTCTCTCTGCAAAAGAACCTGCTCCCTACGAAACCGAAGGGATCGGAGTCGACGTCATCTCCGATACTCTTAATCGAGAAGTTATCGATGAGATTGTTCCTGTAAGTGACGAGCAAGCGTTTGGCACTGCGAGAAAACTCGCTGCACGGGGTATCCTTGTTGGCCCAAGTAGTGGAGCGGTGATGTCGGTCATCTTGAGTCGCGCCCCTTCCTTCTCACCGAAGGACTGCATCGTATGCATTCTGGCCGATTCTGGAAGAGCGTATCTCAGCAAGGTATTCGCGGAAGAGGCCTTTGGGTCCTCTTCCGAACATCACGGGAACACAGATAAGATCGCCGTAGGAATGGCTTAGCTTGACCCTGGAGGCTCCGTCGGGAGAGGTGCATTCTGCGCCAAGCCGGATTGCCTGAAGACTGTTCGGATGAGCGAGCACGCAATCTGCTCTCGAAGCGAGCAGCAGAAATCAACGCATTCTTGCACGCTGACTCGATCGACAAAGAGTCCTAAAAAGAGTTTTCGGCGTTTCAATTGATCGAGAGCTCCGCTCTCTTAGAAGGCGGTAGCTTCTCCCAGCGCGGTCGCCTTTGACTCTCGCTTGTCGAGCCATTTGCCGATCGCTTCCGCTTTGGACTGTACAAAGTTCCAAAGTTCACGAACGATCGTGCTCTCACTTCCCCCAATCTGCTCAAGAGGAGTAAAGGAAGCTTCGGCATGATGCCCAAGAAAAGCGTTGTAGGTTGCTTGAGCATTTGCCTCAGTGAGGGATTTAAGAATCACCTTTCCAAAAGGGATGAATTTTACGAATTCCTGCATAACCGCAACGTCGACGATCCCATCCCCCTCGGTATCCATATAGAACTGGGGGGTTGTGGTGAGTCCAGAAAGCGCCAATCCGACC
>JAGRAO010000010.1 GCA_020434565.1 Bdellovibrionales bacterium
CACGATACCATCAATGGGCAAGAACTCGCGCTCTCTGATGAAACCAACCTCTTTCTCGGACCGGAAGTAGTCGCGACGGTAGGAAACAATCTTTTTGTCTCTCTTGCATTTGATTTCGCGGTCAAAAATGACGACGCCGAGCGGGAACTTGCCTCAAAATACCGCGCACAAGCAAGCGTTATCTATACCTTTTAGAGCCTTGATCGACAGAAAAGCTCGTAAAGCTCCAGGCTAAGGCTACCTGTTTGTAAATTTTTTACATAAGAACTCTATCTTCTCTCCTTGAGCACCGTTCAAGGTGGGCAGAATTGTGGTTATCTTCTTCAACGGAGGTTTTATGCGCTCTACTCTTAGGCGTGCGGGGCTATTCGCGTGCCTTTCGGTTCTCTTCTCGCTCTCGGCCCAGGTCCTTGCTGAAGGAATGGTCTCTCAAACACGAGAGTTCCACTTTACGAAAATAAGCCCACCAGCTCCACTTTCGTTCGATCCTTTCGACACCCAAGGTGGCACTCGCACCTTGAGCAAAGTGGTTCTCTCAATCGCAGGAATATCACACCTTCTTCCATTGAGCTCTGGCAACTGGCCAGAAGACGTTGAGACCGGGCTCTACTGCAAGGTAAACGAAGATCTGTCGTTTCCAAAGAGTCCTTGCAACTATGAGTTTCTGAGTGAGCTCTCTCTTGCATTTCCATTTGGGTTGACTGCTCTCGCTTCAGTTCCGAGCAACTACGGCGAAGCTCCTATTCTCCAACCTGGCGAAGGGGTAGCTCTTGACGTAATCGAGGATCTCTCAGGATCAGTTGAATCGACTTCTCCAATTGCTTTGATCTTCTTTAGTGGTCCAAATCCTATTCCGGCGAGCCTCTCTGGTAGTGGCCCGTTGAGTGTTTCCTCGAACCTTTCAAGTGTTTGGGTGGGAAATCCAGGATGGGATGGAATCATCACCCTCACCTACCACTTTAACGATTAACACAATCTCGATTTTCGGAGTATTTAGTCATGAAGCAAAAACATTTCGCGATTCTCTGGTCTCTCTCTTTGGCAATCCTTGCATCTTCAGCGTGGGCCGATACGCAGACTCACAAAATGAGGGCGACGCTCTCTGGTGGCTCACAAGAAATAGCACTCCCAGCGCCAAGGGCGAATGGACAACTCAGCAAGGTCACTCTTGAGATCCTTCCTGATTCAAGATCCACTGTTGATGCTGCTGTGTTAAATCTCTCAAATGAAACGCAGGTAGGCTGTTTTCAAGGAGCGCTCTCAAGCACTCTCCAGATACAAATTGCAGATACAACTGTGCAATTACATCAGATTGCACATCCGCAAAGGATCGAAATCGCTGGAGCAATTGAGCCGTTTCACTATGTTGAGCGAAGCAAAACTGTCTATTTCAACAGCGACACAGGAGAGGTCTCTTCGGCGCTCGCAAGCGATCTGGAAACACTTCGCACAAAAGCTCTCTCGGGTAATGGAAATTCTCTTATTGTGAAAACCGGAGAAAAGCTGGGTCTCAATCACAAGGCGCTTTCAGGAGTACCTGGTGCTGAATTTTGCTACGGGCTTCCTCTTTCGGAACAATCGGAGGTGGAACTTGCGGTTACATACACCTATGCAACCAAGAAAAAATCCGCGTCCAACTCAATCGCGGCAACACAACAACCGACTTTTGAAAAAGCCGTGTCTAAGCGCAGTTCTCTTATCGGTACGGCAACACATTAGAGGAGGAAAGTACGAGAGTGCGATTTCTTCGATATTCTTCATTCTGGCTTGGCTTCCCCTATCCCGATTGCTGGAGAGCGGGAAGCCAGCTGCATTCTCGGAGGGACTCGAGAGGAGAGAAAGCCGGACAACTCTTGAGAATTCTGGTCACGCTTTCCTTTCTCTCAGTACTGTTTCTTTCTGAGAACTGCTTTGCTCTATCTCCCTCAGAACTCTGCGCGGCTGATATCGATGGAGACCACCTTATCGGATATGGCGATGTTGTGATCATTCTCACCAATTGGTCAGGCGAATTGCCAACCGATGAGCCAGGCGATGTGGATGGCGATGGCAAAGTCAACCTGCTGGATCTTGTCATCGTACTTTCGCACTACGGAGAAGTGGCTGATTGTACGAGAGCCTCCGACCAGAGATTTTCAGACCACGGCAAGACTCACCCAGAATGCGTTGATACGGACGGCGGACAAGTGATCGATGTAAAGGGTACAACCTCTCTCTATTCCGATATCAATTCACCTTCTCCACTCTTCTCTCACACAGATTTTTGCCTACCTCCCAACATTCTCAACGAGCGGAAAGTCATGGAACACTACTGCTCGATAGGAGAAGACGGCCGCTCGATCGTTCGTCGCAGGATCATCCTCTGCGGGTATCCGCATCCAGACAAAGAAGTTCAAGGAGATGAATACAACCTCGATTGGTGTGAAGATGGGAGATGCATGAACCTTGTTCCATGCTCAAGCGACTCGGAGTGTGGGACAGAGAAGATCTCTGATCCCTACTGTTTAAACGAGGAAGAGTGTCGTGACAAACTCTCGCCCCGTTGCTTTTTCCCTGGTCTCCCAAACGCCCACTGCGGATTTGATATCGAAACGATCTGCACCCCATGCCCGGCAGGCGGCGTTTGCGATGAAGTCGAGGGAATCTGCCATCAGAGGGAGATTTGTGAGAGGCCCGTCGATGTCGCTCTCGTGATTGACCGCTCAGGAAGCATGAGCCAACCGTGCTCGGATGGGAGTTGCTCTCTTAAACTCAACGCCGTTCGTGAAGCCGTTAACGGATTCCTTTCTGTGCTCCCGTCAGAAGATCGCTTTGCGCTCACTGATTTTTCAAGTAGCACGATGCCCCATTGGTATCAGCCATATACTTTTGATCGCGCTCTCCTCTCTCAACTCTTGAGCTCGCTTTTTGCCCACGGTGGAACATTTATAGAGCAATCGCTCGCTTTCAGCGCTGAGCAGGGCTCGGAGAATGCGCGGGACAATGTACCAAAGGTTGCAATAGTCCTCAGTGACGGCGAAATACAAGATCTCCCAGCCGATGATTCCGAAAATGATGACGCCGTTTCAGCTCTCCTTGCCTTGCATGGCTCAGGGACAACCGTTTATGCGATCGGCTTTGATATAGACACAGGCTCAGACGCAGAATACAAACTCAAACAACTTGTAGCGACTGATCCAGTGCACTATTACTCGGCTTCTGGCGCGCAAGAATTGGAATTGGTCTATCAGACGCTTACGTCAATTATCTGTTCATGTGGAAATGGAGCACTCGACGAGGGCGAGGAGTGCGATGACGGAAACAATGTCGGAGGAGATGGGTGTGCTCCGAACTGTCGAGTCGAATAGCCTCCAAAGATCCCTAAGAAATAACTGTGTTTTTAGGCACACCGAATTTCAAGTAGTGCTCACCGAAGGGAGAAGCAGAAGAAAATCAACGCGTTAAATCTCGATTCTCTCTTGAAATCTGCCTCGTACGAGTTTTTCGCAGCTAACGCTCTATCCTTAAGTTTCAACAGGAAAGATTCGATTTTCTCCTAAGGCATTCATCTCGAAATGGCGTAGAGCAATCTACGAAGTAGGCCTAATTTTGGAGCGAGCGAGAGAGCGAGGAATCCTTCGGAATACTCTGATCCGAAGTGCTGACCGTATTTTTTTCATCTCTGAGTTCATCCAAAATCCATATTAAGAAATTGGTCGATGGTTGCGCGAGCTTTTAAACAATTGAGCCAAGCCGGTTTTACTCTTTTTGAGGTCCTGGTTGCGTTTGCGATTTTTTCAGTCGTCATTACAGCGGCAACGGCCTCATTCATTACCTATCTGAAGACAAACAAAGCTGGGGAGGTGCGCTTCGAAGGCGCGCACGTTGCACAGACAGTCATTGACTCGCTCCGATTTCAAGATGTCGAAGATATGCCATCGAGTGGGAGTGATTCTCCAGTTTCTATTACGTTGGACGATGGGCGAACATATCAGGCTACCGTGACCTATTGTTCGGATGCGAGTTTTTGCTCTTCGGATGAAGTTCGCCACATCAGTATCGTCGTCACATATAACGGCGATGTTGTCTATCGAACGGAGACAGTCTTCACAGGACTCGAAAAGGGATACGGGAGTACCAATTCAAGTTCGTCCTCGAGTTCCTCTTCCAGCTCATCCTCAAGCTCCTCGTCTTCCAGTTCATCTTCGAGCTCATCATCGAGCTCTTCGTCATCGTCGTCTTCAAGCTCATCATCGTCTAGTTCATCGAGCTCATCATCTTCTTCGAGTTCAAGCGGACAACAAAACTGCAAAACGTACAAATGCTAGGGAAGAACGAGATGAGAGCACATGGCGACATAGGATTTAGTATTCTCGAGCTCGTCATCACAGTTGCGCTTATGGCTGTTCTCACCACCGTTGCGGTCAGCAATATCAAAGAGCTTGAGAACCCTCTTGCGGATGCTTCGTATCAGGTCTCAAGATTCATCCGTCTCGTTCGCGCAAGGGCAATTTCGCAGACTATTGTGATTGTCATTCAGCCGAGCTCTACCTCTGAAATTGTTTCCTTTAGTTCAAACGATTGTGCCGGAACGCTTACTGCCATTGACGACCTCTCACTTTCACTGCCGGATGGCTCAAGCCTCACTTCGACCGATTGGTCAGCGTGTCTCAATCAGCGAGGCTTGTCGGATACGAATCTTGTCTTTCAGATCCAAGATATTGAAGGAAAAACAAGAACGATTGAGCTTGCGCTTGGAGGAGGGGTTCAGATCCAATGAAAGACTCTCCACTTTTCCGCGTAACGAAGACTCGCTCATGGAGGCATTCCGGATTTACCATTATGGAACTTCTGGTTGCGGTGAGCATGACGTCGCTCATCATGTCTCTTCTCGTTGGAACAGTCTTGTTTATGCATGACGGCTACCACACTGACATGGTACGCACTCAAATAAACGGGAACCTCCGCTCAGGGCTTGACGTATTGTCAATGAACATCAGGCAAGCAGGAGAAAATCTCCAATCAGCTTTTCCAGCAGTAGTCCTTGAAAATGGAACCGAAGGCGCCGCAGACGTTTTAAAGCTACGACGCAACAAAATTAAGGAAGTGCTTGCGCTGTGCCAAGATATCAGCGCAGGCACGACTTCGCTTCCTGTTTCCCGAAACGATCTCTCAGTTTCCCAATGTGTAAACTCAAACGTCCAAGGGAGCTGGGAAGCTTTTCAGACAGCTCGAAACGATGATGGCGGTAGTACCCGTATCTTTATCTTCGATCTCTCAAGCAGAGACGGTGAATTTCTCGACTATACAGCAGATAGCTTTGCTTCAAGCGTTTACACCTTAACGACCTCTGCCGTGTCAAACGCCTATTCAGCACTGACGACAGCTATCTACGTTCTCGAAGAGTATCGTTTCGCCGTAAATCTCGGGAACAACACTCTTACGCTTGAATTTGAAGGCGACGCGACTCAAGACAGCACCGTCGCTTTTGACGTGACGGACCTCGACGTGACCCTTCTTATGGACGACGACACCGAGATCGAGGAGCTCCTCGAAGATGACGGCACTTATGACTGGAAAGACATTCAACTTGTAGAGGTAACGCTTTCTGGCTCGAGGGAGCGAAAGGGAATAGCTTATTCGACTTCACTCTCAGCAACTTATTTTCCTCGAAACGTGCTCTCATATGATGGGTAGAAGTATGAAGAAGTTAAGACACACCTCAGGTATTGCGCTCCTTTCGGTCCTCTTTCTGCTGACGTTAATGGCCAGTCTCCTCGGAGCCTACCTGATCGTCTCTCACACAGAACTCAAGATGGTGCGGAGTTCGCGAGATAGCCAGAGTGGGTTCAACGCAGCTGAGGCTGGATTGAACGTGCGGGCGGAGCAACTTCGCCAAGTCTTTCTTGACTACGCCCTTCCTTCTGGCGACTCACCAACTAGCGTTACCGATTGTGACGAAGGCGATCTTGGTTCGGGTGACTATGCCTGTTCGACTATAACACTCGGGAATAACCACAGCGCGACGACCTACGTAGAAGAGGACCCAGACAATCCCAGTACAACCGTAATTCCTCCCGGAGAAACGTTTGCAGGTTTGAGCGCCATTGAATATCGCTACAACGTTCGTTCAGTTGGAAGAAACTCTCTTGGGAGCAACGAAGCGATACTTGATCTCACATTTCAAGCCCGTCGAGTGCCGCTCTTTCAATTCATGGTTTTCTTTGAAGAAGACCTTGAGATCTTCAACGGAGCGGTCATGACCCTGGACGGCCCAGTTCATACAAACGGAGACTTTTATGCTGGGACACAAGACGGCGGAACGACAAACTATACCGGGCAGGTCAGCGTCGCCGGCAACCTTTATAGAGGACTCAAGTCAGTGAGCAGCTGCTCAGGTTATTCGGGAACATCAAAGGTTTCGGACACACCAGATCGCTCCGCTCCAAACTACATAAACCTCCCCGCCTGTTCATCAAGTCGGTTTGAAATTGACGACGTCGAAGAGTGGCAGGGAAATATCAATCTCGGAATTGAACCCGTCACCGTTCCTTCACCAGAGGACATGGATGCATTCAGTGACGGAGAATATTGGCAGCGAGCTGACCTACGACTCGCTCTTCGACTTGATGGATCAGGGAATGTGATCACGACGAATTCGCCAACTGGGGTAGAAGTCGTAAACGCTGCTGGTGTTACAGATACTGCTCTTACGACCCTCCTGCACTCGGCAAGCTGCCCGGGACTCATTTCAGAGGGCGCAAGTTCGTATGTCGTCGGAAATAGAAATTCAAGTGATGGCTCAGGAAACCGACTACGCCTTTACCGTGAGTATCAGATTTATCCAGCGACCAATAACTATCAACAGACAATTGAGATTGACATGCAGGGCTTACTGAACTGTATTCACGCGCAGCCGAGCATCATGGGCGGAAAACTTCTATCAGACGAAACCGAAGAGGGACTCGTTTTTTTCTTTGCAATAGATGGACCGTTAGCGGATGCCTCCCAGAACAATTACTCCGTTCGAATTCGAAATGCGGCAACTCTCCAATCGAGCACCGCTGGAGCGCCCGACGTCGAGGGCTTGACGATCGTGACTGACCAAGGTCTTGTGGTGTGGGGAGACTACAACTCAAACGCTGCAGAGTGGGTTCCATCGGCACTGCTCGCTGACACCGCCTGGCTCCTTTCAAACAGTTGGGTGGATTCGGATTCAGAACAAACAGATCGCTACTATCGAGATGGTAACGAAACGACAGTAAATGCGGCTGTGCTTTCCGGTATTCGGAGAACTGGTGGAATAAACGGAGAAGATGGCCAAGATCACGGCGAAGACACAAACGGTGGAGGCGCCATTAATGTTTTTCGATTTAACGAGTGGTTTCGGATCGGCTCGTCCGATATTCCAGATTTTCACTATACTGGCTCGATGGTAAGTCTCGGAGCTCCCCGGAAATCACAATCGACCTGGGGACCTTTCACTTACTACAGCGCTCCAAACCGAGATTGGAGTTTTGAAGACCGTTTTAATGATCCAGAGAACCTTCCTCCAATGACTCCTGTGTTTGTTTATTTAAGGCAGGAACTGTTTGTGAGAGACTACGTCGTCGACTAGAGAACCTTTTAGGGGTTTTCGAATAGAATGGGGTTCTTCATGATGTGGGCTGTATGGGATCAGCCCTCTTCATAGTCACTCTTCTGCTTGCTTTCTGCAGCATCGTCTACGAGCTTCTTCTCGGACAGCTCCTATCTGCTTTTCTTGGGAATACGATCGTTCGATACAGTGTCACTGTAGGGCTTTACATGAGTTCCATGGGCTTCGGTGCTCTGTTGCTTCCCAAGCGTTTTCAAACAGAATGCTTCGTTGGGCTTCTCAAAGTCGAGCTCGCTCTGAGCATTATCGGCTCGTCTGCGGCGATGATCTTGCTTGCCTCAAACTTCATGGGACTTCAGGGCCTTCCATTCTCATTTCTTGCCCACTCTCTTATTGTTGTAATCGGCGTCCTCACTGGTTTTGAGATCCCGCTCCTCATTGCTATCGGAAATTCACTGAAACCACAAAGTGAAGCTCGTGTTCTCGGTGTAGACTATCTCGGAGCATTTCTCGGATCAGTACTCTTTGCCTTCTTTTTTTATCCTCACGTTGGGATCTTTTTAACAGCCTTCATTGTCGGACTCATAAACGCCTTGGCTGGGCTCTCTCTCTTTCGATTCTGGTCTCTTTTTCAAGAGACCGAACGAACTCAATCAAAATTTTTTCTTGTCGCCCTCCTGTTCATAGCGGTAGTTCTCCTGATTCTTATCGCAAACGGTGACTCAATCGAGCAACTTGGAACACGGATGTACCTCCAATGATGCGGGCTAGCTTGCAGGCAAGGGCTCACCTCGATTCCACCGGATAACTGACCACACGTCAGAAAAACTATCGGTCCACGGCTCAACATCGGCTCTCTCCCGCACCTCGTCTCCTTCAAATCGCGCGTCTCTGAGGAGACGTTCGTTAGAAGTCACGAGCGTCCAGCTGACGGCACGAATTCCTCTCTCTCTCACTCCCTCGGATGATAGGAGAAGACAATGTTTCGAAAGAATCGCAGCATTTGCCGCGACTACAGGGAGGAGATCGGCGAGATTTGAATCAAAGAGGACGGCGAGAACCCCATCTGGCTTCAAATGCTTCCAGTACAATTCAAATGCCTCACGAGTCAGAAGATGCGTAGGGATAGAGTCAGAGTTGAACGCATCGAGAATCACAATATCAGCCTGAAACGGTCCATTTTCAGCCAACGCATGTTCAAGCCCGAGCCGTCCATCTGCGAGTGTAATTCGTTCAGCTACCGGACTCTTGGAGAGATATGTAAAGTACTGTGTCGCGATATTTACGACGGCAGGATTGATTTCAAAGTACTGAAGAAAATCTCCTCTGCGCAAATACGATGAGATTGCTCCAGTTCCAAGACCAACGGCGACTACTTGTATGGGCTCGACCTCGAAGGATCCTTCCTCTGCGAAACGGTTGTAAAAGGCAAAAAGCTCGCCAATTCCACTTAATGGAGAGTAATAGGAGACGGGAGATGTCGCTCCCCTTCCATCTCTATCAAAAATCTGAGCACCGTGTTCAATCGTGCCATGTTGCAGAACTCGAACAGTAGCTCCGTCATCGATCTCTCGTTCATAGACGATTGATCGTCCGTAAAAATTCCGCTTTCCATAAAGCACTCGCTCTTTCGAGGAGATCTGCTCGAAGCTAAGAAAGGAATAGCCCACAACTCCCATCAGTCCCAGGACAATAAGCATCCCTCGCGAGAAGCTCGCAAACTTCCCCAGGCCATCCTTGCCCATACAAAATAGAGCGAGAAGGTATACGAGCAAGAGACCGATACTCCTCTCATGAAAAGAGTTAAAGAGGTTCGGAGCGATCACTGAAACAAAGACTCCTCCTAAACTCCCCCCGAAGGCAATCACAACGTAAAAGGTTGTCAACTTTGACTGCTTTGGCTTTGAAGACGCCAGCTCGCCGTGCAAGAAAGTACAAAAAACAAAGAGGCTGCTGAGCGAGATGAGTATCTCCTGCCACAGAGCAAGCGAGGCGACTCGGGCGAGGGAAAATCCCCAAAGAACAAGTGCAAGGAGCACAAGGCAGCGAAATGAATTCGAGAGATGAACTCCCTCGATCGAAAAGGCGAAAACATAAGTCAAAAGGTACAATCCCAAGGGCACGACCCAGAAAAGCGGAAATGGTGCGATATCTATAGTAATATACTGGCTGATACTTAAGAGGATAACGGTTCCAGTAAACGACAGAATAATCCAATATCCCACTAGACGGAGGCGAAGAGGTTGAGCCTTTTCTCTCAAGTGCTCCACAAAAGGGTTTTGCCGAAAAGCGAGAAGACAGAGAACCGAAACCGTAGCGAGAAAAAAGAGCAGATATCCGAATACCCAGAGTGCTCTCTGATTCTCAAGAGAGAAGAAGCGCTCAAGGTAAAGTGGATAAATCGCCAAGCCAAAGAGAGAAGCAGCATTCGAAAGAGAATAGAACGTGTACGGCTTACCATCTCCTACAAGCGTTCCCCACCAATGCTGAAGAAGAGGGCTCGTCGCGCAAAGGAGAACACTCGGGGCACCGACTTCCACAATCAACAGGAAGAGTAAGCGAACAAGAGGCTTTGAGGACTCATCGGTTCCAAGATTGCTTGTGGATCCAATCGATAACCACAAAAGAGTGAGCGAGAGCAGCACACCGTGAATGACGAGTTGATGCTTCTGACTTTGGACTTTGCTTAAGAGAAAGGCGTAGGAATAGCCGCCGAGCAAGACAAGCTGAAAGAACATGAGGCACGTTATCCACACCCCAGCCGCTCCTCCAAACTCAGGAAGAAGAGATTTGGCGATCATCGGCTGGATAACAAAGAAGAGACAAGAGCTTAGAGCGATAGACGCTGCCCAACTCACTCGTTTTACTGACATTTTGCCATCCGACCCACTATAGAACGACGGTAAACTGACTTGGAGCTTGAAACAAGCTGCTCTGATTGTTCGAAGAGCTCTACACGATAGAGCGGAATCGTGAATCAAAACCCGGACATCTTAAAGGAATCATGGGCTTTCGTGAATCTCCTCACAATCAACCAATGGAATTTGTCCACCTGCTTGGGCTCCATACTCTCGTTGAGTATGTCGGCGGGAATCGAGAAGTCCTCGCTCGAGCCGACGCACTTGAGCCGATTCTTTTAACAGCGGTTGAAATCTGTGGCGCGACGTATGTCGATCACCGGATAAACCAGTTTTCTCCGTACGGGGCAAGTGGTGTAATCCTTATTGCTGAGTCACACATGAGCTTCCACAGTTGGCCAGAACACAACTACATGGCTCTTGATCTCTTCACATGTAGTTCGACTATGGATCCAACAGAAGCCATCGACTACATAGCAGAGAAAATAGAAGCACAGACGTTCCACACGCGTGTCCTTCAACGAGGCTATTAGCTCTCTCCTCTCTTATGGCTCCCCTATGAATACGGCCCCGAAAAGCCTCATCGCCGAAGTAAAGAGCAATTGGATTCTCCTGCTGTTAACCCTCGTAGTTGCTGCATGCAGCATTGGGTATGAACTCCTCATAGCTCAGTCGCTCGCTCTCCTCGCCTCAAACGGGGTGATTTGGTACAGCGTTGTCATCGGCTGCTTCCTTCTCGGATTGGGTCTTGGCTCATTTTGCGCTGACATACTGATGAAGAAGGTGGGAGAATTAGACCCTGCTATCTGGAGAAAACTCGTTCTCGTCGAGCTGCTTCTCTCAGTGGCTGGTTTTCTTGCCGTCCCTACCCTTCACGGTGCTCACTCCGTCTACAGTTTTCTCGACTATTGGAACTATACAAACATCGGGCTCACCCTCTTTTTTGGAACGGCGCTCGGGGCAACTCTCTTCATAGGGCTCCTTACTGGTATTGAGCTCCCCTTCCTCATCGAAGCAGGAAAGCATTCCTCCCCTCAGCCAAGGACGACGAACCTTGTCCTTGCCTTTGACTATTTCGGCTCTCTCGTTGGAGGACTTTTATTCGCCCTCTATCTTGTGCCCAACTTCTCGACACTTTTTATCGGAACTGCAATTGCTTCAATCAATCTCGCTGCTGCAATGGCTATCGCAGCTCTCTTCTGTAGGAAAAAAGTCTTTCTGAGAGCTGTGACTATCGGGGCAGCACTCATGACTGCTTACGGTTCTGTCTTTTTGTATCAAGCAGGTATTGAGCAATTTTTTCTCAAGCGATTTTACTGCTACAGACTCTTAAGTCGATCTCTTTCTCATTTCTTCTCTCTCGGAAACGAATACCCAGATATCCTGCGAGTCCGCTCACCGTATCAACGAATCGATCTCTTGCACGATATGGAAGGAGACGGGACAGATCCATTTGTTCAGGGTATCTCATCAAAATTTACGCAGAATCCTGACTGGCCTCACAACTATCTTCTCTTCCTCAACGGTGATTGGCAGTTCCACTCAAATCATGAAGAGGTGTATCACGAATGGTTTGCTCATGTGCCGATCATAAACACCGGCAGAGTTCCCAAAAACGTTCTGGTCCTTGGCGGGGGTGACGGATTGCTCATTCGAGAGCTGTTACGCTATCCGGAGATTCAAACGATAACCCACATAGACCTCGATAGAGCACTCATTGAACTTGCAAGTACGAATGAGATCTTTCTCAGACTGAACGGAGGAGCCCTTTCGGATTCAAGGGTAAAAAGGGTCATCACTGACGGCTTGCAGTTCGTGAGAAAGAGCCGCGAATCTTTTGATGCAGTTTATATCGATTTTCCAACTCCGACCGACTATGACCTCTCGAAACTGTATAGCCGAGAGTTTTACACTTTTGTTCGCAGGAGACTCACTCCTACTGGTTATATGGTGTTCGACTCAGTGAGTACCGGGGCGTTTTCAGCTCCAGATGCCAATGGGAATCAAGCGTTTCGAGATGACAACCGCTGGCTCGATTTTGCGAACACGCTCAACGCTGCCGGGTTTACACGGCTTGTACCGTTCAACTCATTTCTTGGATTCGATCAATCGAAGGCGATTGAAATGGCCAAGTCCGCCTATTCAGCAGAGGATGCTGCGTTCCGTTTGCAAGTGTATGTTCTTCAACGCCAACAAGGATTTATTATGGCGGGATTGCCCGGGACTCTCTTCGGCCATCCATACCGAAAACCTCCCGGTCACGATCTCTATGCTTTAAATGACCTCCGCTATAAATTGTCGTTTAAAGCGCAGTATCCTATGCCTGAGAAAATCAATTACTCTCTCGTAAACTCAGTCTTCCGGCCCCGTCTCGCGATAATGCCGATTTGGTACGCCAGGTTGCCTTTCTAGGCGATACAAGCTTTATCGGCTATAGTCATGGGCTTCGGGGATATCCGCTTGCTCAGCATGGTATCATTCCGCCGAGAGAATCAGGTGGGTTCTGCACTGAGGAGTGCCAGCTTCAAGAACACATATGACCTATGATAACAATTCTCAGTTTTATCTTTCGAGACCACTTTTCGTTCGGACATCTCTATGAGCACAGATCTTGAAAGAGCGCTTATAGATTTTATCTCACGAGAGGGCCCGACCCCGACGACTGAACTCCTTGCTCGGCTCAAGAAGAGCACAGGGTGCTCTCGAGCATCCTTTTACCGCGAGCTGAAGCGTCTCGAAGATGAGGGAGCAATTCTCATTCTTGAAAGTGTGGTTCACCTTTGTCACGCTCACTTTACAGCGCGAAGACTTGAGCAGTCACACACTGAAGACGCCGCGTTGCAACAGGCGGAAGAGATGATGCGCTCTGTTGAAAGCGCTCCCCTTAAGTGGACGACTGATACTCTGTCACGAGTTCACGCCCTTTGGAGTACTGTAGCCCTCACAGTTCTCAAGACACTCGATGGAGCCGGCTACGTTGGGTGGTCGCCTCACCCGTGGTTTCATCTCACGAATAAAAATCTTGAAGAGCAGGCTCTTACTGCCCACTTCGCTGACCGACATTCTTTTACAACGATTATTGGGCCATCGGGGAAATTGGGAGAAGCATACATTGACTACTTTAAGGATCGAGGTGGTCTTGTTCGGAGAGTGGACCGAATTCCGAACAATCTTGAAGGAACTCATCTCTCCGTTATCGAAGATTACATTATAAAGATCCAACTCGACACTGACCTTCACGGCTATCTTCAAAAGCTCTTCTCGAACGACATACATCGTACAGAAATCAACTCTGCGGAGAAATCCACGCTCAATGCAATGAGAGGAACGCATACGATTGAGCTTGAAAAAAATCCTTCAAAAGCAGAGAAGATATTGTCACTTCTCTTACGCTCGAGCGTCGCCGATTCAGACGATAGCACACTGTAACCCCGCCCCTTTCCACCTGAGGCCAAAATCGCTAGCATCGGAAGCCATGAAACAGATCGTTCATATCTTCTATCTTGTTTGGCTGCTCACTCTCCCAGCCCATCTGCTCGCTCAGTCCGAGAACCCCAACGATCTCGAGCAGAATCTCCTTCAAGTTCTTGAATTGAGAGATTCTTTAAAAGAGCAACTCTCACAGAAGCAAAAGGAGTTACGAAGTCCTCAAGCGGCTGGTCGTCAAGAAGAACTGGAAAACGAAGTGCGTTCTCTGTCGGCCCGAATCGAGGAGGTCCAAAATAATTTTAATGAAATTGCACTGGGGGTAGACCTCTCTAGCCTTTCTCGCAGCCGAGATAAAAAAGTTTTTTCGTGGAGCGATGAACTTCGCGAACTCCTCGGGCCGCTGATTTCGGAAATGCGAGATTTAACAAGTCGTCCTCGAGAGATTAGCCGCCTGAAAGATGATCTCGCCCTCTACAAGCAACAGAAAAAAACGGCAGAACAGGCGGAGCAAAATCTGCAACTTCTTGGCAAAAAACTCACCCACAAGAGTCTCGAGGAACCGATTGGAGCTCTCTTAGCGCAGTGGGAATCTCGTCTCAAATCACTCAACGCCGATCTCGCCATCACTGAGGAAAAGCTCAATCAAAAGATGGCCGAACGAAAGTCATTTAGCGAAACGTTGGAGAGCTTCTTTTCGCTCTTTTTTGAGAGCCGCGGCAGAAACCTCTTGGTCGCGTTTATCGTTGCCATCCTCGTTTGGGTAGTCCTTCGACACTCACCGAGATTTCTCCTCGTTCGACTCGGTGAACGCGGGAAACGCCTCTCGAAAGCAGGAAAGATCGTTCAAGTTGTTGGGCTCGTAACGAGCACCGTCGGAGCTGTGCTTGCGTTCCTGGGAATGCTGTACCTCTTTGAAGACTGGGTTCTGCTGCTTATTTTTTCGTTACTTTTCCTTGGACTTCTCTGGACCATGAAAGACACACTCCCAGAGCTCTGGCAGCAGTTGGCACTTCTGCTGAATTTGGGTCCGGTTCGTGAAGGAGAGCGGGTTGAAGTCCGAGGACTCCCCTGGCTCGTACAGACTATTGGATTTTATTGTTACCTAAAGAATAACTCTTTTTCGACAGGGCGAGTCTTGCGCCTTCCGATACAGGACCTTATGTCGCTCCGTTCTCGTCATATGCGACCTGATGAAAAGTTATTTCCAACAAAAGAGGGTGACTATGTAACCTTCTACGATGGAATCTATGGAAAAATTACCTTTCAAAGTCCTGATTACGTCGAGATTACAGGTTTTGGTGGTAGTAAATATTACGTAAATACTATCGAGTTCTTGGCGGCCAAGCCCAGGGTTCTTAGCGATGGGTTTGGCGAGCAGGTAACCTTTGGTGTTGATTATCAGCATCAGGAGTTCTCTACCGAGGTAATCCCGAGCAAGCTGAAAGAGCGAATTCAAATAGAATTCGATCGAAAGCATTTAACGGAACAGGTCGATTCTCTCCAGGTCGAATTCAAAGAGGCCGGTGCTTCTTCACTCGATATCGCAATCGTCGTTGAATTTAAGGGTGAAGCGGCAGGGAGATACTTATCACTTCCGCGCATCATTCAGCGTGCATGTGTTGAAGCGTGTAACGAAAACGGCTGGGTTATTCCGTTCGGTCAACTCACTGTGCATATGGCTTCTCAAGAAGAGAAACCTGCTTCATAAGCTTTTACTTCGGACGACGTATCCACCCTCAATTTTCCCGCGTACGTATGCAACGCTCTCACGTACCTAAAGGCTTCTATTCCATATGGAAATCGTCTTTCTTCCCTAAAAGGAAACCCTTTCGATCAGAAGCGCAATAACCTTATCTGGGAAAAAAGGGCGTTCTTGGGAGGCAATCATGACCAAATTTGACGATCGCGCTGCTCGCGATCCTTTTCGTGAACTCGCCGTAGATGACCCCCTGTCTGATCAACGAGTTCTGGACTTTCAAGCTCACATCATTGGACTTGTTGAACAACTCGCAAATCCCGAAGAAAGCCCTGAGAAAAGGGATCTCGCGAAACAAGAGCTTGAAATCCTCTTAGACGATCGATTCGTTCAAGCTCGAATAATACAAGCGTATGCCGGAACGCTTGACCCCGGCTCTGCTCAACGAGTGATCGTTGCAACAATCGGAGCGGAGTTGGAAACATCGCATAGAGCTCTCCTCCAGAACCTGCGGTTTTTAGAAGACCTCTCGGGGCAAATGGACGTAGAAAAGGCCCTTCAGGCCACAAGGCGAACTATAGAGCCCTCGCCCAGAAGCAGTGATCCAACTATTAGACATTTGCTTGAGTGCCTCCGTGCTCATTCGTGGTAGCTGCGGAGGGTTTTCTCCAAACTCCCTCATTCCCCTCGCTTAGAAACTCTTGAGCATATAAGCCCCAAATATCACTAGCTGTTTTTCCCATCAGATAAGCGAGTGACGCTCTCGTCGGCCCATAACACTCATCTGGAGGAGTGTTGTTCCACATGCTTCGTCTGAAGAGTGGAACGCTCCTCCTCACATGGCTTTTTGATGGGTAGAAGGAATTCTCGTTTCAAGCACTCGAACAAAAGGAGAGCTTCATGCGTATTTCCCGTTCGACTCCCAGTACGGCGATGAGCAACCCTGATCCCGACCTGCGAGTCACTGATTCGGATCTCACGGAGGGAATGACCTCGGGGGATTCGCGGGAAAGTGGCGTTTCGATCAAGCCGGGCAGCGAATGTGCCCTGGCCGATCGCGACATCATGGAAGAAGTCGAGAGCGGGATCGTTCCGATGCGCCCGCGTGTTCAGGAGCCCAAGTGGCCCAATCGCGCGTGCAATCGGTACCCCGGTCGTCGATTCCTCACACAGCACCGTCACATCCGCCGTGCCCGTCGCCTTAAGTGGCTTCTGGCCCAGGAAGATCTGATCGACGCCTTCACCACCCGTGAGGTGTTCTTCGGTGACGATCGGTTCTTTGACCTCCGCGATGAGCAGGAGAACTGGATTCCGGAGGGGTACGAGGCAACGGTCGACGAGTGGATGCACCGAGAGCGCGAGCGCGATCTCCCGTTCACTCTCAGCGACGAGAGGGCTCGTTACGAGTACCTCGACTGGTGGGAGGAGCGCGAGATGAGCCACGCAGCTTGAGTTCGCCAACAACTTGAATGACTTCTCGGTCGAGTTCCGCGAAAGCTGAACCCGACCTTTCGGTTTCCGAGAAGGTTCTTGACCCATCAAGAGCCACCCTTCTTTTACCTGAGCACTGCAAAAGCCGATACGGCGTCTTGACGGAACAGGGGATGAAAGACTTCTCAGAGAGAACGAGGAGCGCTTGTCCCAAAGAGAAACAACAACACCGACACTGACCTCAAACCACTTCTAGAGTTTTTAATCCTTTGCCATCTCACCGAGGGCCCGAGACAGACGACGCTCGACAGAAGTCTCGATAGAGGTCATCGGTCTCACATCCGCGACGATTCCTCGTAGGGTTTCAGGAACCTGAGCTTCCAGCAAAGAGATCCCTTCTTCAATGGAGCGAGAGTCTCCAGATTCTAAGCGAGCTTCTGCTTCTCGTCGGGCTTGATCTTGATCGAGTGTTACTCTTGATGGTTGCGGAGCGTTTAGTGTCATGAGCTTCTTCCTCAAATCGAATCAACGTACTTCCACTTATACCATTGGCAAGAACAATAACCTCGCAAGAACTCACGTTCGACCGAAGAATCCAATCAGCGATTCTCACATTGTCTGGTTGACGGGAACCGGTCGCTTTCACGCATAACCTTTTGAACTATCGACGAAAGATCCTCTCGCCCACCATATTGGCTCTGAAGTGAGGTGACAATCGCTCCGCGCCCCATATGTGCATCAATTTTTGAGCAAATTGCGCCAACTAATTCTCGAGGAATCTCAAGATGTCCCTCTCCCGGACGAATTCGGAGAGCAATAAAGTCTATTCGATCAAGATCCGAATCCTTCTGTGGCTCCAGGGCGGGAAGTCCTGCACGCGGCCCCCATTCCGGGGTAACTAATTGAGTGCGAGATATTGCAGGTGCCGATCGCATAATTCCCTCCTGAATCATTTTAAGGGCGAGCGAAAGGCTATCAATTTATCGTCGATTGTCCAGTTTTGGGAGTTAATTCCGGCAATATGGACTGTGAACATTTTATGAGAAAGCTCCTGTTGCCCCGTTGCTTGAAGTGGAACGAGATATTTTTTACGAGATCAATGAATAGATCTCTCGATTCAATTACTCAAAAAAACCAGTAATACCCGAGGGTAAACAAAGCAAAAGATTAGAAGCGTACATAACCCTGATCAGGAGAGTATGCCGCTTGTTGGATCAATGGAGTCGGTGGACAACGCCGAACTGGAAGTGGTCGTGCGCTCCCTTCTTCTGCTCTTACAAGGCGAAGAAGTGGCGCATCTGCGGAATCTTCGCGAACGACTCTCAGCTCAAAGCTGTACTGAAAGAGTTTCCCCTGCAAGACATCCGCATGGGTCGGAAGATCAATCTTCTGAAGAAGAGTTTCAATTGTCGGGGGAATCTCCGGGACAAGAAGCCCGACTTCGGCGTAGATCCATCTTCCCACCAAAATCGATATTAAGAGAGAAATGAGAATCCTCATTGGCCTCCGAGAAAAACCTGTTCAGTGAGGAACTACAAAAAACGCGTATATCGGGACTACCTATTCCTCTTATCTCGGGTTTCGAGAGCTCTGCTTCAAGTAACAAGCTAATCCTTTGAAAATACGTCGATTCGAGTCATTTGCTCCTCCTCCTAAGACGGTCAGCGACCCAAATCCATCGAGCTCTTCAGGTTTTTGAAGGAAATAGGCCGAATTTGTTCCCTTTCGCTTGGTGAAGCGTTAAACACAGATCATCGAATTAGGAAATCAATCGCGATCCTGGCGCAACCTCAGATGAAAATTAGAATAAACCCCAAGCTCATCTCGCCCTTGCTTTTTTCGTTTTTGGCTCTCTCGACGCCGCTTTTTGCCCAGCAGTACATAACGATCGACCATAACCTTGGATTGTATTGTGCGGTGTATCCTGATAACTCGTTGGCACTGGCGGGACTGAATACTTCAAATGGCAATCTCGTAGTAAGCCTTCTTGATGCCGATGAGAAGATTTTAGATCTCGATTCAAAGATTAAAGGTTTAAAAAAGAGACAGCAAAAACTCCGCAAAGTCATTCACGCGAACAGCCCCTCAAAAATCTCCTCAGACGTAAAATTCCTCATTAAAGTCGTTCTCAAAGTCGTCAAAAACAAAGACATTAAGCTCTCAGACAGAGTCGTGGTTAAAGAATCTCGTAAACTCATCAAAAAATACGACGCTCAGATCGACAACTTTCGTTCGGTCCGAGAAAAAGTAGCGATGTGCCGAGATCAAGAAGAGCCGCCCTCTCCCTCTTCGGCGACTGTGAAAATCGTTGACTTTGTTTTCACCCATCCAGATCAAGGCATAGACTACTACCTCGCTGGCTTGGCGCTCGTAGCAACGGTTGACCCAAAGGTCATTCGAGGCTCAATGTGTGTCACGGTTACTGAGCGGGCTAATGGCGATATAGGCAAACTCTTCCCTTACGAAGACTATATTCAGCTTGTGCGGAATCCGTGTCTCTATTTTTACGGCACTGCTTTTCAGAACTATCCACTCTGCACAGGAGAACTCGTGGACGGAAACCCAAACACCGTCGTGGCCTGGTTTGATGTCGTTATCTCGTCTGCTCCCATTTCACAAACCTACTTTGATAAGTGGGAATCTATGAAAGAGCGAATTGAGCCTATCTCAGCTCGACCTCGAACGAAGAGATCCCCCTGCCTTGGGGAGAGCTGACCTCCCGCCTTATAGAAACTGAGGGACGAGGCAACTGCTTGAATTGATAGAGAGAACTCAAGTGCAAGGAGGACTTCATCGCCTTGACGTCCTCTAAGGCTCTGCAAGGAGCTTTGGCCTGAGCGCCATGAGCGAGTTGTCTTACAGAAAAATCAGGTACTTCGGTCCCTCATTTTGCCTCGAGAAATGCCGATAGTGATCTTGGAAATCTCTGAGGAACGCAATATGACAAACACTTCAGTGCATGATCAGCAAGCAGAAGAGAAAGACCTTGAGCAGACGATCTTTGAGATAGCAGAGCATCAACGAGATGAAGACTACTATTCGCTCTACTCTTTACTCCGCGAAAGAACAGTCTACTTGCCAATCGATGGCGATTCTCTCTCTCCTTCGGCGAAAACTGGCGAACGACACGCAACAACCGCAAACGAAGGTCTCAACGCGAGACTCGTTCAAATCGATCAATGTGAAGAACCTTTTCTGCTTGCCACCACCAACTCCGAGAATCAAAGCCTCAAAGATGCTTACGTAGAAATCGAATGGATTGAGTTCCTCAAGATGGCTTCCCAACTTCCGGATCTTGGAGGGATTATGCTTCAAGGAGAGAAATCGTGGGTGGCGTTTGATTCAGCAAGAGTCTCTTTTATTCTTGAATGGTACGAGAGAATCACCGATCCAGGTTTGGGCATTCCCCTGCTTCCAATTGTCTTTGTTGGTATAGCCTTTTTGACGTATTTCTTTGGTTGGATAGTAATTGGTGGGGTCGTGGCTCTCGCCGTTGCCATGACGGTCGGAACGATTGTCTACGATAAAATTAAAGGCAAAACGAGCTAAGAGCGCCCTACTCTTTGTCCTATGCAGCTCCAGTTCGAGAGAGCGGCTTTCTCCTGAGAGCCGATATACGGCGTGCTTCTCCAGCTCTCCTTCCTACCGCACTCCAGACATGTTCAATCAATCCTTCTTGGACGACGGCAAGACCGAGTTTAGTGGGCGCGTATTCTTTAATAGGTTTATTTGTATTGGCGTATCCAATTGTTACTAAATCGAGTCGGCTCAAAGAATGAAGAAGCTGTGCCATGCTCATTGAATTGAGATCCACCTTCTCTTTGTGAGCTTCAATCATGCCACACATCACAGGACCTCCCCGTCGTTCAAATTCACGGACAAGGCAGACGAGTGCCAATCCGTGCTGCTCTGAGAGCTTTGCCAGCTTCCCGAAGAGTTCACGGGGTTCGCGAGCAGCAATCACCTGTGCGGCAAGGTCAATCCTCATATCCGCGGAAAATCTGGCACTTTGAGGGCTCTGCACTGGTTTACTCCTAGTGAAACATGAGCCTCGAAGGATATTCCGCTCCCTTTTCCTAAGCAAACCATTCGACTCGTCAGCGGATGTCCCCGAAGGGTGAGTGACCATTCGAAGCCAGCTCAACGAAGCCTATAATGTCCTAACCCCTCGGTAAGAGGAAAATCTCTTCACCTTCGCCTAAGAAACGACAAATTGATACGATACGAGTGATGATTCTCGACGATGGATACGGCGCAGAACGCCATGAATCTCCGGATCGAAGAAGTGAGTTTTCGCCGAAGCTCACAAAGCTCGTTGAAGCACTGCGAGAGAAAATAGATTGCCCTCAATCGTTCGATGATTTCGTTGACCTTGTTGCAGCTCGAATTGATCCCGAAGAGCGAATCGAACTCACGAGACTTCTTCAAGAGGAGTTGCAAAACCCTTTCCGCTGTAGTGAGAGAGCTCGACAATGCGGAGTAACGCTCTCTGTGCTTGCGAAACCTCCAAGGGAAAATACACCAACTGGGGATTTTTTTGACGCCTTCGAAGTGCCAGATCGTAGGTTCAGCATCTTCATCGGAGATGCTGTCGGGCACGACACCCAAACCGCGTGGGATAACTCTGCCCGGTTTAATCTCTACACCCGAGAGCCAAACTTCATAGAGAGAGCCTTTCCTCATGGAGTCACGGCACAGAAGGTCCTTGAGTATATTGACCAGTATTGCAATTTTCGCGGCACACCTGGTCTCGATGCGGTCGTGGCCTCACATGTTCTCTTAGATCCACAGACGGGAGAATTCTCTTTCGCAAACGCTGGGAATACCCCCTATCTAGGCATCATTCGAGCAACTGGCGAGCTTGAGTTTCTCAGAGCATGCGGAGGCCCTTTAGGTCATCCCGAACTTTTCGAATATTTGCAGAGTGAACCAAATTGTATCCACGGAAAGCTCGAACACGGAGATGTGGCGATCATGGCCTCAGATGGACTGTTTGATGGAGTTCACATCTCTGGACAAAAAATGTCTGACTCATTTCGCGAAGTTCTCGAGGATCTTTTAGGGAAGTCAGTAACCCCGCAACAAGTGCTCGCACATGTATACTCTCATCTTCGCTCCACAAAAGACGATCTCGTCATCTGCGCTTTTGGATTGTCGCCCTCGACCGGCATTCGATAGAAGTCCTTTCGCGAACTTAGCGCTTTTATATGCCGACAGACCTACCGTTATTCGCAAAGCAGTCCCTCTTGCGCTAAGATGCCGCCCCCCAAGAAGTTTGGAGGTACCACCAATGGATCCGACATCCCACCATCTGGAACCACGTCCTGAAAGAGATCCCCAGCTCCACGCTGCGATTTTAAGAGCTCTAGAGAGCGCGGAGTTAGAGCTCCTTGGACCCGAGGCTCCGCTTCCAGAGGGAAAACTTCGATACTTTCTCTCTGATTCCAACGGCGGTATTGGCTACGTTGATGTGGATGATTTTTTGCAGGCGGCCGTCATCTCTGAATTCTACGAACAAGATCCCGTGGTAAGAGAACGGGCCGGTGCTGGGCTCACGTTTGAGCTCGTAGAAGTAATTTCACCAGGAGACACACCTTCAGCTTCTGCTCGACACATCATTGGCCAACAACCCGATGGAAGCGGATTTGTCCTTTCTCAGAACCACGATTTTCGAAGAAGTCTTCCTCGTCAAGAAGAAGTAGAAGTGTGCATGTGCGAACTGAAACCGATTGTTGGAGGAGTCGTCGTTCAGGAAGAGGATTTTGAGCATTGGCTACCGATTGAATCTCGTGAAATCTCTTACCCGCCAGATAAAGTTCCCCAAACCGACTTTCCTCTTTCGAAAGCGAGAGGGCTTTTAGAAGGAGAGGCTTCATTCCGTCTCCTTCCCGAAGGACTCGGCTCTGTTCGATCCAAACTGCCTATGAGCCCCGTGCTATCGCTTTTTGTTCGAGGTGCTGGAATAGAGTTAAATCTTGAGGGGGCTTCCGGAGAATTTGAAGATCTCGGAGCGTTGCATATTCTCAGCGAGATAGGGAAACGGTTCCACACTCTCCAAGAAACACTTCCCCCGCACACGAACCCAAGGCCCGAGATCATAAGATGCTGCACCAATGGAGACGGACTCGTGCGGGCTACCCTCGCGCTTGAGCCTCACTTCTCACTCGGAGAGGGCGACACCCTCGGCACCTTTGAATATCGAGTTCTCGATCTCGCGAATCAACCCGAAAGGCTCGGCGAAGCCGTGCTTCAACCGTTTTTGCAGGCGTTCGCGACCTCCCTGCGTGTAAAAGCAACTCTTATGCAACAAGTACTCGCGTTGCGTCCGGGATCCACTACGAATGAAGAAATTATTCATGGTGCGTTGGCGCTTGGCAAAGCAGCCCGTGCACTGGCGCTCGGAATAGCCCAGGGAAATGTCCTGCGGATATCTGAAATTCCAAAAGGAAGCGACTCATGAACAGCGGCTTCAACATCGCCTTTACGAAGTCCATCGAACGAGTAACTCGAGGAGGTCTCTTTTCCCAAACGGCTTTGCCAAATAATCGTTTATGCTACTCGACATCAATCGTTCACGATCTCCAGCCATCGCACTCGCCGTTAACGCAATGATAGGAATAGCTTTGCCTCCTTCAAGAGTTCGAATTATCCGGGAAGCTTCGATTCCATCCATAACAGGCATCTGAATGTCCATAAGCACGATATCGTAGCGGCCGGCTTTAAAGAGAGAAACGGCTTCCGCTCCATTCTTCGCACACTCAACTGTGTGCCCAAATTTCTGCAAGAGAAGAGACAGTGTTCGTCTATTTATTGGATTATCTTCGACAAATAAGACAGAGAGAGGTCGAAGTTCGGGGAGCTCTTCAGATTGATTCGAGACGTTTTGACCGGAAAATTCTCCCTGAGATACAAATCGTAGAAGGGGAAGAACAACCTCAAATCGCGCGCCCTCCTCTTGCTTCTCAATCAATCGTATCGAACCACGCATGAGCTCGACGAGTCTGGCGCTTATGGTAAGTCCCAATCCAGTTCCACTAAACGCTCTCGTAACAGTCGCATCTCCTTGAGCAAAAGCCTCGAAGATATTTTCTGATTCGTCTGGATGGACGCCAATACCTGTATCGTTTACGACAAACTCAACGAGATCTTCGGGCCCCTGCGATCGAACCCTCCTCACGGCAAGAGTCACCTGCCCCCCAGCTTCTGTAAACTTTACGGCATTTCCGGCAAGATTATGTAAAATCTGAACGATTCGGTTCCCATCAGTAAAATACTGATCAGCAAGATCACCACCAATATCAACGATAAACTCGATATTCTTCTTCCGGGCTAACGGGCCGTGAACCTTTTCCACTCCGGAGATTAAAGCGCGTAGTGACACGACTCCTTGAGAGAGTACTATTTTATTTGCTTCAATTTTTGAAAAATCGAAAATCCCGTTAATTATCCTCAAGAGCGATTCGGCAGACTCAGTAATAGTCGAAACGAGCCCCTGTTGATAATCATTCAATTCTGAAGACGAAAGGAGTTCCGCGGTAACAAGGACTCCATGCATCGGCGTTCTAATCTCGTGACTCATATTTGCAAGAAATTGGCTCTTGAGTTCAGCTATTCGAACGAGCTCCTCTTTCGCCTTTTGCTCTGAGGTAATATCCGTTGCTATCCCAGCAATTGCATAAATCGAACCGTCCGCATCAAAAAGAGGCATTTTTGCTGAGATATACGTATGGAGACCATCATCTTGCGGGGCTTGCTCGAGGAGTTCAACCTTCTCTCCCCCTTCAAGTACCATTCGGTCTACCCTTTGGAATTTCTCAGCAGCTTCAACCGGAAAAATCTGATAATCGTCCTTCCCCAGATACTCACCTTCTATTCGAAACAGCTCTCGAAACCTCTGATTCATAAAGAGATATCGACCCTGCCTGTCTTTCGCAAAAATCACAGCTGTTGTTGTATCAAGAATAGCGTGGAGGATCTCTTCGCGTTGGTCAAAGGCTGAAGAAGACGTCTTTCCGGGTTCTATCCTCTGAACCGATCCACTCACGACTTGCGCTTCGAGGTTCTTGAGAAAACGAAATTCAACTTCTCCTTTGGAGGTTCCATCGCCCTTCAATCGAAACCGTTTTAATCCAAACTTCTGGCTCCCTTCCAATAGAGAAATTTTCGTATGAGAGAGTTCGTCGGCATGCCGAAGATCAAATGCCTGGAAGAGATCATCAATCGACCCAGGAGTTTGAGTCCTTTCTAAACCCAACACAGCCGCCAAATTTGGAGAACACCAGAAGGCATTTGAATTGAGCGCCAACTCAAAAAAGCCCTCTGAGCAGCATGAAAGGATTCGTTCTAATCGCTCACTGTCGTTATTCATGACCAACCACTTCTGAAGAGGAATGGAACAACAAACGAACCACTAGAGGCAAGAGTTAAATGGGCGAATGACCCGCGGATGGCATCCTCCTCTCCTTCGTAAGCCACGTTGAAGGCCAAACCGAGAAGAAAAAAAGTTAGGCCGACGAAGAGTCCTACTGCCCTGAAAGAATTGGTCTTTAAGAGCCGATTGGCCTGCTCTGCGCTACGCAGTTAATGGGAAAACTGCACATTAATAAGCTATTCAGAGCGCCTCTCCACCATAACTCATGCAAGGTTTTTCTTATGAGATTATCCATGGCTCGTCTTTTTAATCCAAAGAGTGTCACTGTTTTTATTTTGGCGCTTTTTACGATCCTCACTCAAAGGCAACTGTTTGCTGCAGAAGGTGCACGCATCCTCGTTGGAGTGATTCAGACTCACGCATCATACCGGTCAAGAGTTGTATGTAAGAATAGAGGTGCTAAAAGCCTCGCTCTTCGCGTGCGCTACATCCTTCCCACGGGAGAGACTCTCGGGAAGAAAAAGTTTCAACTTCTCTCTCATGAACATAAACGGCTCCCTTTCAAACGAAGAATGAAAGGATCGGATCATTCTTCGATACTTTACGAGATACGTACTCAGAGAGAGGTTTCCTGTGCGACCCTGTACTCTCCCCTTCACTCTTCGGCTCTTTCGAATGCTCAATCTGGGGAGTCTATGATCCCTCTAAAGGTGCCTGCCAAGATCATCTCAGAGTCTCCCCTTTCTCCTGGACCGGAGGAACTCCCGTTCCACGAGCAGCAAGAGAATCAGGTCAACTGTCAGTTGGCCGATTTGAATGCAGATCGCGTTGTGTCAATTCTTGACTATTTAATTGCGCTCGAGCGCTATCTTACAGGGGAGGAACTCCCCGATATTGATTCGAATGGAATTCGAGATCAAAGAGACTTAAACGCTCTCTACGGGTGTTTCGGAACCCAGCTTACACCTGGAACTCCAAGCATCACCTGCTCAGATTCAGACGAGGGAGTTGATCCTTTTACCCAAGGGACAGTTCGAGTACGAGAAGAAAGCTCAGACTCATCTCGTATTTCTGAAATTGCGACTGACTTTTGTGTTGGAAACAGCATTTACGAGTTTTCCTTTGGCCCCGCATGCGTCGGACAAGAGGGCGCTCATATAAGGGGGGAACAGATAGACTGTGCCGCACTTGGAAGATTTCGGTGCGACTCAGAGAGAGGAGCCTGTGTACCCCTCGAATCTCCATCAAACGCCCCACCCCAAGTATCAGCGGGCGGAGATCTTGAAGTTACTCTTCCAGAGGGATCGGTCTACCTTTTTGGTTCGGTAACTGATGATGGTTTCCCTTCTGGTACTGTGAGAATTACGTGGTCACTCGTTGACGGTCCAGAGCAAATCACTTTTTCAAACTCGCATTCACCGATTACTCGAGCAAACTTCATTTCTCCCGGTACCTATATCCTACAACTCTCGGCATCTGACGGAGAGGCAACCTCAAGTGATACCGTTTCTATTTCAGTACGAACAAGGACAGAAGAGTTTCCAGTGCTTGTTCCCGGTGATGGATTTACTGACGATAATTCGATCGGTGTCGATCCGAGAGGGGAAAGCTCAGGCTCGACAGCCTCAAAGGCAATTGCGCGCTGGGACGTTGTGCCGTGGCGCGATATTACGGAGCTCTCTTACATAGGCGTGCTTGCTTTCCATGCGGAAGGAATTGAGCGAGTAGATTTTAGCCTTGAAGGAGGAGCATGGACTTCTGTATATGAACCGCGACTCAATCCGGACACGCAGGTAGAAGAGTATACTGCAGCGATCGATCCGACACTTCTTGAAGATGGTGCCATTGAGATCCAGGCTATTGTTTGGCCTCAACAAGGTTCTCCACGGATTCTCGCGGGAGCTATCAACGAAAATACAATTTCTACTGGCGAGCACAGCATGGAGCTCTTTTCAAACGGGTCTGGTAGCCTTCCAACTGCCGAGATTTGGATCTCACCAACCGGATCCGACGATACCGGAAACGGCACTTCTGCACTGCCCTTCGCTACCGTAAAACGTGCTTTGTATGCGAGCACAGCGCGAGGACGAAACGTGGGAAGCTCCGTTGAAGCAGACGGTACAACGGTCTTTCTTGCAGAGGGAGATTATGGGTGGAGCAACGGGGTTGAGTATTCTACTGCCTATTCTCGATGGGTAACCATTACTGCCGCGCCCGGAGCCAACCCCGATCTCGTAAGAATCTCTTCTCGAGGAGTAGATGACCATGGTCTCCGTATAAGTCGGATACGACTCTTGAACCTCACTATCATGCAGGATGGAGAAAATACCCGCGCTTCGGTCACTGGTACAGGAGCTAATAGGGCTCTTTGGATCGATCACAGCGTGATGCAGGGATCTTCTCGCCGATCGGAGTTTGTGGGTGGATTTCAGTATCGGTTTATAACTTCGACTTCTAAGATTTTTGGCCGAAATGCCTTTCGGAGCTATCACTTGGTGCGGAATTGTACAGCCCTCCATATCGGTGAGGATGGAGTCTCAGATTCAAAGCTCGTAGTGAACACGAGTGTTCACGATATTTCTCCTTTTGATTCACAGGTTCATCCCGATGGGGCAGCGTATTGGCCCTCTGAAAATGTTATTCTCTTCAATGTATCCGCGACAGGCCTCGCAAGCTCTCAAGGTCTTTTCTTTGGTGATATGCAGGATATGGCGATAGTAAACTCTCTCTTTGACAACCAAACTGACGTACCGCCACAAGTGGGGCTTGTTTTTCATCTCCTCGGCCAGCAGACACGAAACGTCTACTTTCTCAACTCGACTTTTATCGGTGGATCAAACTTTCGAGTCGACCGTGGATTTGCTGCTGACCCATTGATGCCTGTCGTTCTTGATAACACCTTTTTTTCAACGGCCTCGGGGAGACCCGCGCCGAGCTATGATATTCCTGGTGTTGAGTACCGTAACGAACCCGCAAGCCACCCATAATGAATTCATCGAGAACACCGCTTGGCTTTGTTCTTCATTCCCTGAATACCCCCGGCTAGATAGTTCGGACTGATCCCCATACATAGTCTTGAGTAGCTCCACAAAGCTGCTACTCTCATCCAATTCAAAGGGAATTATTATGCAGTCTCCACTGAACATCATCGGCCCACCCCAAGGCGAAAAACATCATCTTGAAGTCGTTGTCCCGGACAATCTCGACGAGTGGCCGAGTCTTCCTGGATTTCCAAAGCCCTCGACCGAATATGAGGAGATGCAGCTGGTCTCAAGACTCCAATCGATGATTGAACACGGACTTGAGTCTGAACAAGGGCTTTTCACGATTGTTAACGGCAATATTCCGGCGATTTTCACCAACCGTGACCCAGAAGAGATTCTCGAAAGTTTACGGAGAACAGAAAATGCGGCCATGGATTCGATGTTCGATCCTATCAAACTTGGTCTTGGCTCGATCCAGAGAGCATTATTTCAAACCCTCTTGCGAGAAAAGCTCCTTGAGCAGGGAGAGGAATCTCCAACTCTTGAACCTTTGAACCTTGAGGCTCTTCGTGGTCTCCTAAACGAAATTCTACCAACCGCTGCAACTCGAATGCATCAGGCTGAGGGAGAGGACAAAATCCTCGCAGCGCAGCTCATTTGCCTCTGCCGAGCAACGTTTTATGTCCCGGGCGGGCCTTTAGTTCTCTTCCCTGAGGGGATGCACCCGATAGTAGATAGCTTGTATTATCGCGCTAAGAAAATAGTAAGGAGTGGGGAGTAATTCCGACTTCTTTCCGGTGGTCTGCCATTTTTCTACCCCCCTTCCTCTAGCGATGCGTCGCGCAGCGGAGGGTATGGTGTATGAAAAAATCTCATTTCCCGACGAAGGTGTGTCCGACCTGCAATCGGCCGTTTTCCTGGCGAAAAAAATGGACCCGGTGCTGGGAAAACGTAAAGTACTGCAGCAAGCGGTGTGCTGGGGCAAAAAAACCCAAGGAAGAGCGTGTCCAACGAAGCTTTCTTGATACTCGGAAATCAACTTTTCCCGCTTGAGCTCCTCCCCTTTAAGGGGAAAAAAGTTTTCATGGCTGAAGATTTTAGCCTCTGTACCCATTTCGCCTACCACAAACACAAACTCATTCTCTTCCTAGCTGCAATGCGAGAGTACGGAGACGAACTTCGTCGCCATGGTTTTGAGCCGTACTACCATTTTCTCAGGGAAGAAAGCGTTAGTCAGAGTTACGAAGAGAAGCTCGTCGATTTCCTATTTAAGCAGAAGATCAAGGTTCTTCACTGTTTTGAAATTGAAGACAAATTTTTTGAATCGCGAATTTCTCTCTGTTTGAAAGACAGCGGGATTACTCTCGTAACTCATCCAACTCCAATGTTTCTCTTTTCCCGTGAGGATTTTCGAGATTACAACCGCTCGGTCCGAACCCCCTTCATGAAAACCTATTACGAAGAGCGGAGGAGAAAGACCTCATACCTTATGGCAGAGGGGAAACCCCACGGAGGAAAATTCAGCTTTGACTCAGAAAACCGAAAGAAACTTCCAAAGGGGAAAACTTGCCCCACCGTCACCTTCCCGAAAACAACGAGACATGTTCGCGAGGTTTCTTTACTCGTTGACTCACTCTTCTCGAGCCACCCCGGTGAGTCGAGCAATTTTTGGCTTCCCGTAACACGAGACGCAGCCCTCAAGTGGTTTCATCTCTTTCTTGAGCAACGGTTTCAGGACTTCGGTCCATACGAAGACGCTCTCTCCGGGAAGGAGCCTTTTCTCTTTCACTCAGTATTGAGCCCCATGCTTAATCTCGGACTCCTCACTCCAAAGGAAGTCATCGTTTCGGCAATTGAGAGCGCCCAGAAAAACGACATTCCTCTCAATTCCCTTGAGGGCTTTGTCCGACAAATATTGGGATGGCGAGAATTTGTTCGAGGAATTTACCGAGAATACAGCGAAACGCAGGAAACGAGGAATTTTTTTGGTCACTCTCGCAAACTTACATCAAGGTGGTACACAGGCGAACTCGTGCTCCCACCACTCCAAGATGCAGTCAAAAAGGCTATCCGCTTTGGCTACAATCACCATATTGAACGGTTGATGATTATCAGCAACACCATGCTTCTTCTTGAGGTGGATCCAAAAGAAGTCTATCGCTGGTTTATGGAGATGTATGTCGATTCAAGCGACTGGGTGATGGGACCAAATGTTTTTGGTATGGGACAATTTAGTGATGGCGGAATTTTTGCAACAAAACCTTACACCTGTGGGTCAAACTACATTCGAAAGATGAGTGACTACATAAAGGGAGATTGGTGTGACGCACTCGATGGGCTCTATTGGCAGTTTATTGAGAAGCACAGCGATTTTTATCTCTCCAGTCCCCGTATGGGACAGATGGTGTACCTCCTTGAAAAAATCGGTACAGAAAGAAAAAAGACTATTTATTCTGCCGCCCAAAAATTCCAGAAAGCAGTCACAGAGCCTTAGAGGGCCTCACTTGCTTTTTGATCGGGGCGTAATCCAACCCGCAGCACCTCATCCACTGCCCGCGAAAAAGTATGCCCTTTCAGAACCGGCCGCAGGACGCCTCCCGAAGAGAGACGAAAGGCATTGAGTAGACCGGATGAGGCTTCTATCTCGCCTTCGGCCTCTTTGATCTCGAGGAGAAGCGCAGCAAGATTTTTCAGTGCCTGCTCAATCCCAACGACATCTGCATGATAGAAGTAATGAATTTTTCCATTTGGGAGATGAAGTGGTGTTTCCTGAGGGCGAAGAGGTGAGAGATATTCACCCGCCACACACCGCTTTGCGATATCAAGAAGATTGTTCTCCGCTTCGGCAAGAACTGCTATGCGCTTGCTTCCACCTACTTGCTTGAGATTCTCATGCGTCAAACGGCTTAGACTCCCAACCGAGTCTCCGATCAGTTTCTTGATATTCTCTCTTCGCAGTTCGGGGTCTTCAATAAATCGAGAACTGCCATAACGGGTACTCTCACGAGGAAGATAATTCAGTGGATGTCGATCTGGCGGAGTACTCCCAAGCACTTTCTGTGCTCTCTTGACGAGTGGCTCGAGCCTATTCGCAATGCCACAAACGCTCGCCACGAGAGCATCTTCTTCTACATCATCGAGATTTCCCCATTTTCGACGAATAAGTTCATCTTGGTTCGCGACAATTTCTTCCTCTGTCAGATACAAAGCACTGAAATAGGCGCTCGCTGCGTTGTTGGGAATGTAATCATCAGGAAGCGAGGTATCGAGAAGTTCCAAATCGAGAAATCGCTTTCGAAGAGTTTCAACTGTCGAATTTCTCTTTACGCCAACCAACCCACATACCGCATTGTAGTGCGGCATATCCTTGTTCACCAAATCGAGATTCGGGAACCGACAGCGAAGCGCCTTTTCCCGATTGGAATGAGCGAGGCTCGGTCCAACAACGTCCTTTACGAGAAGAGGATTCCGGATTGAAAGTCCGCCGTTTGAGACTGTAAGTGGAGCGTTTGGTGAAATATCACCCGAAACAACACCTGCACCTATCAGCTCCTTTACCAGCGAATAGTAACGTTTCGATGAGAGGCGGGTGTCGGAACGATCTGTACCTTCAGCCGGAAGCCCAAGGAGCAGAGCAATCTCTCTGTCGTACGACGGTTCCTGTAGCGATGGGATTCGTTCCGAGACAAAACTCGCAAACAGTTGACGAGCTGGTTGGGAAAGGGCCGGGACAGGAAAAGGAGAACCCTTTGAAAAAAACGCCGAGAGGAATTCCTGCAAACGCGCGCGTTCAGTGTTGACGAAGCCAGCGAACTCTTCTTCGCTTTGAATACAGAGAGAGAGAAGTCGAGGATCTTTCGATAAGAGCGGATGGGCATCGACCCAATGGCTGAGAAGAGTTATCCCGTGAGGCTCCTCAAGCTTGAGATCGTACCGTTCAATTTCAAGCCCTCGACTTTCACCCGGAGTGTAGAGGTCCTCTCGAGTAAGATGTAAAGATACTTTTTCAAGGATCTTATCGAGAGCGGAATCGACTTCCGCACTACTGCGATCAAAGAAAGACGCGAGATCCTCAATTGTCAGCCCATCAAAAAAATAGAGTTCCAGAGCAACCATCTCCCTCGGCGGAAGGGTATCTGTCGCCCTTAAGAAAAGAGACTGTGCATACTCATCAAGGCGAATCTTAAGTAGCGCTTCTCGCCGTACAAGATCGGGCGGTGAAGGCAAAGCTTCTTTTTCCGTGACTTCAGAATCTTCCTCTTCAGATTCGTCTATCAGCGAGCACTTGCCACTTGCTACATCTTTACAGAGAAGATCAAGCCCTGTGAGTTTCGGAAAGGAGGAACTCGATAGCTCTACAGAGGTATTGTCTGCTTCAATCGCTGTTCTGTCTGGGTTTGTACTTCTTTGTCGATACTCTTCT
>JAGRAO010000109.1 GCA_020434565.1 Bdellovibrionales bacterium
ATTTTAATGGCTCAAATCTCATAGCGACCTTTGCTGCACTTGTTGCTTACGGGTTTTCTCCTTCTCAAGTTGCTTCGTGTCTTGGAGCCCTTCCGGTAGTACCAGGACGGTTAGAGCGAGTACCGACCCGTTACGGGGCAGTGTTCGTGGATTATGCACACGCTCCTGATGCTTTGCGTTCAGTTCTTAAAACTGTACGCCCCCTTGTTCAAAATCGCCTCTGGGTTGTCTTTGGTTGTGGGGGAGATAGAGACCCAAGAAGGAGATCTGGAATGGGGCAAGCGGCAAACGATGAAGCTGATTGTATTGTACTTACCTCTGATAACCCTCGCTCTGAAGATCCCGATGCCATCGTTGCTGATATCTATCAACACTGTCCAAAAGCCCTGCACCGCGATTCCCGACGGAGAGAAGCGATTGGCTATACTCTTTCACAGATGGAAGAGGGAGATGTTGTTATCGTGGCAGGAAGAGGGCATGAGTCATTCCAAGAGATAAAGGGCGAGATGATCCCTTTCTCTGACATTGCCGTGGTGCGTGAATTAGTTGCCAAGCAGGGGCTTGCTCCCCAAGATCAGGTAGGGGTATGACCATAGAACTTACCAGGCAGCAGTTACGAGAAGTTGTTCGTGGAAAGTGCACAGAGAGTTCAGTAAATTCCGTATTTCGTGGAGCTGAATTTGATTCACGAAATATCTCTGGCGGAGAGCTTTTTGTTGCGCTTGCTGGTGAAGCGACTCATGGGCACCGATTCCTCGGTGATGTGTTTTCCAGAGGAGCCTCGCTCGCTCTTGTTGAAGACGAAAAGCTCCTTGCGTCTTCAGAAGATAAGGATTCTCTTGTACTGGTCGCTGATACCCTTGAGGCGTGGAAGACGTTGGGGAATTGGTGGCGAAATCAATTTGATGTTCCTCTTTTAGGTATTACCGGATCGGTAGGGAAGACAACGATTAAGGAGATGTCAGCAGCGATTCTCCTTGCGCATAGCCTTGGAACGTATTCCGTCAAATCGTACAACAATAATGTAGGACTTCCATATTGCCTCCTTAAGCTCTCCTCCGAGCACCATTGGATAGTGCAGGAGATGGGCATGAATGCACCCGGTGAGATGCGAGAGTTGACGAAGATTGCTCAACCGGATGTTGCTGTTATCTCCAATATCCGTCGTGCTCATGTAGAATCATTCTCAAGTATCGATGATATTGCAGATGCAAAACTTGAGATCCTTGATGGGCTCTCACAGGAAGGAATATTGATTATCCCAAGTGATGATGAGGTGCTCCACCGGCGCCTAAAAGCTTCTGGCTTTGGGGGCAAGGTTGAGACCTTTGGTTTGAGCACGACCGATGCGGCCCAGGTGAGGGAGTGTCATGTGTCAGACAAGGGCACACTTCAATTTGTCCTTGTGCTCGATGGCAAAGAACAAGAGATTACGATGCACGCACTTGGTGAGCATAATGCTCTCAATGCTGCGTGTGCGGCTTTAGCGGCTAAGCGGCTTCTTCCTGAAATCTCTCTGGAGAGTATCGCTTCGGGCCTTCGCTCTTTCCGTCCCCCGTCTAAACGGCTTGAGATTCGCCGCCTAACCGGCGGGCGTCTGATCGTTGACGATTCGTATAATGCCAATTCAGCTTCTATGAAAGCAGCATTTCAGGCTGTCTCTGATTTGAGAACCGAGGGAAAGAAGCTAGGGCTTGTTCTTGGGGATATGCTCGAACTTGGAGACTCTACCGAAGAGGAACACCGTGAAGTGGGGGAAGCCGCAATGACTATTGCCCCGGATTTTATTATTGGTGTAGGAGAGTATGCTCATCTCTTAGTGGCTTCTGCAAAAGAGGCGAACGTGCCATACTTTACCGTAGAGTCTGCTGTAGCTGCTGCTCAAGTTGCCCGCAAACTCCCATTTGATTTGCTCCTCGTAAAAGCTTCTCGGGGCACGGCGTTAGATAAGACGGTATCAAGCTTATTAGAGTGGGAAGGCGAAGAGCTCCCAGCTGAAGCCGTAGCTTTCCGTGTTAAGGATCGTTAAAGGGTTAGTTCCAAGTGTTGTATCATCTCCTCTATGGCTTGCATGAAGATATTAGTTGGTTAAACGTATTTCGTTATCAGACGTTTCGTGCAGGACTTGCTTTTCTCTTTGCCTTTATCTTTGTCCTCTTTTTTCAACCGATTTTTATCCGTTGGCTTCGGCGTGAAGGGGTAAAGGGGCAGCCGATCCGTGAAGAGGGCCCAAAAGATCATGTCAGCAAGCAGGGAACCCCCACCATGGGAGGTTTGGTCATTGTTATTGCCGTGACAGCAGCCACACTTTTGTTGGCAGATCTAACAAACCTCTATATTTGGCTTACGTTGTTTGTTCTCCTCGCCTTTGGTGCTCTTGGGTTCGTCGATGACTGGAGAAAGATAACCAAGCAGAATACGGAAGGGGTGAGGGGAAAAGTAAAACTCTTCTGGCAATCGCTCATTTCGGGAGGCGTTGCAGCGTATCTCCTCTTTGCATTTGATTTTCCAACGACTCTTACCTTTCCATTTTTAAAAGACGTTGCTTTTGATCTTGGCATTCTCTTCATCCCTTTTGTGATGCTCGTTGTCGTAGGGTGCTCTAATGCCGTGAACCTTACTGATGGTCTCGATGGGCTTGCTATTGGGCCTGTGATGACCGTGGCAGCAACGTATGCGCTCTTTGCTTACCTTGCTGGGCATGCGGAATTCTCGGCATATCTTGGAGTCTTTCCCGTTCCTGGGGTAGGGGAGTTAAGCATCTTACTCTCGGCGCTTGTTGCCGCAGGGCTAGGCTTTCTTTGGTATAATACCTTTCCTGCACAGATCTTTATGGGAGATGTTGGAGCGCTTTCTCTTGGAGGAGTTCTCGGATTTGTTGCTGTGCTCGTAAAGCATGAAATTATTCTGGCGCTGTGTGGAGGAATTTTCGTTATTGAGGCGCTCTCAGTTATTATTCAGACGTATTCTTATAAGACACGAGGCAAGCGAGTCTTCCGCATGGCCCCCATTCACCACCATTTCGAGCTCAAAGGCTGGGCCGAACCAAAAATTATTGTTCGATTCTGGATTATATCTATCGTATTGGCTTTGATCTCTCTAACTACTCTTAAATTACGCTAAGGCTCTTAGAATCGAAATCTTCGTAGTGCCCGCGAAGTGGGACGTAGAAGAGTGCTCTGGATTATCTCAATTGTCTTAGCCCTAATCTCTCTCACTACCTTAAAACTCAGGTAGGATATTAAGTTCTGCAAAATTCTTCGAAGCACCTTTTGCAGCGGAAGCGGAGAAGGGGCGTAGGAGAATGGATTATCTCAATAGTCCTAGCCCTGCCTCTGACCATGACCCCGTTCATCAGAAAGAAGGGCAGGGTCAGTGGCAGGGGCAAGGTTAAGAGATCTTCGCTTTATTGTCTTAACTCTACTCTAAACCCAACGAGTAAGGGTTTTTTCTACCCGCAATTTATAGTAGTCTCATGGCCTCGTGAGCACTGTTTGGGAAACGGTGTTCTCATCCACGTTCTCAAATGAAAAAGGGAAAAGTATGGATCTTCGAACTGGGTTAGCAAATATGCTCTGTAACGGCGTCATTATGGATGTTGTTAACGTGGAGCAGGCAAAGATAGCCGAGGGCGCTGGTGCTGTGGCTGTTATGGCACTCGAGAGAGTTCCTGCCGACATTCGCAAGCAGGGCGGAGTTGCTCGGATGAGTGATCCTCGAATGATTGAGGAGATTAAGGCGAGCGTAAGCATCCCGGTTATGGCCAAGGTTCGAATCGGACATATCGCCGAAGCACAAATCTTAGAAGCGATTGGGATCGATTTCATCGATGAATCTGAAGTTCTTACCCCTGCGGATGCCGCTTTTCATATTAACAAGAAGACTTTTAAAACTCCCTTCGTCTGTGGGGCGTGCAACCTCGGGGAAGCATTGCGTCGAATCAATGAGGGAGCAGCTCTCATTCGAACGAAAGGTGAAGCTGGAACGGGAAATATTATTGAAGCAGTGCGGCACATGCGGCAAATCACCTCGGAGTTAACAGCGCTTTCGCAGAGTGAGGGGTCTCAGTACGAATCAATGGCGCGTGAATATAGAGTACCAGTCGAACTTATCGAGCTTGTCGCGAATACCGGAAAACTTCCTGTCCCGAATTTTGCAGCCGGTGGAGTAGCAACTCCAGCTGACGCTGCGCTCATTCGACAGCTTGGCGCCGAATCGGTCTTCGTTGGATCAGGAGTTTTTAAATCAGAAAACCCTGAAAGGGTCGCAAAAGCAATTGTTGAAGCAACGACCTATTTTGATCGTCCGGAAGTCTTACTCGAAGTTTCTCGAAACCTGGGAAAGGCGATGGAAGGCATTGAAATGGGAACTCTTCCGCAGGAGAGCAGGCTTGCTCAGCGCGGATGGTAGGATACCGGAGCGAGTAGGTTCACAGCTATGAAAGCAGTTGGAATTCTCGCGCTTCAGGGATGTGTCGAACCACACGTTCGGGTGCTTCGCTCTCTCGGACGAGATGCAATTTCCGTGAAAAGAGGGGAAGATTTTGAGGAGATAGACCGTCTCATTCTTCCTGGTGGCGAGAGTTCTACAATGCTTCGTCTCCTGGAGCGATTCTCGTTGTTTGAGCCTCTTCGCTCGTTTTGCTTGAGCCGTCCGACTTGGGGGGTGTGCGCCGGAGCAATTTTGCTGGCAGCGAAGGTGGAGCATCCGAGTCAAGTTTCGCTGGCGACAGTGAATGTCTTAGCCCACCGAAATTTTTACGGGTCTCAACGTGAGTCCTTTTCGACTGAAGTTCGCTCTTCTCTTTTTGACAAACCGCTCTCCGCGGATTTTATCCGAGCGCCGAAGCTCTCACCTCTCGCCTCAACCGTAGAAGTGCTTGCCGAATACGGCGGAGATGCCGTGCTCCTTCGAGAGAATCACACCCTCCTTTCGTCATTTCACGTCGAACTCGAAAGCGATACGAGACTCCACCAGTACTTCTTATCGTTGGAAGTGGCACCTCGATAGGAAAGGTTGAGTACGGCCATGAGCGAAACAGCGAGCACAAAGATTTTTTTTCAGATTACTCGTTTTCTTGTTTGGTACACGATTCTCGTCATTATCTGGGGAGCGTGGGTTCGGATCTCTCACTCGGGAGATGGATGTGGAACTCATTGGCCGTTGTGCCAGGGAGTGCTCTTGCCAAAATCTGTCGAACCCAAAGTGTTGATTGAATTCTCGCACAGGGTGATGTCGGGTGTGTACGGAGTGGTCATTCTCCTCCTTTTTCTGTGGGGTCGAACTCTTTTTCCGTCTGGGCACATGGCTCGAAAGCTGCTCTTGGCTACCCTGGTCTTCACGGTGCTTGAAGCTCTCATAGGCGCAAAGCTCGTTCTCTTAGAGCTCGTTGGAGACAATGATTCGCTATGGAGGGCAGGGGTAATGGGGATTCATCTCCTCAATACATTCTTGCTCCTTGCAAGTACTGTAGCTCTCTCTCGCTCTCGGGAACTCATGTCTCTTCCCAAAGGCAATTCCTTTGGAATACGCCGTGTTCCAAAGCAGCTTCTCTCGGCTGGCTCGATTCTTTTGGTGGTTGCGCTTGCAGGAGCGTGGGCATCTCTCAGTAACACGCTATTTCCCTCGCACTCGCTTCTCTCGGGCTTAGAACAGGATCTCGCCGCAGATCAGCCTGTCCTTTTTCAACTTCGGATAGTTCATCCACTACTGGCAGTGATTGGCAGTGTCGCTCTTGTTGCTCTTACCTACAATCTCCAGCATGCCCGGTCATTTTTACGCATGCTCTCACTTCAGGTGTTTTTTGGATTTTTCACTTTACTTCACCTCTCTCCCGTTTGGATGAAGCTCTCCCACCTCTTTCTTGCTGATTTGGTTTGGGTAACGTTTGTTGAAATGGTTATCAGGAGTTGCTCTGAGAACGTGGAACAGGCCAAACAGTCAGGCGGCTTTGCGTCTGCTCATCCGGACTGCATCTGACAGATTTCCACCAGATTTTTCTCGCTTTTCCTTCCGCGTGTTCTTGAACGTGAACTTCTCCTCTTTTCACTTCTCGATAGGACAGCTTAGACGAGTTCAAGAATCGGTGAGCTCAAGCATTGCTTTGTCTATCGACTGAGGATTTGGAGGATAGGCTGTTCAGGTACAAAGAGAAGGGTATTAGGGGTCTCATCTATAAGTTTGATAGGGATGCCTCAGAAACTCCGTCACCCCTCAAGATGCATTGAGCTCATCTTCAATCCGCTGAAGCATGCCCTCGCTGAGATTGGATGATTTCGTTTGTTGCGGAGAGAGGGGAGCCATAGAAGTTCGAGCCCGGTTTCTTGAACGTCGATATATAATGAGAAAGCCAACAAGGAGAAAGGCCAGCGGAGCGTACCATGCGAGGAGCCCGATTCCTTTCGCTTCGGGAGCGGCGCGAATGTCAGATCCAAATTTTTCAAAGAGCTCTTTTCGAAGATCTTCTTCAGTAGCGCCACTCTGAATTTTTAATTTGAGGTCATATTTTAACTCTGCTGCGGCTGAGCTTGGGCAATCCCGTAAGAGTCTTCCGGGGCAAAAGGGGCTTAAGAGCGAGGACTCGAGTGACTGAAAAATATCGAGTTGCTGATCGTTAAGCTCTAGTGGGGCTTCTGCAACCACGATTCCATGAATGAGAAGGAGTAGTCCAAAAAGGCAGGAAAAAAAGATTCTTTTCCCTTTACATTGAGAAGGGAGCGTTCCTCTTTCTTGATGAATCAGTGCAGTCATGAGCGCGAGTATACGGCCCCCTACATCGAAGAGCCAGAGCATCTAAGAGCTAGATATTACTCTGCGCCATAACGCTTGAGATATTCTCGAATTCGCTCTTGAAGCTCTTTCGTTAGGGAAAAGCTGCTGTCATTCGGCTGGCTGAGATAGTCTAGGATTTCGTGAATCGTGACGAGCGGGTAGACCTGCACATCGAGATCTCTTTCAACTTCTTGAACTGCTGAAATATTTTGAGAGCCCTTTTCGCAGCGATCGACTGAGATCACGACCCCGCGTATCTGAATCTCAACGAGAGAACGGAGCGTTGGTACGATCTCTCGTAGTGTTGAACCAGCCGTAATGACATCTTCAACAATAAGGATGTCTTCTCCTGCCGAAAGCTGGTGTCCTACAAAAACTCCCTTATCACCGTGGGTCTTTTCTTCCTTCCGGTTAAAGGTAAAGCCGATGTCGCAATCGTACTCTGAATGGAGCGCAACAGAAGTTGCAACAGCGAGAGGGATTCCCTTGTAGGCAGGGCCAAAAACTGAGCTCACAGAGGTTAGACCAATTCGTTCAATATGCGCGGCATAAAACGAACCAAGTCGTGAAATGGTGGAACCAGAATCAAATTTTCCGGTGTTTACAAAATACGGAGTCTCTCTTCCAGACTTCGTAACAAAATTCCCAAACGAGAGAACGTGGGTATCTACGAGGAACTCGATGAATTGGGTCTGATAGTCGCTTAACATCACGGATATCCCTACACTCATTGAGGTAGTCGAAGCTACGAAAAATTATTACAAACTTTTCTTGGCTCCTCCGGCAGTCGGTCGCCAAATCGCCTCAAGGTATCAGAAAGAAACAGTAAATTTCTCTCTTGATCTGCTCAAGAGGAAACTTTCTCTCTTCACTATACGGGAGAATACGGACGTAGTGAGTTCAGGCTGGATGCTCGTTAAGCACCAGAGGGAATCCGCCGATTCTCTTATCGGGTAGTTAGCGCCACGCTGCTTCTCATTCGGGCTATTGAGAGGCGGCTTCTCTGCCGTTTGTCTGTACCTCTTGGTGTGAAATTTTTTGCACAGATGGTCTCACTCACTCGTTGGGGATGGAAGAACAACAACTTTTAGAAAATACGCGCTTTGCTGAGCGATACAAGATTCTTCGCCGAATTGGAAAGGGCGGAATGGGAGAGGTCTATCTCGCACAAGATACTATCCTCAATAATGAAACGGTTGCACTCAAGGTCCTTCTTAAGAAGATCACTTCCAGTGAAAAACATACACAACGATTTCTTCGCGAAGTCCAACTCACCCGCCAGGTAACTCACGAAAATATAGTTCGAACCTTCGATGTCGGTGTGAGCAACGGAGCTCTCTTTTTTACGATGGAGTTCGTCGAAGGAGAGAGTCTATCGGAGATCATTCGACGAGGACCTATGAGCTGGCTCGACGCAGGTGACCTCTTGCTGCAGTTGTGTTCCGGCCTAGAGGCGATTCACGAACGAGAGATCGTTCACCGTGATCTGAAACCGGGAAACATTATTGTGACGAAAGACGGCGTCGCGAAGATAACTGATTTTGGAGTCGCGCGTCCGAGCGTCTCGGAGCTTACGACGCATGACGAAGTTATCGGGAGCGCGCACTATATGGCTCCTGAGGTATGGGTTGGGAAAGATATTTCATTTGCGGCTGATATCTACGCCCTGGGAGTAGTGGCGTATGAACTCTTGACGGGATGTGTCCCATTTGATGCGGATAGTCCAGCTGAACTTATGTGGAAACACCTTGAGGAAAAACCGGTGCCACCGGTGGAGCTCAATCAGAGTATTCCAGACTGGCTCAATCAACTCGTTCTTGCGCTCCTTGAAAAGGACCATGCAAAGAGACCGTATCTCGCTGGCGAGGTAAAAAACTTTATTCGACGTTCGTTAAACGGAACTGCAATCACTGGCGAGTTGCACGTTTTAGCACCTGAAGTGGTAGCCGAGACGGTCGCTCACACAACAGAGATGGAGGTCAGTCCAGATCCGTATGTGAGTCAATTTGATCTCGAGGCTCCACTTGCAAATGGATCGCTCCTTGAGAGTGCTACCGAAGAAAACGAATCGATCCTTCAGGGGGGCAGTCAGGAGATTGACGGGCACATCTTTCGAGTTGGTCGAGCGCTATCAACTCCGGTACTTCACTCTTATCAACCGCTCTCAATCTTTCAAGCCCTTTCCTCAGGGGTGCTCTTTGGAGCACTGTTTGCGCTTCTCATGGCCGGTGGGCTTGAGTTCTTCTGGAGAAAGGCGCTTCTCTTTGCCAATCCGATCGTAGCGCTCGCAGTACTCGTTGGGGTAGTGATTACGCTTTCGCTCTTTTTCGCGCTTCCCGTTTTTGTTCTCGCTCGAACGTTCTTTTCTGCTGCTTCGTCAGTCTCTCTCTGGAAAAAAGCCTCAGGGTTACTTTTTTGTTGTATAGCGACCATGTCGCTTTATCAGATGAGTGAGGTTTCCTCCGGAGAGCGGTTTTTGGCGAGAACGAACCTCAAACGCGAGATGCTGGTACCACTCGGAGTAGCGGCTGAATATGGCCAAGCTCTCGGGCTCCTTGCAGGAGCTTTTCCGAGCTATTCGGTTGTCGAAACCAGCGGACAGAAAGCTCTTGTTCGAGCAGAAAGTCCTCGCCAAAATTTTCATCTTCCCGGAACGGCCTCCTTCTTTTTCTATCTCTTTGCGCTTATCGTTCTCTTCGTAAGCGAATTGAAGATGCAGTTGGGAGGAATCTCGAAAAAACAGGTCCTCACTGTTTTCTGTGGCTTCTTTGTCCCGGGAACCATTTCGTTTTTTGCCTCACTCCTCTTTGAGGTCGGGTCGGTCCCTGACTTTACACTTCCTTTCGGACCTATCAGCTTTAGTGTTTCCCCTACTCAGGTTGTGATGGCGTCCGCTGTCTGGCTGACGGCTTTTACTGCGATTTTTCTCGCTCGCCGATTCCGAGATGAATCGGTTCAGAAACAATAGTGAATTCTCTTCCATCGGCCTCAAGCTTTCCTGCTGCAGCCCTTTTAAGATATGCAAACCCAAAAACTGACTTTTCTTGCGCGTGAGGAGCAGAGTCGATGACTTCTCCGGCTGATACCTTCTCTCCATCACCTCGCGTAAAAACTTTTTCTCCGGGTCTGCACGGCTTCGTTCCCTCGAGCTTAAAGCCGACAAGCTTTCGGGGGGCCCTGCCATGCGAATCAATTTTTTCGAGTACCTCCTGTCCAACATAGCACCCCTTCGTGAAGGAGGCGGCTGTCTTTCCGGAAACTGACTCAAGAAGTATACGTGAAGCGAGGAGTTCCGTTGGAAATACTGGAGTACCCGATTTGACTCGCTGCACAAGCTGCTCATCCTCAGAGAGAGCAGATACCTCTCTCGAGTGAAAAAATTCAAGCACCGGATCTCGCTGCTTTTCGGGAACGATAAGGTCAAAGCCGGGAGTCGTTGTTCGGACTCTTCCGCAGAGAAAGGCTCCATCCGGTCCGCGTTGAACGCTCAGGCCCGGACTCGGCTCCACCAAGAATTCTGGATCTATCAGTACACTCGGAAGCTCTGAGGAGTGAAAGCAAGTGAGGTGAGTTTCCAGAACTGTTTCGATCTGTTCTGTAACTACAAATTGTCTGAGGGATGTAAGGATTGATGTTGGGTCTCCGCCATCGATTACGAGGAGAAACTCTCCCTCTTCGAGTCGATAAACTGCGAAGAGCGCATCTGGTTTTCCCTGGGCAGAAAGAGCCGCCGCAAAACACCCTGCACCAACGGCAAGGTTTCGAATATCGTTCGATAGTCTCGCATGGAGGTAGCGCAAGGCATCTCTTCCCGACACTCGAATGACAAACGAATGGGGCAGCTCAAACCAAACCATCTTTCCCTCAATTTCCTCAAACAAAGATTCTCTTGTCTCCCGGAGCCAGCACTATTGGATCCAGTGTCCTATCCGCGAGAGATCATCCCATGACCAATAGACAAAGAGCGCTCGCCCCTTCAGTCGTTCCATTGGGAGAAAAGGATTATTCCAAAAGCGTGAGTCTTTTGACTGATCTCGGTTGTCTCCAAGCACGATCACGTGATCTGCTGGGATTTTTTCTGGCCCAAAATTACCTGAGGGTGGGCCACCGTGATCCCATCGGGCGTAGTCCTCTTCAAGCGCTTTTCCATTGATATATACCGTGCGACGCCGGACCTCTATCGTGTCGCCAGGGAGTCCAATAACTCGTTTTATGATGTTGTCTTTGGACTCGTTGACTGAAGTCGTCGGGTCGTCGGGTCTGGTAAAAACCACGATGTCTCCCCTTTTCGGTGAGGAGTAGCGCCAGATAATGTCGTCGATAAATGGAAGTCTGATTCCGAATGAAAGCTTGCTTACGAGTATCTGATCACCGATTCGAAGGGTAGGGATCATTGAGCCAGAAGGAATCTTGTACGGCTCAAGGATTGAAGCTCGGAATATGATAACGATGACGATCAGAAATACGATTGTCTTCACAAAGGAAAGAAGCTCTGATTTCCAATCGGAGGCCTGTTCAGCCGCTGAAACAGAAACGGAAGGCTCCTCGACGGGATTTTCTTTTGGCATGTGAATATCCGAGGTACGCAGTTACTCTATACGGGGTGAACAAAAACTTTTGCCTAAGGGCTCTTTTTGGCGGGGCTCGACCCCCTGAGTCCATGCATTTGGCGACGCAATACCTTTAAGACTATAACGAGCAATTCGAAACGGCAAAACACCCTCGAATCCTCTCATTTGAAGGAGCTCCGAGGCACTGTTTTGGGCAAAAAAAAGGTGAGCACTAAGGCTCACCTGAGACGACGAACGAAAATCTGTTATGCGTTGAACTGCTGACGGCGTCCGAACACAACCGTGCTGCAATCGACCCTAATACCCTCTTCCTTGTCCCGCACTGTGGACACGAAGATTCCTGGCTCAAATGCGCGCTCCTTGAGAAGGTTTATCTTGGCCGCATCTGGGATAGTCATGTTTGCCTTGATCGAGAAATTTATCTCAACGACCACCTTTCCGGGGGTCTCATCGATGATCTTGGTGATCATCCCGTAGATTGGATAGGTCTGACCTATCTCAACTTCACCGTTTGCGACTTCGAGTCCAAACTTTTCAA
>JAGRAO010000110.1 GCA_020434565.1 Bdellovibrionales bacterium
CTCAGTTCAAAAACTTCGACTGGTAACACGGTTTCGTCTTTCTCTCTTGAGAGAACGGTACCGTGAAAGACCTGGGTTCGATCTCCTAAGACATTCACCACGAGGACCTGACCAGCCGTCTCAAAGAACTTCTTATCAAGGCCATTGAGAAAGGCGACTGCTTCTTTCCACGGGACCGAGACTGGGTCGACAAATTCTGGCACCGCATCCCCTTGGCCCACTCGCTCGAGCTGATGGCAAACCTCTGAAAGGTCGAAAATTCCCCGGTCTGGTTGAAAGGATTTGGACGCAGCAACGACAGAGTCAGCCAAAGCGCCGAGAAAGGGATTTTGATATTTACCACGAGGATCTTGATAGGAGCCCCGATTGTCAGAATGAGCAAAGTTCATCTTGAGGACTAGTGTAACTATAATCTGGCGCTAAGCAATCGCGGGCAGACTCTTGTCTCAACTCCTGAAGCTCTCAGGTGTCCGGCTTGGAGGAGGGAGAGGCTTATGGAATTGCCCACACGCGGAATCGGATCAATCATAGAAGTCAAAAGGCAACTGGGCATCCCTATGAGAATGATATTTTTTACGTTCTTCCTTCTCTCTCCCATGTGGGCATCCGCTCAGACGGTTGTCGGCGATCCCTCCGCCACAGCTGTTGTTCGGGATGCGATTGAATACTGGCGGGAGAAAACGTCTTCGAGTGTCGCGAGCATGACGGTGCATCGTCCCGATTGGGAGCGCACTCTGAAAATGAAGACGTGGACCTCCGGGCTGGATGAGTCGCTCATTAAGTATCTCGAGCCTGCCAAGGACGCAGGCACTGCTTCCTTGAAAATCGGAAATGAGATGTGGAGCTACACTCCGAAAGTGAATCGAGTGATTAAGATCCCCTCTAGCATGATGTCACAAAGCTGGATGGGCTCAGATTTTTCCTACAACGATCTCGCTCGGGACAACGACATTCTCGAATACTACAACCACAAATTTCTTCCCGCGGAGACCCAAGGCGGGAAAAAGGTCTTTGTTGTCGAAGCGGTACCCCTTGAGGATGCTCCGGTGGTCTGGGGGAAAGAGGTAATAAAAGTTCGAGATGACAAGATACTCCTTGCTCACCTCTTTTACGATCAGGAGATGAAGCTCGTGAAACAGTTTCAAACGAAATCAATAAAGGACTTCGATGGAAAGCTGTTCCCGGAAGTCATGCGTATGACGAACCTTGAAAATGACGACGAGTGGACCGAGATCACGAACCACACTTTGGCGTTTGGTCTCACTCTTCCCGCAAATCTCTTCTCGCTCTCATACCTCAAGAATCCCCGGCTGACCTAATGCAGACACTCTCTTTAGCTTGGCGAAACATTTGGAGGAACCGTCGAAGAACCCTCCTCACTGCTGGGGCGGTAGCATTCGCTTGCACAGTCCTCTCTTTTACGATCTCGCTTCAACAAAGCTCTTATAAGACTGCGATTGAAGCGAGTGCTAGCATCTTTCAGGGGCACCTCCAGATCCAACGAATCGGTTATCAGGACGAACCGAAGCTTTCTCTCGCGTTCCCCTTTTCAAGCAATCTACAGTCTCTTCTATCTTTGGAACCGTCCGTTGCCGCGTACTCTCCCCGAGTGAACGCGTTCTCTCTTGCTTCCTCCGACGAAAGAACTTTTGGCGTTCAAATATTTGGGGTAGACCCCCTGACCGAACCACTTGTTTCTTCAATTCCGGGGACGATCCGTGCCGGACGCTATCTTCAAGCGAAGGATTCCTCGGGGGCAGTGATTGGGAAAGCATTGTCAGAAAACTTAAAGGTTTCTCTCGGTGACGAACTGACATTACTCGGCCAGGGGGCAGATGGTTCAATGGCGGCTGGGATTGTCTCGATCGTCGGGATTTTTTCGAGTGGATCGACTGAAATTGATCGAACAATGATTCAAATCCCTCTGCCGACAGCTCAGGAAATTTTTAGCCTTCCATCTGAGATAAACGCACTTGTTGTGCGAAGCACCAACCTTACCCGTTCAAATGAAATTGCAAACAGAATTCAACAGATCTTGCCGAACAATCTTCGTATTTTGACGTGGGACGAACTCAATCCGGGCTTAAAAGAAGCGATTGAGTTGGATATGGTTTCGGGGTGGCTCTTTCTCTTTTCTCTCATTCTCATTGTAGCCTTTGGAGTCTTGAACACCTTTCTCATGTCCCTGCTTGAGAGGATACGTGAATTTGGTCTTCTTATGGCCTTAGGCATGAAAGCGTGGAGCCTGATCTTCATGGTATCGCTTGAACTCTTGTGCTTGTTGCTCACGGGAACGTTGCCCGGAGTAGTGATGGGATTGGCCATCATTACGTACTTTTCCATCGTAGGCTTTTCGGTTCCGGGAGCCGAAGAGCTCACTCAACTGTGGAATCTCCCAGCTGTCCTCTATCCTCAGCTTAACCCACTCTTTCTCCTTTCGGGCCCCACCGTAGTTGTCGTGATCACGTTTGTCCTTGTCGTCCCATTTTCACTCCGTCTCAGAAGGATAAATCCAGTGGAGGCCTTAACATCGGTATGACACGTCTCTGGTCCACAGCACTTGTTACTACTGCCCTCGCAAGCAGGAATATCTTGAGAAATCCGAGACGTACCCTGCTTACATTAACGGCGGTAATCGTTGGTGTTGCAAGCACTGTGGCACTCGCGGCCCTTGCACGGGGTGTGGCTCAGCAGCTCGTCGACGATAGTATCTACAACCTGACTGGTCATTTGAAGATTCAGCATCCCGACAGCGCCCGTGATCCGGCAGTTGAGCACACGATCGATGCCAGAGAAGAGAGCGTGGAGGCCTTACAGCAAATTCCGGGCGTTCACGCCGTCCTCCCTCGCATTGTTGCACCAGCTGTCATTCGAAGTGAGCGTGAATCCTTTCCTATTACACTCTTTGGGGTGGACCCCGGCCTTGAAGGGAGAAATTCAGTCGCAGGAAAAGCCGTATCGAACGGCGAGAATCTTTCCGATTCAGATGATTCTCATCTCATTCTCGGTAGCAAAATAGTTGAGAAACTCGAAACAAGGATCGGTCGTCGAGTAGTTGTCATGACTCAAGACATCGAGAATGAGATCGCAGACCGGGGATTTCGAATAGAGGGGATCTTTCAGGCAGAGGTTCAGAGTACGGAGCTCCTCTTTTCGTTTACCGGCCTTGAGACTCTTCGAAAAATGCTTCGCCTCAAGGACGATCAACTCCACGAGATTTCGATACTTGTAGAACCAGAGGCGTCCCTGCCCGAAATTCAGAAGCAAGTTCAGAAGCTGTTCCCGAAAGCGGCTGTACTTACCTGGCAAGAACTTCAACCCCTCGTTGTCTCTATGACAAAGATTCAAAACGGTTTTCTCATCATCTGGTTCCTGATCGTCATTGTCTCGGCGGGATTTGGATTGGTGAATAGTCTCTTGATGAGTATTTTTGAGCGCGTTCGAGAAATTGCCGTTATGCATGCTTTGGGCATGACACGAGTGTGGATCGTAATCGAAACGGTCCTGCAATCTTTTCTGCTGCTCGTCGTTGGCGGACTTATTGGTGTACTCGGTGGGATGGCCATCGTTCGACAATTTTCTGGGGGGATTGACCTCTCAAAATTCGCCCGGGGAGCATCTATTGCAGGCATCGGCGATCGAATAGTTCCTCAACTCATTTGGAGTGACGTTGTCCTCGTTGTTGGTCTCTTGATCGCATTGGGCACACTGGGCAGTCTCTACCCGGCCTGGCTTGCGGCTCAAGTGAATCCGGCCCGGAGTCTTCAAAGGTTATAGAATGAGTCGTAGAGCAGCGAACCAGTTCATCGAGATCAATCGGGTACCAAGCAGGAAAGGCGATAAAGGAGAACCGTGTCACGTAGCATAGCACTTGAATCCGTCTCCCGATTGTATCACCAAGCAGATGTCCTGGTGAAAGCAGTGAGCGATGTTTCTCTCACTTTTGAGCCTGGAGAATTTACGACTCTCTTTGGTCCCTCTGGATCGGGGAAAACGACCCTCCTCAATCTCATTGGTGGACTCGATGTCCCTACGTCCGGCCAGGTTCGTATCGGAGAGACGGTGATGAACGTCCTCTCTCCCTCGGAAAGGGCGACTTTCCGACTCAACCACATCGGATTCATTTTTCAATCTTACAACTTGATCCCCGTTCTCAGTGCTCGAGAGAACGTAGAATTTGTGATGCAGCTTCAAGGCGTGCATTCGGCGGCTCGTCGAGAGCGTGCGATGGAGGTATTGGGTCGAGTTGGACTAGCAGAGCTCTCAGACCGGAGACCGGATCAAATGTCAGGCGGACAGCAACAACGGGTAGCCGTGGCACGAGCGATTGCATCAGAACCAGACATCATCCTTGCAGACGAGCCGACAGCTAATCTGGACTCAAAAACGGCAGCAGATCTCCTCTCGTTAATGCAAGAGCTCAACGAGGTTCGAAAGATTACATTCCTCTTCTCTACCCACGACAAACAGGTTATGGAGCGAGCTCGTCGATTGGTGAGGCTACGCGATGGCAAAGTCGAAAATGATGAAAGACGAAGTTAGCCCGCGTGTTCTCTCGCGAAGTGAGGATCCTAAAACGATGAATTCTCGCATGTGCTCGCTTCGGTCAACGGAAAGGATCTTGTGGATTGTTGTCGCTACGCTTGCTTCTCCTCTCCTGTGCTTGTCTGACGATTTTTCTTTCTCGGGACATATAAAATATCAGCCGACTCTCTCGTTTCTGCCCTCGGACACATTTGAGCGAGATCTCGGACCGGATGTCGTACACGGTCAACAGGTCGATCTCAGGGTGAATACTGAATATCGGAAGGAAAAGTTTGCTGCCTCGCTTCACGGAGAGACTCTCGCCCTTGGGGGAACAGCTGTAGAGCTCAAGAGGAATCGGCAATTGCTCTTTCCGGGTCAAAACGCTTCTCGGCTTGACGATCACAGACGGTTCTTTGATCTCTCTCACCAATCGACCTCAGACGATCAATTTGAGATGTTTCACCGAATAGATCGGGCGGAGCTTGGATACTATGGCGACCAATTTGTCTCTCGGATTGGGCGACAAACATTTTCTGCCGGCAATGGTCTCGCCTTTCAAGTCCTTGATCTCTTGAATCCATTTTCGCCTACTGAAATTGACAAAGACTATAAGACCGGAGAGGACCTCTTTTATACTGAGTATCTCCTCGGCCAGGAAAATCGAATTGAGACGGTTGTCGCCCCTGGCCGAGATCTCAGGGGGAACGTCTCCCACGAGGAAAGCTCTTACGCCGTTGTGGTTCACTCCTCCACTTCAGACGGCAGCTCCGACTTTCAGTTCCTTGCCGCCGAACACTATCGCGACTGGAATTTCGGCCTCGGCTCCTCTACGGATGTTTCAGAATCCGTACTCCGAGTGGATCTGCTCTTTACAAGGGGAAAAGAAGAGGACACCGATTGGTCAACTTCGCTCGTTGGAAATATTGACACGTCGTGGACCGTTTTTGGGCTTAATGCGTATTCCTATTTAGAGTACTACCGCAACGGATTTGGTATCGCCAATAAGCGCTACCGGGAAGCTGATGAGGCTCTTTTAACGAGACTCGACCGAGGAGAGATTTTTGTCCTTGGGCGAGATCTCGTCTCGCTTGGGGGTCGACTCGAAATCTCACCATTGTGGAGCCTCTTTGTGAATCAGATCCTCAGCGTAAATGATGGATCTCAAATCCATCAAACAAGAGCTGAGTACAATCTTGCTCAGGATATGCTCCTTCTCATCGGTGCTACAATTCCGTTTGGTGGAAATGGAACCGAATTTGGAGGCTATTCGATTCAACCGGGAATCGACTTTGCTCCAGCTTCTCAGCTGTATCTCCGCCTCTCCTATTTTTTCTAGGGGATGGTTACCGCTGTTACGTCAAAGTTCAAGAAGCTCCGCGCGCTTTGAGGGAACAGCGGTAACCGTCGCCATTCCATACTTCAAAAGCGCCATCACTCCGTAAAGACAGCCAGCAACAACAACCATCGAAGCGCTTACGGAGGCATCAATTGCAACAGCGAGCCAATACCCAAGGACAGCGGACAGAACAGCAAACAGATTTGAAAGCCACAACATCGACGTTGTCCCCCGAGAAAAGAGAAGCGCAATATTCGGTGGTATAACCATCATACCAACTACAAGAATCACGCCGACCGCTTCAAAACTTGCGACACTTGTCAACGATACGAGACAAACGAGCAGATAATGCCATCGGCGACTCTTAATGCCAGCGGTTTCTGCAAAAGATGGATCAAAAGTAACTAGCTCGAATCGAGCTTTGCTAAAAAGGACAACGATAATGTCAATGACAGCGACTACGAGCAGCATCCAAAACGCGCGCGGACCGATCTCGACTCCCCAAAGCGTTAACGTATCGAACGGAACAAAGGCGATCTCTCCGTACAGGACACATTCCTGATCGATATCAACTCGGCCTGCAAAAGCCGAAACGAGAATCACGCCGACTGCGAACAACCAGGTAAAACTTACCCCTATGCTTGCATCCTCCTGAAGTTTTCCTTCCTTGTTCAAGAACTGCGCAGCAAGAGCCGTAAAGACTCCTACAATTCCTGCCCCAACAAGAATCACGAGCGGCGCACGCGAGCCAGTCAGGAGAAATGCGAGCACAATTCCAAACAACACAGAGTGACTCACCGCGTCCGCCAACATCGCCAATCCTCGAAGGACGAGAAAAACTCCCGAGGTTGCACATGCACATGCGCATACTGTGGCCGTGAGGATCACCCAAAGGTCGAGAGAAGTCATCTCCGTCATTTTTCGTCTCCGCTTTCAGGCTCAACTCTCTGTGGGATGGGTTTCCCATGCGGATCCTGATTCACACCTTCGATTTCGAGGAGCAGCTCACTCTCCATCTCTTCAGTAAGTAAGTGCTCAACGTTTTCGGCCCCTTCATGCAACATATGAGAAGGGATATTCACCATCCTGGACAGGTAAACTTCCCACAACCTGTGATAGCGCGTAACTCGCTCCGCTCTCGCCAGCCCCTCCCGCGTTAGACGCAGCCCGTCAGGCTCTCGCGTGAGTTCACCAAGCCTCTCAAGCGCCGAAATTGTTGCATCGAGTGTATTCGCCAGCGTTGGTCGAATCTGAACAATTGATTGAAGAGAGTGCGGGGCTGAGATCCCGTCCTCTTCAAATCGAAAAAGCGCTCGAAGCAAATTCTCTTCTCGAATCTTTCGCTGGAAAGAACGGTGCCGCAGTCTCCGTGCTATTACCCCTCTTTCAGGTGCTATAAGGAGGGAGACTAAGAGAAAGGCGGTAGCAAAGACCACGATCCACGGGCCTGTTGGCATCTTCGGTGCATAGAACGACACAACGACTCCAAAAGCCCCCGAACACGCACCGAAAAAAGATGAGAGGAGAATCATTCGAGGTAAGTCGTTAGTCCAATATCGAGCCGCAGCCGCAGGCGTAATAAGAAGAGCGGCCATTAACACTACGCCAACAAGATCAAGCCCCACTACAACCGTACATACGAGCAGAAATCCAAAAAGGAGATCGTATCGATGAGAGGGAATGCCGGCGGCTCGACAAAACAACGGATCAAACGAAGTCATTCGAAGTCGTTGAAAGAGCACTATAAGCACAAGGAGGAGCGCCGCACACATAACCGCGACGACAAGAACGTCATGGGAGACGAGAGCCGCGGCTTGCCCAAAGAGCATCTTATCGAGTCCCGCTTGGTGGCTGTAAGTTTCTTTCTGGAGCTGTGTCAAGTGGAATATACCAAGCGCAAAGAAAAACGAGAGCACGAACGCAAGCGCTGAGTCCGACTTCATCCGCATGACTCGGGTAAGAAATAACAAACATCCGTATGCTGCAAAGCAACTTAAAAGCGCTCCCGGAAGAAGTACCCACCTTGCATGAGACTGAAAAAGCATGAACGCCACCGTAACGCCAGGCAACGCAGCATGTGCTAAGGCATCTCCCGCAAGTGCTTCCTTACGAAGAAGCGCGAAGCATCCGAGCCAGCCAGCGCTTATCCCAAGGAGGATCGAACAGCTCAATACCCAGAGAGAGTTCGGATCGGAAAGAATCTCCATTATGATCGATCCTGCTGAGAACCAAGTTGCTCCTTCCGCAACCGCTCAAAGACCTGAGTCAGGACCGCAAGTTGACCGCCATATGTCGACTTTATGGTTTCTTCTGTGAGTGTATTTTCGATTGGTCCACTAGCGATGAGGCGCAAGTTCAACAAAACGGCCCAATTAAAGTAAACGGGGGCCGTATTCAGATCGTGATGGACACAAATAACAGTCTTGCCTTGAGCCACCAATAACTGAAAGAGCTCAACGAGCGCTCCCTCACTTGTTGCGTCAACACCTGCGAACGGCTCATCAAGCAAAAAAAGATCGCCACCTTGACACAACGCCCTTGCCAGAAAAACCCGTTGTTGCTGCCCGCCAGACAGTTGTTGAATCTGGCGTTCAGCGAAGGGGAGCATACCAACTTTGTCGAGAGACTCCTCTGCCAGCACTCGATCGGCCTTTGAAACCGGACGGTAAAATGGAAGGCGGGCGCGACGCCCCATGAGTACGACTTCAAGAACACTGACCGGAAAGTCCCAATCGACCTCCTCTCGCTGGGGAACGTACGCGACTTTATGACGCACTGCGTTGAGCTGTTCGCCGAAAAATCGCACCTCTCCTGAGACTGAAGGGACCAAATCAAGACAAGCTTTCAACAGCGTTGATTTCCCGGCTCCATTTGGACCAACGATGCAACAGAGGCAGTGTTGAGGTATCTCAAAGTGGATACTCCAAAGAACCGGCTTATGTCTGTAGCTTACTGTAAGATCAGAAACTGAAAGGGCAGCTCTTTCCATCGACGATATCCTCAATAATCTTCGAGAAGATTTTCCCTGAGAAGTTCGTTCCAGGCCACTAAGATCTCCGCGAACTCAACTCACTACGCTCAAAAGGACATCCCAGCTCCAAAATGCTTCTCAAATACCGATAATTCGGGCGGTACAAAAAAGAAACATTTTGGCGCATTGACAACCTCTACAAGTAAAATCCACTACTCGCAAGAACCCACAGAAGAGGACTCGGTTCCTTTTCCGGCATTCTTGCTCACCAAACCCTTGTACCATTTTACCGTTTCGGGGCACACTACAAGCCGGTTTAAAGCGGCTTTAAGATCACTCAAAGTCCTGCTCAAGTCTTAGGAAAAAAGTTCTCATGGACTGGAACGGTCAAAAAAATGGGCCCAATCCCCAGAAGGCGTTCGAGGAATTCCTACAAGATTTCTTCGATAAGCCAGGTCTAATAGTCAAAATCTTCTTGGTTGCTGGTGCTCTCTTCGCCGTGCTGACTTCGTATTACACGGTCCGAGTAGAAGAGAAGGCTGTCGTGCTTCGCCTTGGAAGGTATTCGCAAACACAAGGGTCAGGGCTCCATTTCAAGATACCTTTCGGAATTGATCGAGTTATCCTTGTACCAACGAATGTTCAACAGGAACAATTTGGCGCTCGGGCCATGAATACCGTTTCCAGTCGGAACTCTCCGCTCGCGAGGTTCAGTCGAGAACTCCCTCAGGCTGTTCAGAGGGGCTCCGACCGCAATGAAACATTGATGCTTACAGGCGATCTCAACATAGCAGACGTCGAGTGGTCGGTTCAGTATATCGTCACGGACCCTCGCAGGTATCTCTTTAAAGCGACCAATCCAACGAAGACGATCCGAGATATTTCACAGACCACTATGCGACAGGTCGTGGGAGATCGCTCAATCAATGATATTCTTACCGTTGGGAGGCTCGACATCCAAGCTCAGGTAAGAGAACTCATGCAAAAGATCGCTGACGAATATGAGCTTGGCGTTTCAATCGACGCCGTATTGCTCCAGGACGTAAGCCCCCCAGAAAGTGTTCAGCCCTCCTTTAACCAGGTGAACTCAGCTCTTCAACAGCAGAAACAACAGATTAACCTCGCAGAAGCTGAGAGGAACGAGCGACTCGAAAAAGCTGAAGGGAAGCGTCAACGTGAAGTATCGGCAGCCTTAGGGTACAAGGTTGCCGTCATCAACCGAGCGCAGGGGGAAACCCAGCGCTTCCTCAAGACGCTCAAAGCATATCAGGAATCACCTCAGATCACGCGAACGAGACTCTATATTGAAGCGGTGGAGTCGGTTCTCAAGAGGGTAGAGGGATTTACCGTGGTAGATCCAAAAATTAAGGGACTCCTCCCAATTTTCTCAGCCGGAGGCCGGAGCTCTCTTTCAGAGCTTGCCAAATCTCAAGCCGATAATACTCCGTCGGATAGAAAATTAGCGCTTAAGTCAGGATCTCACGACGAGGAACTATGAAAGAGCAACTTGGACCTTTTTTCGGTGTCGTCATATTGGTGGTCTTAAGTGCCGTCTATTTTTCTTTCTATATCGTTCCTGAAGGCAAGACGGGAGTGATCCTCCAATTTGGAAAACCGATTCCCCCAGTTCGGGCAGAGGCGGGATTGTATTTGAAGTTCCCGTGGCAGGAGATTCGCCTTCTCGAGAAGCGAATCCTGAATTGGGATGGACGACCGACCGAAATTATCACTGTCGAGAAAAAGAATATCGTGGTCGATACTACAGCTCGGTACCGGATAAAGGATCCGATCGTCTTCCTCGAGCGATTGGTGGACCTTGATACTGCCGAGCTCAAGATTACGGGTTGGCTCGACGGAGCAACCCAGACAGTGATCTCAAAAAATACTCTCGTTGATGCTGTACGCAATACAAATGAACTTTTGACCTCTCAGACCACTGTGCCCGTAGCCGATCCCAAGGATGGAGGCCAGGAATCGGATACTGAGAGCACTCCTCAACATGATCAGGAATCTGCAGAGAGCACAGCCGAATCGCTCGAAACGATAGCTGACGAAGAGATCTCTGGAGACATTGAAGAGGTGACTATCGGCCGCGAAGCCCTCACCCGCCAAATTATTGAGCAAGCTCAGGAGCGAATGGTCCCTTTCGGACTCGAACTCGTAGACGTTCACCTCAAGCGAGTGGCCTTGGAGCAAAGTGTTGAACAGCAAGTTTTTGAGCGCATGAAGGCCGAGAGAGAACGAATTAAGCGAAAGATTACCTCCGTTGGCCAGCGTGAAGTGGATAAAATCAGGGGAAAAGTCGAAGAAGTCGAGCAGAGCATCCAGTCACAAGGATACAGCGAAGTTCAGCAGATCAAGGGAGATGCCGAAGCGACCGCCATACAGATTTACGCTGATGCGTTTGGACAGGATCCAGATTTTTTTGAATTTGTTCGAACGATTGAGGCCTACAAAAAAGGGCTTCGCAGTGATTCGCAGATACTTCTCTCCGCAGATTCTCCATTCTTAAAATTTCTTACACAGGGGGCGACTCCTCGCCCATAAACTTTTTTTTCGGTAATTCCAGGATGATTCGCTTTGGGACGAGTAGTTGGAACTATCCCGGCTGGAAAGGACTCGTCTACAAGAGGCCCTACAGATCTGAGAAGGAGTTCACTCGAACCTCGCTTCGAGAATACGCGTCTGACCCTCGATTCTCTACTGTCGGGATTGATCGCTTCTTTTACTCTCCCCCTACGCAAAAATCTCTTCTCGAGTATGCTGAGATGGTGCCTGAGAACTTCCTTTGGGTGAGCAAAGTTTGGGAACACATTACTGTTCCTCAATTTCCGACACATCCACGATATGGGAAACTCAAAGGGAAAGAGAATCCCGATTTTCTCGATTCTCAGATCTTTGAGGATCGCGTGCTGGCTCCGTACCGGAGCGAAGAGGTCAGAAGGCACACTGGCCCATTCGTTT
>JAGRAO010000111.1 GCA_020434565.1 Bdellovibrionales bacterium
TCGCTCTTTGCCAAGAAAAAGTGAGACTACGAAGAAAGAAACTCGGTCAGTCCTTCACAGTAACGAGAAGAAACAGAGGGATAGCTGAGCAGAGGATCTCGAATTGGGTCTGAGAGAGGTGCGGTTCCAAGATAGAGGAAATCGGTCGGGAACCGAGCGGTGAGGAAGGGAATCACCATTTCGAGATCGGCTGGAGAATCTCCCACGCAAATGACTTTATTCGGCCGAGAGGTGATCCACTCGAGCACCCGAAGAGAGCCGAGGGATTTTCCCACCCGAGATTCTTGGATATCCAGCGCGATAATTGATTTCTCAATAGAGAGAGTAGGGTACTGAGAAAGAAATGGAGCGATGAGTCGCTCGAGCTTGTGCATCTCGTCTCCAAACTTCTTTGTGTCGTACCCGTCTCGCATCTCTAGGGAAATCATACTCTCTTTGGTTTCGTCAAAGAACGTAGAGTGATTCTCTCGCACGATCTTTCGGACTGCCTCTTGCAGCTCTCTTGGAACAAGGAGAGTCTTGTCGCTCCGTTTTGGGAACTTTGAGTTTTCGGAGAATTTCTGCCAAAGAGCTCCCTTCTCAGCACTAACAAAGATTGAATCCTTTTCCGACAAAGAGGAAAGAAAGAGAGGGAGGACTCGTTCTTCAATCCACGAGAGAGAACGTCCTGTGTTAAGAGCGAGGATGTCACCCTGTTCGGCTCGACGACACAATTGTTTAATGGTTCGGGGAAAAGAAATTTTTTTGGTCGTCGGCTCCGTCAATACTCCGTCAACGTCAAGACACCAAAGAATACTGCTTCCATTCTCTGTGTTTGAATGAGGCGACACTCAGGATTTCCTTTGCAGGTTGTTATGACTTTGCTTTCTCTTTGGCCCAGGAATCTTTCAAGCCGACAGATCTGTTGAATACGGGTTTTTCGGGAGAATGGTCCTTTGAGTCCGCACAAAAATACCCAAGCCTCAGGAACTGAAACCTCTCTCCCCGTTGAGCGCATTTAAGAGAAGGTTCAAGCTTTGCGTTGGGTACAATCACAAGAGAGTTGGGATTGATCACATGCAGAAAACTCTCTCCTGCTTCCGGGTCCTCACGCGAAAAGAGGTGATCATAGAGTCGGACCTCTGCCTCTAGAGCGTGCGCTGCTGAAACCCAGTGAATTGTGCCCTTTACCTTTCTTGCGTCATCGGACCATCCCCCTTTTGTGGTTGGATCGTATGTACAGTGAACTTCGGTAACCTTTCCTGAGTCGTCTTTCACGAAACCCGTACACGTTACATAGTAGGCATGCTTCAGCCGAACCTCTCTCCCGGGGGTGAGACGGAAATACTTCTTCGGGGCATCTTCAAGGAAGTCCTCTCGCTCGATATAGAGTTCTCGAGAAAACGGAATGAGTCTCTTTCCAGCTACCGGATCTTCGGGATTGTTATCTGCCTCAAGCTCCTCTTCCTGATTCTCCGGATAATTCGTGATGACAAGTTTTACGGGATCAATTACCGCCATCACTCGCTGAGCGATTTTATTGAGGTGTTCGCGGAGACAGAACTCAAGCATTCCAAACTCAACGACACTGTTTGCCTTGGCGAGTCCGATTCGGTCGCAAAAATCGCGAATAGCTTCTGGGGTATATCCCTTACGTCGAAACCCCGAGAGGGTTGGCATTCTTGGATCATCCCAGCCAGAGACATGCTTTCCCTCAACAAGAGTGCGCAGTTTTCGTTTGCTCATGACGGTGTAATTCAAATTGAGCCGTGCAAACTCAATCTGTTGAGGTCGATTTGGGGTGCTGAGCTGCTCAAGAAACCAGTCGTACAGCGGACGGTGATCTTCAAATTCCAAACTACAGAGCGAGTGAGTGATAGCTTCAGCTTCGTCAGAAAGACAGTGCGCATAGTCGTACATCGGATAGATGCACCAGGTATCTCCGGTCCTGTGGTGATGAGCTCGCTTAATCCGATAAATCGCAGGATCTCGCATGTTCATGTTCGGCGACGCCATGTCTATCTTTGCCCTGAGGACATGAGCACCTTCTGGAAACTCGCCGTTTTTCATCCGCTCAAAAAGGTCGAGATTCTCCTCAACCGAACGGTTTCGATACGGGCTCTCTTTTCCCGGCTCGGTAAGTGTTCCCCGATGCTCCCTGATCTGATCGGCTGTCAAACTGTCAACGTAGGCTTTGCCGTCTTTAATAAGTTGAACTGCATAATCGTAGAGTTTCGGAAAGTAGTCCGATGCGAAGAACTCGCGATCGTCCCAGTCGAAACCGAGCCAACGGATATCTTCTTTAATGGAGTCGACAAACTCTTGGTCCTCTTTTTCTGGATTGGTGTCGTCAAACCGGAGATTACATGTTCCGCCGTACTCTTTGGCGATGCCAAAGTTTGTACAAATAGCCTTCGAGTGGCCAATGTGAAGATATCCGTTTGGCTCTGGAGGAAAGCGAGTAGCAACTCGGCCGTCATTCTTCCCAGCGGCGAGATCTCTATCTATTCGAGATCGGATAAAATCAGACTTCGTTGGAATTTCTTCACTCATACAACTGTTTTCGCGTTTCCGTCCGCCCTGAGAATTGCAGATAACTAGGGCTCGGTCGGAGAAAATAGTGCGAACATTCCGAGAAGTCCAGGGGAGAGGTCAAGAGCAGGCATCATTCCGCGTCTTTCTTGGTAGCAGATGCTGATTCCAAGAGCACGTTGGCAAGGTCGATACATGCGAGCCCGTCCTCTGCGCAACCGAGTAGTCCATAGAGAGAGACAGAGCGCTTGAGGCACTCACCCATACAGCGGAGAACGGGAGGAAATGCAGCTTCCCGCAGTTGAAATTTGAGCTCTTCGGCTGAAATGAGGCGGGCCGGGCTGGGATCTACACCGGAAAGGCGAAAGAGTCCCTCGACTATCTCAAGGCTCTTTCTGATGAGCTCGTTGCTCTGTAACTGGTGTTCTTTGAGCCCACCGTCTCGGCGCATTTCTCCTACTGCTAGGCCGAGGCGCGAAGCCTTGCGGAACACTCCGAGGAACCGGCTGAGCTCCTCCTTGTCATCTGGAATTGCTCCAGGAGTAAGAGCTCCGAGGTCGACTCCGTAGCGGAACTTGAGGTGCCGTTCAGTACAATCGAGAGCCCAACCGTACTGCTCAAGTCTCTCCCCAGCGCTTTTCGCGCGAGAGATGATCCTTTGGTGACTCGGAGGCATTCGGCGTTCGAAGGCTAGGTCGACAATGAGTTCCCACGCGAGAAGATCTTTTGAATACGTACATGCGGCGATGTTCGCGATATTGGCAGCTTCTCGGAGGAAACCTCGATCAATTGCCGAGTCAGCAACAAGAGTAAGTAATGTACAAAGCGGTCCCTTCGTCTTTTCCTTAAACCCACTCCAGAAGGCTCTCGGTGAAAGATTGTCAAATTGCTCTACGTCACGAATCCCGTCAGGACCAAAACGGGTGAATTGATTCATGGCCCGCCAAGCAAGCTTTCGCGCCTCGGGAATATCATTTCTCTCACGACAAGCAAGCGCCGCTCGACCGAGACGGTGGATGTAGTCTTCGAGATCGTAGCGCTCTTGCTCCGAAGAAGGTAATACGTGGCTCGGTTCTGCATGAGAACTACCTCTGGAACCACTCTGATCTGGCCGCGGGGATTCGAACATACAAAATACGATCCCCGACAGAACTCGTTTAGCCTAGAAATCATTTTCATAGCCAAACTGAGTTCTCGATAACGAGGAAGGGTTCTCAAAGCTTTACCTCGTCTGCGAACTACTAACAAAGACACCGAACGCCGGGAGGAGGATCGAGAATGCTCGTGATAGACTCTAAAATTTATTTAGTTTTCAGGATGTTATCTCGTTCAAGGTTCCCTTGCCCTTCATAGTCGGAACATTTCTGTTAGGGAAACCCGCATAAAAAGCGGTAATCCTAAGAATTCACAGCGGAACTCTACGAAATATTCGGAAACTGAACTCTCTTGGGGCGCAAAAGCATCTTTTAAGACGGGAGTACCATACCAAGTCGGGTGGATTTTCGTCCGGCATCGGGTTTGCAAAGGTCTTTAAATCAAGCGGGAGGTTCTCGTTCCCGGTTTTCTTGTGGCAGGTCACGAAATGGTTGACGTTCGAAAGTTCATTATCCTCTTGCTTCTTCTTCCTCAAATCGCCTTTGCGGCAGTCCCGGCGTGTGGGCCAGATGAAGTTTCGGGATTGATCTTCCGCGACTATAACGGCGATGGATTGATGGATGTCGCCGAAGCTGGGTCTCTCGCGACGGTCGGGCTAAACGTTCGGGCGTACGATTCTTCGGGCGCCGAGGTTGCGGTAGCACCAGTAAGTTTTGATGGATCGTATTCCTTTCCGTCCCTTTCCGGGATTTCTTCCGGGATCCGGCTCGAGCTTACTGATCTTCCTTCGTTCTTACAATTTGGAAGCTACGGCTCAAATTCGAAGAGCTCTGTGAGATTTCTCTCATCTTCTGGATGTAACTACGACTTTGCTGTTCACAATCCTGCTGACCATTGTGCACAAGAAGTTGATGTGACCGTTCCGTGTATGGAAAGCGGGTCGGGAGTCGGAAACGTTCACAAGGCGAACGTCTTTTTTTCTTCGACGGCTGGAGGAGTTGGCGAAGCTGGAATACCACAGATGTTTGACTTTTCCGGGACACCTTACAGCTACCTCCATGGAACCGCGGAAAATCCAACCCCGAATGCAATGATACAAGAGCTTGGTTCTGTCTGGGGAACAGCTTATCAGAGTTCACCCGATCGCTATTTTGTCGCGTCTGCCCTAAGACGCCATATCGGTTTAGGACCTCAAGGAATAGGAGGGATCTACATCATCGAGATGTCTGGGGTTGGAGTGGTCGACTCTTTCTCGCTTTCCGCCGTTAATCCAACAAACGGTGGTCCCCAGATTTCATTCGAGCCAGGGGACCCGAACCTCCCCTCTCTCATTCAGACTCGCCGAAATAACATGAGCGATACTGACAACTATGTCGGGCCAAGTGCGACCGTCGCTAACCGAGATTTGGCTGCCTATAACTTGGTAGGAAAGACCGGCATTGGCGATATTGCTCTCTCTGAAGATGGAAAGGAATTATGGGTTGTAAACCTCTATCAGCGAGCGCTTATAGAGACGGACGTGTCTGGCGATCCCGCATCGTTTCCCCAAAACGTTCGACAATATCTTCTTTCGAGCTTGAGCGGAGTCCCAAGCTGTACTGACGGAGTTTTTCGCCCGTGGGCAATTAGTTTTCGGGATGGAATAGGATACCTCGGAGGTGTATGTACCTCTGAAAGTAATGAGAGTTTTACTGGGATCTCTGACAGGCTCACGGCCCATGTCCTTCGATTTGATCCAAGTGACATTGAAGCCGGCTTTACTTCAGCGCTCTCGTTCTCTCTTGGTTATACTCGCGAACTCGTCACCGCTTCGGCTCCAAGAAACGCAAAGTGGAATGCGTGGAATGCCGACTATGCTACTCGAGTAGGAGATCCGAACGCGTCATATCCGTCCTATCCACAGCCAATACTTTCGAATATTAAATTCACCGAAAATGGATCAGTAGTTCTTGGGCTTGCTGACCGGTTTGGGATGCAGATGGGCTATCAAAACTACAAACCAATCTCGGGAAATATGACCCTCGTAAACGGAATGGTGGGCGGTGATATTCTTTTCGCGTGCGCAACTGATTCCGGATTGGTGCTTGAGGGTGATGCTTCATCAAATTGCAACGTAGCGGGCATGGATACCACCTCTCGAAATCTCAGTGATGGCCCGAGCGGAGTTGGCGAATACTTTTCAGAAGATTCCTCTTTTAAAACCGGCGGAAACTTTGGTACTGGCTCAACTCACGATGAGACAAGCGGTGGCGCGGTTGGCTTTATCCCTAATTCCGGTGAAACGTTCGTGATAGCCCTTAACCCAGTGATGGATCTTCCGGGAGGAAGTGGATGGCACTCGGGTGGAATAAATTGGCTCGATATAGATACAGGAAAGCACCGAAGAGGCTATATGTTGGTGCCGAGTTCACAGTATTTTCCTGGAACTCTCGGAAAAGCATCAGGACTTGGGGAACCCCAGCCGCTTTGCGCTCCTGCCCCAATTGAAATTGGAGATCGCATCTGGTTCGACGACGATAAAGACGGAGTTCAAGATCCAAACGAAGCGCCTTTGGCGAACATTCAGGTTTATTTGCGAGATTCGATTGGAAATGTGTTGGGATTAGTGGCGACTGACAGTCAAGGAAAGTACCTCTTTTCGAATGGTTCAGGAACTTCAACCGCCAGTTTCCAGTATGGAATTGCACAGCTCATCCCGGACACGACTGGATACCAGATCTGTGTACCAATCGGACAAGCTCCGCTTACTGGGCTTGAGCCTACGGTAGCCTTTGCTAACTCGGGTTCTGGTTCTGAGGAGCGGGATTCGAACGGAGTCCTCGTGGGCCGTGAATCGTGTACAACTTCTGCGCTTGGCGCGGTGGGAGACAACGATCACAGTTTCGACTTCGGATTCTCGGTTCGACCGTCTCCAAGCCCGAGTCCGTCACCTTCAGCGAGTCCGAGCCCATCGCCGAGTGCAAGTCCCTCTCCGTCCCCTTCAGCGAGTCCGAGCCCATCGGCATCGCCGTCGCCGAGCGCGAGTCCGTCACCTTCAGCGAGTCCGAGCCCCTCTGCCTCACCATCTCCAAGTGCGAGTCCAAGTCCGTCGGCAAGTCCTAGTCCGTCGGCCTCGCCGTCGCCGTCAGTGAGCCCGAGCCCTTCGCCGTCGGCAAGTCCATCGCCATCTGCGAGTCCAAGTCCTTCGCCGTCCGAAAGTCCGACTCCATCGCCATCTGCGAGCCCAAGTCCTTCACCGTCTGCAAGCCCGTCTCCTTCTCCATCGATGAGTCCGAGTCCGTCGCCGAGTGCCTCCGTAACGCCAACTCCAACTCCTACCCCCCCGGGAGATCCGGATTGTGTGGGAGAAGTTGATCACTGTGGAGTATGTAATGGTGATGGATTTTCTTGCCTCGATTGTGATCAGGTCGATATCTCACCAACCCAGGTTAACCTCGACGGGTTTGCGAAAGATTTTGAAAAGCTCACCCGTGTTTTCTTGAGGCGCTATGTTCGGGTAGTACCGGACGCTGAGAGAAAGGCCGCGCGAAAGAAGCTCAAAAAGCTCTCTCGAACTGCACACGAACTCCAGATTGCAAACTGGGTGCTCTCGTGGCAAGGCTTCCCAAGTATCGTAACGAGTTGCCAAGAGCTCGACACTGAGTTCTGTGTTGTGGTGAGTAACGAACCGAACCTAGAAATTTATCGGAATCGAGCCGGAGAGCAGAAAAAGCTCTATGACAAAGCGATTCGACTCTATTCGAAAAATGCGGTTGCGCGACTTAAGGCTCAAGGAGCTTCTGATAAGCAATTGAAGCGAGAGGCGAAAAAGCGCACCCGAGCACTTGCACGCTCTCAGGCTCTGCTTGACGCAGCAATTGCGACTACGAACCAGGTACCAACTACTTTTACCAATTGCGTAGGGGATGACAGTACTGATTTCGGAGATCAACCGCTTCAGTAAAGGAGAGTGCCGTCGGTCGCGTTGAGGAGACTATTCATCGCTTCCGGCAACTTTTCGAATCTGACTCAGGTCGGTCTGGCCGATGGTGAGTTTTCGGATTCCGTCTTGCATTAAGGTGCGCATGCCTTCGGATACGGCAAGTTTCTTTATTTCATTTGCTGGCGCGGATTCGTAGATCAACGTCTTAATTGAGGGTGTCGCAAGCAGGAGCTCGTGGATCCCCGTTCTCCCTCGGTAGCCAGTGTTGCCGCATTTGTCGCAGCCCTTCGGTCGGTATATCTGACTCTTTCCACAAGCGAAATTGAGCTCTGAGAAGTGCTGTTCTCCATAGTATCTTTGGAGGACGACGTACTCCTCTTCAGGAACTGAATAGGCCTCCTTGCAATTCTCACAAAGAGTTCGAACAAGCCGCTGAGCGAGAACTCCCTGAAGAGCGTCCGAAAAACTGACCGGATCAAGTTTGAGATCCAAAAGCCTGGTAATAGTTTCTGGTGCTGAGTTGGTGTGAAGAGTAGAGAAGACAAAGTGTCCGGTGAGAGACGCTTCGATTCCGATGTGCGCCGTCTCGTAATCTCTCATCTCTCCAATCATTATTACATCGGGATCAGCTCTCAAGAACGCTCGAAGAGAAGAAGCAAAGGTAAGTCCTATCTCAGGCTTCATCTGGACCTGTTGAAGCCCGCTTTGGGTGATTTCTACCGGATCTTCGGCAGTCCAGATCTTTCTGTCTGGGGTGTTCATCGAGCCAAGGATTGCGTGCAAAGTGGTCGTCTTTCCTGATCCTGTCGGTCCAACCACGAGAAAGACCCCGTGCGGTTGAGAGGTGATATGTTTGATAACTTTTATATTTCGTTCGGAGAGGTTCAACTTCTCAAGTGGAAGCGGGTCGCTCGAGGCAAGAATTCTCATCACGACACTTTCACCGTGTACCGTGGGAACTGTTGCTACCCGGAGCTCGATCGGATTTCCGCGGAACCGAACGACGCATTTGCCGTCTTGAGGTTTGCGCCGTTCTGATATGTCGAGTCCACTAATAATTTTGACTCGAGACACTACCGCACGAACGTGCGAGGAAGGTATTGAAAGCAGAGCCCGGCAAGACCCATCAACCCGAATTCGGACAGTCGCGTTTGCTTTTCCTTTTCCCGGTTCGATATGAATATCGGACGCTCGGCCCATATAGCTATCGATGATGATCTTATTGACAAGCTGGATAACTGTCGCTTCATCTTCTCCAGCTTCCTCAAACTCTTGCGCATCTATTATCTCTTCGCTCGAGACCTCTTCTTGGAGCTTGCCCAAGAGAGCGTGAACATCTGCTGAGTCTTTTGACGCAGACGTATTCTCACCGAGGTATCGAAGAATATCTTCTTTGAGAGCAACTCGAAATTCGTAACTTTTAGCCCGAAACGAACGTTGGATCTCCATCACTCGCTGGGCATCTGACGGGTCATCGATAAGAACCACCACAGCATCGTCACGGTTTCCCTCGATTGGTACCCACACACTCTGACGCAAATAGGCAAGGTTGATTCCTTCCATTAAGGCTGGAGGAATGACGTGATGCGGTTCAAATGAAGCGAATGGAACTTGGTAAAACCGTGACAGACTCTCTCCTAATTCATTCTTGGAAACCCCTGCTTCGCTCATAAGGAGGTGTTGAACAGAAGTTCCCTCTTGCTCAGCGCGGCTTTTGAGTTGATCAAGTTCTTCTGCTCGAATCCGGTTTGATTGAACGAGGTGTTCAAAGGGCCCGCTCGTTCCTTTAAAATCGTATCGAAGTTTTTGCGCTATAAAGGTGGCAAGTCTGTTGGCGGTTTCAACGTCGCGATCGGTAAATCCCGCTAACCGTGAACTGTTGAGTGCCTGAAGAACTCCGAGAAAAGTCCCTTTAAAGACAATTGGTACTGCGAGAACCGACTGTGTTCTGAATCCACTTTTCTCGTCGAACGACTTGTTGAATCGGAGTTCGTCGTGAATCTCTATGAGTTCCGTTTCGTTGTAGACGTCTTTGACAAGCAGTTCCTTCTTTGACAGTGCCACATATCCAGCGAGACTTTTTGGACTGAGCGGAACGCGAATCTCTTTGAGTTCTTCTCCTGAGCGATACGTGGAAACGATCTCTCGATCAGAACGACCTTTCGAATAGACCGTGACTCGCTCTGCTGCAAGCAACTTCAAGAGAGGAGGCTCGATAATCTCCATGACGTCTCGAAACGAGTCGGATTCGTGAATCGCGTGGATGATAGAATTGAGTAACTCTTCCTGGCTCATTTCGTGCTTCTCTTCTGAGAGTACCCAGGGATAATCGTAAGAATTGCCGAAAATCTGAACGCGGGAGTGAAGCTTCCAAAACGTCATTTCACTGGCGAAGCCAAGAAATTTCTTGCCGTTTAAGATGATTGGTGGATGATGCTGTTTTTATCGAGAAATTTGAGGAAGCTGGGTGTCGCAACGTCAGTACGCAGAGGTGGTTGTCGAGCCATCCGGCCAGTATCGGATCCTCTCAACAAAAGTTCCCCTCGGTTTTCCCGGTCAAAGTGGTGGCGGAGAGAACTTTTTCGAGCTTTTTCAAACGGAACCTGGAAGGCCTCTGTCGCGGGACGATTTCCAAGGAAGTCGCGAGGTGGAGGCGACCTTAGTGTCGGGCGACAATGGGAAGGTTACGCCAGTTGTATTGATCGAATTGTCCTCGGAAAATGGGGCGGGTTCCAGAGTACTGATTGCGGACAACTCTCTCCGTAAAGTTTTGGAATATCGGCAAGCGGTGTATCGCCGAAACGGGGTGGCGCTGCACCTGTGTGGCAAGTTATCGCATGATATTAACAACTATCTCAGTGCGATTGCAGGTGCCAATTCGAGCCTCGAACGCGCAATTACAGACGAAAATCTAAAAAATCGAGTCACCATGATCCATTCTGGCGTTGAGGCGCTTGTTGAGATTAGTGCTGAAATGGCTGATTACATGCCATCTGCCGGTCGAAAGATTGCTCCGATTTCAGTCAAAGATATCGAGTCCGAACTCACTCTTTATCTTAAGCCCTTTTCTCTTTTTCCTCTGATGCAAAGCGTTGAATTTGTGGATTTGGAACGGGTGCAGCTTAATATGGAGCAGTTCTGCGCTGCCTTATCTCTTATTGGTGAGACCGTTGCGCAGGGCTTTCCCTTTTCGCTTCGAGCCGAAAAGTGTGAATTCCGGGATTCTGTTGTTGGGGTCAGAGATATGCGGTTTCCGCCGGGGAGTTATGTTCGCCTTGTCGTTCGAAAACTTTCGGGAAATTTGAGCGAATACCAGCACTGGGTTGACTTCTATCCCACTGAGTTTCGGTCTTTCCATCCCGGAATTTCGGCAGTTGTAGATCGCGTAATTCGAAGTCAGGGCGGTCTGCTACTGAAACCAGAATCGAGTGAAGTTCGGGAACTGCTCCTCGTGGGCCAATAGCGCCCCAACCCCCAGAGGTGACGAGGATTTTTGGCGCGGTATTTTTCTTGGAATTCTTCTCCCCGGATCGTTGACAACGGAACCCCGGCCCTGATACTCCTAGGTGCCTCGCCGAAAGCCTGGGCGTTGTATTTTCAACGGCTTAAAGTATCTTCCCACCGGGGGGTTTTCCCTCTTGGGGGTATTTGAGCCTGATTTTGCAGCGTTGAGCTAGGTGAGGAAAGACAATTCGGTTATGGGTAGAAGCTAGCCAAGTCGATTTAGCTTTGAGAGCTAAGCGAAGCAGTAATCATGGTCAGAATCTTTAGAGGCGTTTTTTAGCGAAACGGCTCGCCAAGATTCAATCAGTTGTAGATTGGCTAACAAGTTTCGCATTCCCAAGTTGGTCCCGCCAACATTGGGTTGTAAGCGATACAAATTTGAATGCATAGGGAGCCCTTATTCGGGGCGACCGATTCCTGAGAGATCAGGAACGTTCTACAGATTTTTGAATTTGAGAGTTTGATTCTGGCTCAGAGTGAACGCTGGCGGCGTGCCTAAGACATGCAAGTCGTACGAGAAAGCACCTTCGGGTGTGAGTAGAGTGGCGCACGGGTGAGTAAGACTTGGGTAACCTACCTATTGGAGGGGGATAACTCGCCGAAAGGCGGGCTAATACCGCGTAAGCCGTTTGGGTCTCCGGACCTGACCGGGAAAGCTGTAAAGCGCCGATAGAGGGGCCCGAGTTCCATTAGTTTGTTGGTGAGGTAACGGCTCACCAAGACTACGATGGATAGCTGGTCTGAGAGGATGA
>JAGRAO010000112.1 GCA_020434565.1 Bdellovibrionales bacterium
CCGGTAAAAAGCGTGGACGCCAAAAGCAAGGAGGCTGTTGACCACATTATCGGAACCGGCTCGACACCAGTCGTTTTTCTGCGAAGCGGAAAGACGTTGGAGGAACTTCTCGCCCAAAATGATCTGTTTGAGCTCTCCCGACAGCTCGGAGCTCGAAGAACAATACTTGTCTCCCCCTACCCTGGACTCATGCTTGGAGAGCATCTTTCGTCCCACCCTACCGAGCAGGATATTCGAAAAGCGCTCCATGAAGACACGCCCTGCAACGTTTCAAGGCGGCTCCTTGAACTCATCGTGGCCGAGCTGAGCGAGGCCGAGACTGAAATCATCCTACTTGGGGACGCTCCAGGAGATCTGTACCAAGAGATCTTTACCCATCGTGGATGTGGAACCCTTTTTACTCATTCGTATCCGAACGTGATTCGAACGGCAAAACTCTCCGATACCCATCAAATCGCACTCCTTCTTCGCCCCACGGTTCAAAACGCGAGCGTTTTGCCGGTATCAGAGGACCAAATAGCGGAACACATTTCGCAGTTCTCAGTCTATACGGTCAACAGTCAAATAGTAGCGTTGGCGAAATTGACGCCATACGGGTCTGCCGTTGAACTGGGCAAGTTTGCTACGTTACCGCGCTATCAAGGAAAGGGCCGTGCGCGTGAATTGGCGCTTTATCTACTCGAGAAGGCAAAACGGAAGAGTTTTCGGTCGGTGTTTGCCCTCAGTATGAACCCAGTCATGTGGAAGTTTTTTGAACATCTCGGCTTTTCAGAAACTTCTCGGGACAAGCTCCCCGAAGAGTGGTCGAAGCAATACGATCACTCCCGCCCCTCCAAAGCGTTTTGGCTTGATTTTCCCGTTCGGAAAAGTCGTCCAGTTCAGTCTGCGCAGTCTCCAAGTGCTTCGTGATCGGAAGTGTAGTTGTGAGCTCCTCCCTAAAAGAGAATAGGTTTCTCAAGAAGGCGCCTGACGACAGCCCATTGGCCAACATGCATCATCCAGTGCGATGCGTTTCCAGTAAAAACACACGCCACGGTTGGACCGAGGTATCTGATTGACTCAGGTGAGGGAGTTAAGAGTTCATCATCGGAAAGTGTCAGTAAGAGATCTCGTATCTCTCCCCGCTGGAGAAGAATCCGATGAACGTACTCTTCCTTTGTGAGAAATCCGGTATCGTCTGAGCACCGCTCCTTGCTGTGCTTGCTGACAAACTCAGGCGAAAGCGGGCTCATCGACCCCTCTCGAATGGCTCGAAGATGCTTCGTCTCGCTCACAAGGAGGTGGCCAAGTTGCCAGGCCATATGGTTGGCCTTTGGATGGGGACGAATAAGGAGCTCTGCAGATGCGAGATCCTTCAGATAAGAGTCAACCACCCTCTCCGGCAGCTCAATCGACGAGCGAACGTGGTCTACAAGAACACCCATCTTCGTGGTGCCTCACTCTTCTTGTGTCCAAATCTTGGCTTCGATGGGCCTCGCTTAAGAAATCGCCTGCTTCATAATCTTGCCGAGATCGGCCGGTGATTTTGAGATATGGACACCAGCTTCTTCAAGAGCCGCGAACTTGTCAGCTGCAGTCCCTTTCCCGCCAGAAATAATAGCACCAGCATGTCCCATTCGGCGTCCGGGAGGAGCGGTTGCTCCGGCGATAAAGGAAACCACTGGTTTTTTCATGTTTCCCTTAATCCAACATGCAGCTTCCTCTTCGGCTGATCCACCGATCTCACCAATCATAATGACCGCTTCCGTCGCAGAGTCATTATTAAACAGCTCAAGGCAATCAATAAAATTGGTGCCGTTCAATGGATCTCCCCCAATCCCGATACACGTTGATTGTCCCAACCCGAGCTCTGTCAGTTGGAAAACGGCTTCGTAGGTGAGGGTTCCGCTCCGTGAAACCACTCCGATATTCCCAGGCTTATGAATATGCCCAGGCATGATCCCGATTTTGCACTCACCCGGAGTTATGATCCCAGGACAGTTTGGACCAATAAGGCGGGTATTTTTGCCTCGCATAAACGCGTTCACTCGGAGCATATCAAGAACGGGAATTCCTTCCGTTATGCACACAACGAGGTCGAGCTCGGCGTCAACGGCTTCGCAAATTGCATCAGCAGCAAACGGAGGAGGAACATAAATAACGCTTACGGTTGCCCCGGTCTGCTTCTTTGCCTCCTCGACAGTGTCAAAGAGCGGCAGACCAAGGTGCTCTGATCCACCTTTTCCCGGCCCGACTCCGGCAACCATTTTCGTGCCGTACTCAAGGCAGGCTTTCGTGTGGAATGTACCTGTTTTTCCAGTCATCCCCTGAGTGATGATTTTTGTGGTCTTGTTAACGAGAACGCTCATATTTCCTCTCTCTCAAAAATGGTGCGCTACTGAACGGCTGAAACAACTTTTTGTGCAGCGTCAGCCATGGTGTCAGCTGGAGTAATGTTTAAACCGGATTCTGCGAGCATCTTTCGACCCTGTTCAACGTTTGTCCCCTGCAATCGGACCACAAGAGGGACTTTCACTCCCAGCTCCTTCGCAGCCGCGATAATCCCAGCAGCGATAACATCGCATTTCATAATGCCGCCAAAGATATTGACGAGAATCGCCTTTACCTTCTCGTCTGAAAGGAGAATTTTAAATGCAGCGGTTACCGTCTCAGCAGAAGCTCCCCCGCCAACATCGAGAAAGTTAGCAGGTTGTCCACCAAACTCTTGAATAATATCCATCGTGGCCATCGCAAGCCCGGCCCCGTTGACCATGCACCCGATTGAGCCGTCGAGCCCCACATACGAAAGGCCGTATTTTCCAGCTTCGAGGTCACGCCTATCCATCTCGTCATAATCCCTCATCTCACGGAGTTCAGGATGTCGAAAGAGCGCGTTGTCATCGACCGCAATTTTTGAATCGAGAACAATAAACTCTTCGTCTTTCGTGAGGACCAAAGGATTAATCTCAAGCAGGCTCAGATCGTTTTCGAGAAAAACCTGATAGAGACCCTTCACAACGTCGCTCAACTGATTCGCGAGAGGAACCGTGAGCCCGAGCTTTAAGCCAAGCTGAAGAGCTTGAAAATCAAGGATTCCAGAGGAAGGATCAATTTGAACGGTAATAATCTTTTCAGGAGTTTCTGCCGCTACCTCCTCGATAGCCATTCCCCCTTCGGTAGAAGCTACGATAGCTATCGATTTTGATGCTCGATCGACAAGAAGACTCAAGTAAAACTCTCGAGCGATCTGACAACCTGCCTCAACATAGACCTTTCGCACGAGTTTACCCTCGGCTCCTGTCTGCGGGGTGACGAGACGCATACCGAGGATTTGAGAAGCGTATTCCCGTGCTTCGTCCGAATTTTTCGCGACCTTTACCCCGCCGGCCTTTCCACGGCCTCCTGCGTGCACTTGAGCTTTTACGACACAAACCTCACCACCGAGATTATCTGCAGCAGCCTCGGCCTCTCCAGGGGTGTAACAGAGGATTCCCGAAAGGACTGGCATACCATAAGCCGCGAGGAGTTCCTTTCCCTGATACTCGTGTAAATTCATTCTCTCTTCCTTCGTAAATGAGCCGATACTCAAACTCGACTAGCGAGACCGGTCACCGTCAACGCCAAGAGGTCCTCTCAGAGCGACCGGAGGCGACCGTTATAGCGTGCAGCGATCCTTTTCCCAAGTGGGATGGTGCAAGAACCCAAAAAGAACAGCGTTCTGTTTATTGTGCTACTGGGAGACCACTTCGCCCCGCGGCTTCTCCTCGAGCAAGAGCGAGGCCTTTAGGAAATCCCGATTCATTTGGGCGATGTGCCTGATGCTAATTCCCTTTGGACACGCTTCCTGACATTCACCAAAGTTGGTACACGACCCAAAGAGCTCTTCGTCCATCTGCTCGACCATCTTCTTGACCCGAGAGAACCGCTCTGCTTGCCCCTGAGGGAGTGCAGCGAGATGTGCAATCTTGGCAGAAGTGAAAAGCATTGCTGAACCGTTCGGACAAGCCGCAACGCATGCCCCGCATCCGATACACTCGGCAGCGTCCATCGCCAAATCAGAGGCGTCTTTCGGAACCGGAATCGAGTTTGCATCGGGAGCAGAACCTGTCCGGATAGAGATATACCCTCCGGCCTGGATAATACGATCAAGCGCCGAGCGATCTACGATCAGATCTCTGAGCACCGGAAATCCGGTTGCCCTCCAAGGTTCAATTGTAATTGTCTCTCCATCTCGGAAGCTCCTCATGTGGAGTTGGCACACCGTCGTGCGCTTATTTGGGCCGTGAGGTCTGCCGTTGATAACCATCGAACAGGTTCCGCAGATCCCCTCACGACAATCGGAGTCAAACGCCACTGGCTCTTTGCCTTCAGCCTCAAGCCGAGAATTCAATACGTCTAACATCTCAAGAAACGACATATCGGAATCCACGTCATCGAGAGAATAATTTTCGAATCGCCCCCCAGAGGCTCCGTTCTTTTGTCGCCAAATGTTCAGTGTCAGCTTCATTTCGCCTCCTCTTTCAAACCGAAGAACTATTTATAACTTCGCTGAGTCAATTTTACGTTCTCAAACCGCAGCTCCTCCTTATGAAGTTTTGGAGGCACTCCGACACCTTGAAACTCCCAAGCCGCTGCGTAGCAGTAGTCGTTGTCGTTTCGGAGAGCTTCGCCTTCTTCTGTTTGATATTCTTCCCGAAAGTGTCCGCCGCACGATTCGTTTCGTTCGAAAGCGTCGTAACACATGACTTCAGCGAACTCGAGGAAATCGGCTATTCGAGATGCCCGCTCAAGGGTTTGGTTCACTTCATTGCCACTGCCCGGAACTGAGGCTTCTTTCCAAAAGCGATCTCGAACGTGAGGGATCTCCTGAAGAGCCTTCTGGAGCCCTCCGGCAGTGCGACTCATTCCGCATTCATCCCACATAATCCTGCCGAGCTCTCGATGGACGGAGTCAACCGGCTCTTTTCCTTTCAATTTGAGAAGCGCCTGGAGCTTATTCTGTACCTCTTGCTCTATCTCCTGGAACGCAGGGTGCTCCGCTGAAACGGCACCGTGCTCCTGTCCAGCCAGGTAATTTCCGATTGTGTAGGGAAGTACGAAGTAACCGTCAGCAAGCCCCTGCATCAAAGCGCTTGCGCCGAGTCGGTTAGCGCCGTGGTCAGAAAAGTTTGCCTCTCCGATAACGAAGAGCCCAGGAAGGTTACTCATGAGATTATAGTCCACCCAGAGGCCACCCATGGTGTAGTGCGGGGCAGGATAGATCTTCATCGGAGTCTTGTAAGGGTTCTCGTCCGTTATTCGTTCATACATCTCAAAGAGATTTCCGTAACGCTCTTCGATAGCTTTTTCCCCAAGTCGATGAATCGCAGAAGCAAAATCGAGATACACCCCGAGCCCAGTTTTTCCGACACCAAATCCGGCGTCGCTCCTCTCCTTTGCGTTTCGAGAAGCAACGTCGCGTGGAACGAGATTTCCAAAACTTGGATAACGCTCTTCCAAGTAGTAGTACCTCTCACTTTCTGGAATATCTCGAGGCGCGCGCTTGTCGCCTTTCTCGCGGGGAACCCAGATTCGGCCATCGTTTCGCAACGATTCGCTCATCAAAGTAAGTTTTGACTGGTGATCTCCTGAGACCGGAATGCACGTTGGATGAATCTGTGTGTAGCAAGGGTTTGCAAAGAGCGCCCCACGCTTATGTGCTCTCCAGGTAGCGGTAACGTTACATCCCATTGCGTTAGTCGAGAGAAAGTAAACGTTTGAATACCCTCCGGTTGCCAGAACGACGGCATCTGCGGCCTCTCGAACGAGTTCTCCGGTCGTGAGATTTCGAAATATGGCACCCTTGGCATGGCCATCGATCACAACAAGATCGTGAAACTCATATCCAGTGTGCATCTCGACATGCCCGGCGGCGATCTCTTTTGAGAGAGCCTGGTACGCACCCAAAAGGAGTTGCTGACCAGTCTGACCCCGCGCATAAAATGTGCGGCTCACTTGAGCGCCGCCAAAAGATCGATTGTCGAGTAATCCGCCGTACTCTCGAGCAAACGGAACACCCTGCGCCGCGCACTGGTCAATAATGTTCACGCTCACCTGAGCAAGCCGATACACGTTGGCTTCACGTGAACGGTAATCTCCCCCTTTTACCGTGTCGTAAAAGAGTCGATAGATACTGTCGCCATCGTTTTGGTAGTTTTTTGCCGCATTAATGCCGCCCTGGGCTGCTATGCTGTGGGCCCGTCGAGGAGAATCGTGGAAGCAGTAGGTTTTTACCCGATACCCGAGTTCTGCCATCGTTGCGCTCGCAGAAGCTCCAGCCAGACCAGTTCCAACGACGATGACCGAGTATTTGCGCTTGTTGGCTGGATTCACCAACTTCATCCGAAACCGATGATTATCCCATTTGTCCTCTATTGGGCCTTCAGGAATGTTTGATTGTAGTTCCATTCTTTTCCTTGCTGATCGTGAAAAACTATCTCACCGAAAACGTAAGTACCGAGTCTCTACAGAGGGGGCTTTCCAAGAATTCCAAAGAACATCGCGTACGGGACTGCGAGAAAGCCCACGGCGACCAAACAAGCAAGCACCGTAGCAACAGCTCTGAGGATCGTGTTCTTATCGGGACTATCAATTCCAAGTGTTTGAAAGAGACTCCAGGTGCCGTGGAAAAGATGAAATCCAAGCGCGATCATCGCTATGGTGTAGATGACAAGAATCAAAGGATTTTGAAACGCGATATAGACGTTGTGGTACACCTGACCCTCAATGAACGAGTTGTGAAGCGTGCCGGTCGTAAAATGAAGCAGGTGATAAATTATGAACGCAAAAAGAATCAGCCCTCCGACAAACATATAGCGGGCAGCAAAACTTGAAGCGCGGTGCTGTTTTTGGCGGTACTGGACCGGACGAGCTTTGGCGTTTAACGCCTGTAACTGAATGATCGCCGTAACGTGCAAGACGAGCATCAGGAGCAGGCCTATTCTCGCTATCCACAACAGTCCCCCATACCCAAAGAGCTCAGAACCAGCAGTTCGAAGAAAATGCGCATATGCGTCAAGATGCGGTTGCCCATTGGGATCTATCCCGCCAAACGCCTTAAGATTCCCCGTAACGTGGCCAACGACGAACAGTAAGAGACTCAATCCGCTCACTGCCACTATTACTTTCTTTCCGATTGTACTTCGATAGAAGTGAAGAATTTTGGTCATAGCCTCCTCATGATCAAGAAACTCCCCGTCTCAACGGCATGCCTCAGTGTACAAGACACGACTCCTGATTGAGCCGCGGTCGACAAAACCTTTGGTTGGGTAACTCACCGTGCAAGAGGCGTGTTCTCCGAGCTTCTGGTTTGTATTCGGTCTTTCGACTACTTAAGACTCTCTACCACCGATTGAACTGCATCAACACTTTTCTGCAGGAGTGCCTTTTCATCGTTGGTGAGATCTATCTCAATAATTTTTTCGATACCCTTGGCTCCAAATATAACTGGAACCCCGAGGTAGAGACCATCCACTCCGTACTGACCTTTACAACAAGCGGCACACGCCAGAAGTCGTTTTTCATCGAAAAGATATGCTTCAACCATCTGGATTGCAGCAGCCGCGGGGGAGTAGAACGCTGAACCAGTCTTCAGGAGCGCTACGATCTCTCCCCCAGCTTGTCGAGTGCGATCTTCAATCTCTCCGAGCCTGGCAGGCTGAATCATCTTCTCAATTGGAATACCGTTGACGGTCGTATACGAACGTACTGGAACCATAGTGTCCCCGTGTCCACCGAGTACGAACGCTGAGACTGAATTAACCGAAACATCGAGCTCTTTGGCGAGGAAGCTCTGGTGACGCGCCGTGTCGAGCACTCCTGCCATACCGACAACACGCTCTGCCGGAAAGCCAGTTTCTCTCTGCATGACGTATGCCATAACGTCGAGGGGATTCGTGATAACAATAACGAGAGCATTTGGTGCATGCTCCCGAATTCCGGCAGCCACTGTTTTAATAATATTCGTGTTGATGCCGACCAGGTCGTCTCTACTCATTCCTGGCTTTCGCGGAACCCCAGAGGTGACGATGCAGACGTCAGCTCCAGCGATATCCTTCATGTCGTTCGTGCCTCGAATATCGAAATCAAGCCCAAATACGGGTGCGAGGTGGGAGATGTCGAGAGCCTTTCCCTGAGGGAGACCTTCGACAATATCGAACATCACCACGTCCCCAAGTTTTCTCATTCCTACGAGAAGACCGAGAGTTCCGCCGATTTGACCAGCTCCAATAAGGGCAATTTTTTTTCGCTTATTCATCACGTTTCACCTGTTCCTCAAGTAAACAAAAACAACACAAACTTAGTGGGCTCTCTCGAAACCTCCAACAAGAGTTTCTCACCTCACCGAGAAAATTACCCCTCCCCACCTACTGCGATGGAGGTCTATTCTCCAATTCAATAACCCCGAGTTTGGGCTCATTCTTCGTCCCCGAGCGAGAATTGCCTCTCGAGAGAGGGGTTCCTTTCGGATTTTCCGCTGCAAGAGAAGCTCGAGCATCTCCCGAAAATGTGAGTTCAGGATTCGCCTGAACAAGATGTTGAAGAATTTCAAGTTTCACAAGCACTTCACCTTCAGCGCCCGAAAGACTTTCGAGTTTTGCTTCAAGCGCCTCCTTTCGAACAGCAAGCTCCTGCTGTAAGTACGCGACCTCTTTTACCTTCCCTTCAAGGTAGAGATCTCCGAGTTGTCGAATACGGAGAGCTTCGGCATTGGCCGAAGTATCCTCCCGCTTCAGCTCGATCGCCACAAGTTCCTTTTCTTTCTCGAGCCGAGACAATTCACGCAGCAAATCGGTTTTTTGAAGCGCTTTCTGGGACAGGTCAGCATCGGACTGAGCGATTTCCTTTGAGAGGCGGTCACCGCTTTCCACCGAAACTATGTCGAAATCCGGTGCGGATAACCCCAAGCTCGCAAAACTCTCACGAAGCGAATCACGAACACTTTCGAGGCTCCTCCGTTGTACGGCAGAGTCGAGAACCTCGACGGCGGTCACCTCTCCGAATGAACGTTGAAGGGATTCTAAAACGAGGAGACGAAGATGATTCCGTAAGGCTCCTTCATTATTCCCGTAGACGACAACGAACTGGAAAGCACCATCCTTTTGAAAAGAATATGTCAGCGTACTCCGCACTGTAAGTAACTCTCCCTCCCGAGTCTGAATAACCTGATCAAGAGATTTGCCATCCCCATCCGCTAAACTGTGCGCTCCGTATGAAACTTCAAAACGCGAGTCGAAATAAGGGATGTCGATGAACTCCTCACCTGGGGAAATCACTTTTGCAGGTCGGCCTCCGACGATCTCAGAGGGAATGTTGGGGATCAGAACGACGTACGAGTCAGAGGGTGCAGAGCCACAACCTGCGAGAAAAAATAGGCTCATGGTTGACAGAGCAGCCACCAACGACTTTCCTTCAAGGAGAATTTTCTTCGAGGAGAATGAATTCTTCATCTCTTCACCTCCTCAGATTCCATACGGTTGCCATTGATTCTGGCTCCCAGGGCATCGAGCCACATATTGACGTCGAGGGGGCTCGCTCCGGCGACAGTGGCTCGCTCCATCCGAGAAAGAAGTGGAACGAGCACGGTTGCAAAGTAGAGTTCTGCGTCATCGTGAGATGCTAAAATTGCTGCAAGCTGCTGATCGAGATCGGTCTGAGCCTTTTGAACGAGGAGATCCCCTTCAAGTTCTTTCTGTTTTTTGTAGAGTTCCGCTTCGCGAACAACCGACTTTGATTTCTCGGCTCCAACCACGCGCAGGGTCTCAATCGTTCCTTGCAATTCGGCTTGGCGAACGCGCATGTCGGCAAGATCAAGATCGAGTCGGTGAATCTGAGACCCGAACGCCTCCTGCTGAGATTCATTTTGGAGTCCTCTCACGTATTCTTGTGCCTCCTCGTTTGCCGGAGAGAGAGGGCCGAGGGAAAGCTGTTCAAGAACAAAACCAGTTGATTGAAGCGTCAAATCGAGTTGCTTTTGAATTTGAGGAAGAGTTGAGGAGTGAAATCGCTGTCGATCGAGAACCTCACTTGCTAAGTGTTTCTCGAGCGCTTCTCTAACTTGGCGAACAACAAGACTTTCGGTATTGCGCCAGAGCTGATCCATCCCCTCGCGTTTCACATGCTCAAAAAGAACTGAGCGAATGGCCCCATCGTCCGACAGAATGACCGGTTCAATTTTCATTGTGAAACGGAGGAAAGTTCGGAATCTCCGTCCATCCGAAAAGGTGAAGTCAAAACCAGGTGATGCAGGAACGGAAATTTTCCCTTCGGACCCCTCAGCGTGTTCAGATTCAACAAAACTGTGCGGAGAAACGGGAAGAAGGGCCACTTCAGCCAAAATTCCGAAGGGATCCATCCACTGTCTTCCCACCGGAAGAAGTGAAACAGCATCTTGGGATGTTTTCCGAAGAGCAACAAATCCAGGAGGTACGGGAACACTCGCGATCGAGAACACCCCTATCAGGACAATGGCGGCAAGAAGCGCAAGAGTGAAGAGATTAGCAAGAAATCGAAACATAGGACCATGAGTTTCCGAAGCTGGCTCCACTCTAGCCATTCTCGGACAGGATTGAAACACATTCTCGGTGAGGGCGCATCTGAAAGTAGGATTTCAAGTGACGGAAATCGCATCCTCTCTTTGAAGTTTTCGAGACGCGGATTTTCAAGAGAACCAGGAAAAGCTGGCTATCCTTCGACTGCGCCGTATCTGTTCGTGTCTTTGTGAAAGTCCACTTCAACGAGCCGTAACAAGTTCGTAGCCGCTTCCATAAGCCCCACTGGATCTACGGCTTTTGAGTCGACGTGAATCTCATAATGAAGATGAGGTCCGGTAGAAAATCCAGAAGAACCACTCAGCCCTATCAACTCACCTTGGCAAACCCGCTCTCCATCAGAGACGAGAGCTTCTGAGAGATGCGCATAACGAGTCATGACTCTCGTTCCATGGTCTACATCAATCACGAGTCCGTATGTACTTGTTCTCTTCACGGAACGGACCACCCCTTCAGCGGTGGCTCGAACTCCGCTCCCGAGAGGGAGTGCGAGGTCGATACCCTGGTGCATTCGAACTTTACCACTAAATGGCGACCGACGAGGTCCGAAGAGGGAATTTATGTGGCCGTTCCCTGGATAACCGATCGGAATCGATCGGACGAGATCTATGGTCTCGTCGAGTCTTGTGACCAACTTACTTGGCCCTCCGAGATAGGACCGGAATTGAGAACGAGTAAGATCAAATTGTGGATGAGCCCGACCGCAAGCAGCGTCTTCACAATCGATCTCTGCCCCTCCAATTTCTTGGTCACTCGGATTATCGGAAGCAGAATTCTCGATCAAAACCTCGGACTCAGGCACGATTCCATCCTTAGAAGCCGAATCGAGCACTGAGCGAAGCTCATCAATTCTTCGGAGGACTTCACCTTCAAACTCCCGCGCTTTCTCTCGTTGCGCTTCAAGCTGAGCAATTTGGCGCTTGAGTTGGCCCTTATTTGCTACAAGAAAGTTTCGTTCCTTCGTGACAGAGCTCAGGACTTCAAGGCTTCGATTCCAGAGAATTTGAACTCGAGTATAGTTTCCGGCCATGTAGAGCAGCCCGCAGCCCAGCATTAAGCCGGCAAGGGAGACACACATCATGCGGCGAAGGGAAATTCGGAGCTTTTTAACTCGTCCGTCTCCGGATGGGACCATCCAAAGGCAGAATTCTTTTTTCAGGTCTGGGAACTTCATAGTTTAACAGACTTAAACAA
>JAGRAO010000113.1 GCA_020434565.1 Bdellovibrionales bacterium
CATAGTCAAAAAGGTTTGCAAAATATCCGTTGTCCCACTTGATTGGGTTCTTGGTCCAAGCACCCTCAATACCACTTGTGATAGTGGCGCCCCCGCTTCCGGTTCCAAACGAATTTTTCCAGCCGAGTCCCTGCTCTTCAATCGTTGCGCCCTCGGGCTCTGGACCAACATGCTCATTTGCAAACGCTGCTCCGTGGCATTTCCCGAAAGTATGTCCTCCAGCGATCAAAGCTACCGTCTCTTCGTCGTTCATCGCCATCCGCGCAAACGTTTCGCGAATATCAACTGCTGCAGCTTTTGGATCAGGTTTTCCGTTCGGCCCTTCGGGGTTAACGTAAATGAGCCCCATCTGAACGGCCGCCAGCGGATTTTCGAGATCCCTCTCACCGGTGTACCGCTTATCACCGAGCCACTCCGTTTCAGCTCCCCAGTACACATCCTTCTCGGGTTCCCAAACATCTTCGCGGCCACCACCAAACCCAAACATCTTGAGTCCCATCGACTCGTGTGCCACGTTGCCTGCGAGAATCATGAGATCCGCCCACGATAATCCCCGGCCATACTTTTGCTTGATCGGCCACAAGAGCCGCCGAGCCTTGTCGAGGTTTGCGTTGTCAGGCCAACTTCCAAGCGGAGCAAATCGTTGGGTTCCAGATCCCCCGCCGCCTCTGCCATCACCAGTTCGATACGTTCCCGCACTGTGCCAAGCCATCCGAATGAAGAGTGGACCATAGTGCCCATAGTCAGCAGGCCACCACTCCTGAGACGAGGTCATCAACGTTTCAAGATCCTTTTTCAGAGCGGCGTAATCGATCTTTTTGAACTCGGCAGCGTAATCGAACTCTTCGCCCATTGGATCCAGCAGTGGAGAGTTTTGATTGAGGATGTCGAGATTGAGTTGGTTCGGCCACCAATCTCTATTTGACAGAGCGCCTGCTTGAGTGTGGCGCTTCATTCCCCCCATAACAGGACACTTGGTCATATCGCCGGATTGATTTTCTGCCATGTTCGCTCCTTGTACATTGCTCGCAAATAAATATGAAAACAGCTCGCTTCTTTTCCCAAGGGATCTCCGAGTCTTTCGAATGGACTCCAGCATGAATCGAGTGGGGCTTCCATTTACACAGACGTTAATACTGCTGCGCTAAAAGGGAAAATCAATTAGATTTATCTCCGTAATAGATAATACCTATTGCTTTTGGCTCTGCTCACTGCTACTTAGCAGCCTGGTCTTACTTGAGTGAAAAGATGAACTTTCGAGAACTTCAGTACTTTGTCGCGATTGCTGAGCAGGGGCACTTTGGCAGAGCCTCACGTGCTGTCAACGTGTCCCAGCCGACTCTCAGTATGCAATTTAAGAAACTTGAGGATCGACTCGGCACCCAACTTATTGAAAGGTTAGCCACTGGCGCAAAACTGACACCCCTTGGCGAAGAGCTTCTCCCGATCGCACGACAGATACTGACTCTCTCAGACGATATTGAGAGACGGTGCGGCACGTGTTCCCGTCAAAACCGAATTAAGCTCGGGGTGATTCCGACGATTGCGCCGTATTTACTTCCGAAAATTAATCGAGAGCTCCGAAGGAGTTTTTCCGGTAGAAAGATCTTACTCAGTGAACTCCAGACAGATGCGTTGGTAAAACACCTCAAAGACGGACTGCTTGATGCCGCCATTTTAAGTACACCGATTGAAGAGTCGGCCCTTCAAGAGATCGATGTTTACTCGGAAAAATTCTTTCTTGCTGTAAACAAATCCCATCCTCTTGCTCGCAGAAAAGAAGTCTCCCTCCGGGATATTCGATCGGAAAAGCTCCTCCTGCTCGACGAAGGCCACTGCATGCGAAAGCAGGCGCTCGCGATCTGCAATGTCCCACACAACTCAAACGACACCGACCTCTCCGCCACAAGTATTGAAACGTTGCGGAATATGGTAGCGCTTGGTGCCGGTGTCACACTCATCCCCGAACTCGCCGTTCGCAAGGGAGATGGCATTCGCTATATCCCCTTTTCCGACACAGCCCCAAGCCGAACTGTTGGAATTGCCTTCCGGCGATCCTACTACGACCGTGGCTTGATTGATGCCCTACACCAAGTCCTACAGAGCACGTGTGTTCGAACTCGAGTGGGAAAAGGTCGGAAACAGACCGCTCCCCGTTCACAAAGAGCGCTCTCGAACTCCTCTCGTGAGGCGACAAGGTGACTTTTGCAAGAGTTTCTTGAGATAAGACATCCTAGCCAGCAAAAGGAGAACCCAACAAAACTATTACATCGCCGACCAAGTAGGGCTCGTAGTACTCCCGGGCACGTATGAATTCCATAACGGAAAGTGGTGAGAATCTTCTGTTTTACTTCAGTAGTTGTTCACAGATATGAACCCAAAAATGCCGAACCCAGACCGTTTGAACATCGAGCCCACCAGTTTTCTGCCGCGTGACATTCCATTTTCTCCGGAAGACTTCGTTGAAAATGCCCGAAAGTTGGTTGAACTCTTCGAACGAGGACCAGATCCCACAGATCGAATCGGGGGATGGCATGGTACGAGTCTTGAAGCGATTGAACGTTCTCTTATTCACGGTGCAGTCCCTGGGAGCGCCATTCAGCATTTAGACGCCTCGGCAGGACACCTCTTTTTCTTTCCGAACTCGTTTCAGGGAGACAGTCCACCTGCACCGTATGAGTACTTTGGACGCAGCGGTGCGGAGCACTACGCAAAGACGAACGCCCAGACTGCATTTGTTCTTCATATCCTGGGACTCGAATTTGGAGATGCTCGTTTGCAGGATGATATTCGAAGTCTCATCCTTGAGTACGGCGATGAAGACACGCTCGCCGAAGTTTCGAACCGCCTCATGAGGAGAGGCCTCAACATTCACGAGGTTCAGGTCCTCGTAAAGCAATCTTTTGCCCGAAAGGGAGTCGTGATTAGCCTCTCGGCAGAGGCACTCGAGCAAATGAATGTCTCTGATGGAGACGTTCCAGGAGAGGATCGAAAACTCTTTGTCCCAGAGGGCTTGCCACTTTCAGCACTGGTCCGGCTTGAAGCTCTGGGAGCTGCTGAATCGCGATACTTTGAAATATTGAGAGGTCTCGTCTCTGCACGGTAAGGGAGAATCCCCCAAAGAGCCTCGTGACAACAAGCGAGACTACCCCAAGTGCAAGAGACAATTGATCTAACGCCTCTCTCGGAGCCCCTTGCAAAAATCTCGAGGATGATTGTTCGTTGTATGGTACGAGTTCTAACGGGTCTTTTTTCTGCGAAGACTCAACGAGGGGTACCTACGTGGCAGATTTTGCATCAGGAGCTCAACCGGGAGAGTCTCCCCAGGAAAGTTTTGATACCCTCCGTGTAACTCGCCCCCCCGAAAGAACTGATACGGTAAACGCGTTTCGATTTTCCGCAGTCGATGGCAGTGAACTGTCCGTCTCCCTCACGCGAGAACCTCACACCGGTTCCGTAAAGTCGATGCACCTTCTACACTGCTCCGGTCAAGATTCAAAGCATCTTTCAATCCCAGAGTTTAATCTTCGCTCGATTACACCGAGTCTTGGGTGGAGGATCGGGATGCTTGTGGATGACTTCGTAGAAAATGGTTCAAGCGAACCGCTGGAAAAATTTCTCCATACTCTTGTATACGAAGTGAGCCTTGAAGAATTCACGTATTGCGATGAGATCGTCGAAGCCCGAATTGCAGCTGGACTGATCGATAAAAAAATCGACGCACTCCCTGGTCTTGATGACATTCCCGAGTCAATTGGCCGGCAGCTCGTCGACCAGGCAATCGAATACGAGGACCATACTTTTCAAGCACCGGAGTATCTCGCAGATTGGATTCTCAGTTTCGAACAACAAGCCCAACTTCCTGTCGCGGAATATCTCGTTGAAAGGCTCTTTGAAGAAGGCCGGCTTGATTCACTTGTCGAGATTCTCGGCCCGGACACTCTCTTCTCCTCTCTCATAATCAACCACAGCAACCGTGGCTGCGCCCAGCGACTTATGCATGAGCTTTTGCAAACGCGGCGAGACGACCTGATAGCGACTCTCTGGTTCACGAGCGACTACATTGAATTTCAACAAGAGATTGACGTCCTCGACTTCGACACTTTCGCTATGTTGGTGGACCATATACCGAGCGCCGATGCTCTGCACGAGAAGACAAAGTCTGAATTAGAGATTCCGCTTCCAGGTATAGACTCGTACGGCTCTATCGCCTCTCTTGTATCAGCCGTTCGGAAGGTTCCCCTCGCCGAACGTTCCCTCTTTGCAGATTATCTCTTTGGGGTGCTCCAAGATCGCAAGCAACTCGATCCACTCCAAAAGTCTATTGAAGATGCTCTGAACCCCTCCCGGTTCGCTCCCGTGTCTAAGCACCGAAGAACTCAGAACGAAGTTTTCGAAATCATTGATTTCGATGAACTCGAATTTATGGCTGCTCCCGATGAGGAACTCGATCAGCTCATGCTGCTCGAACGTCGCAAGCCGGTAGCTCAAAACCCAGATCCTCTGATCTCTGTCGCTGACAATCGCATTCTGCTCACCGAGGATGCCCCCCGCCCAGCTCCCTTTCCGATCTCGAACGAAGAATTTGCGGCCGCAATCGCATTAAAAGAACCCCTGACAGTGATTCTCAATCCAGAGAGCTTTCCGGGCTTCTCTCCCCAAAGAGTGGTTGCGCTGCTCGTAGACAATCCTCGCGCGAGTAGTACTCTCGTCAATTCGCTACCATCTCTTACAGCCCTACCGGGCGAAGTTGGAGAAAGGCTTGTTTCGTTCGGACACGGAGTAAAAGTTCTTGAATACGCAAGTCGCTTTAACTTCTCTCCGGAAAATGTGCTTCGAATTGCAGACATCGCAGCAGAACGGAATCGAATGGAGCTTGTTCTCACGTTTCCGCGATTTTTTCCAAAGGAGCTTCTGACCCTCGTGGAAGAGAAGTATCACGTAGCTGAATTCGACAGATTGTTTCAGATTAATTCCTCCAGTCTCTACTGCCAGTTTCTTGAGCACAAGCAAGCCGGAAGAGAGAGCAGTCTCGTCGAGCTCAGCGCTGCTGTACGACGGACTCGTGAACGGGCTGCTTCATTTGAGCCGGTAAGTGAAGTGACTCTCCAAAACCCACTTTACAGAAGATTTGTACAGCAGCTTTTTCCCTCGCACTATCCCGGGCATTTTGACGAGGAATACGGCGCGCTCGATCGGTGCTCGGATCATGCTAAACACCTTGCTCAGTTCACCCTTCGAGAGCGATATCCAATTGACCTTGCCGAAGGAATTCGAATGGCTCTCCGTGACGGCGAACAAGAGGACGACTCTCGATTTAAGTCTGCTCTCCAGCAGGTAGAGGAAGTCCAGCAACAACTGGAACGAAATCACTATCGAGCTGCCTCTCTCGGAGATCAATTCGACGAGTCGCTCAAAGAGCGTAGTTTTCCCGCGATATTTCAGACCCGCGAAGAGAAACTGTTTGCCCTGTTTCTCTATTCGTTAAACGGCTCAATTCCGGTGACGGAACTTAAAGCTGCCCTTCACGCCTATCATGCAATTGAGTACGACAACATAGCGGCATACTTTCGAGGAACTCGCGGCGCAGCATCGCAAAGCATGACCCCACGCTATGCACACCTGCTTGAACTTCACGAGTATTTCGGTGACAAGCTTCATGATGCGATTACAAAGATAGTAGATCAGGTAGCCCAGAACCCTCAGATCGTCAGTGTTCTTCCAAATTATCTCGAATCGATCACGCGACGAGATCAACAAAGGGAGCAAAAAGAAGCGCTTGATCGACACCGCGTTGATAGGGCAGGCCTCACTCCTCAGCTTCTTGAACGGTTAGAAGAGATCTTAAGACTTCCAGAATCGGAACTGGAGGGGGGTCTGGCCCGCAAAGCTCAAATCGTCAGTAATATTATAAGTGCTGAGCAGAGAAAACTTGCTGCAATTCACAAAACCTCCACTGGTGAGTCTCTCGATCCAGAAACCATTCACTTGGAGCAGTTCGAAGTTCCGGAAGTAGTAGGAGGCGTTCAATCTAACAAATCTCATGACGAATCACCTTCGTCTGGCCTTGCTCTCCTGAACCATCGATTTGAGAATCTGTTCCGAGATGAGCTTCGTTTAATCGAAGCGGAACTTAAACGATACAAGCCTGAAAGTGACGCAGCTGGGAAGCTCCTCACCCTCAATGGCTACATTACGAAAAGCGTAAATTCGGTATTTGCTCGATCTGTTGCGGGAGTCTGTGTGGGTGGAGACAACCCCAGAACCCCACGGCCGGAGGGTGATCAAAATCACCGCCAAAAAAAGAATCAGTGGGATCAAGAGAACTTTTTCCAGATGGTCTTTCAGGACGCAGAGACACAACGGTGCGAGGGTGTCGTTATGCTCCACCACTATAGGCGCTTAGGAAAAAAGATCCTCACGGCATCAATCAATCCGACGAGCACCTTTCTCTTTAAGGTCGATCAACGAGCACTCTTTCAAGGGATACTCAAACAACTCGTAACATTTGCAAAGGACAACGGATTCGATTTTGTAACTTGCTCTGCGCACCGACATATACGCACAAACCGAACAGGAGGGCGGTTTGAACAAGCTCTTGACTCTCAAATTGAAAAGGTTGGCGTCACGCTCTCCCTCGGAGTTCCCCAGGTATTCTCCTTCTCGCCAAGCTATTACCAGGACGAGCTTGATGTCTTATGGCAGCGCAAACCGCTTTCCCTTCCTCAACGGGCCCTCCATGCGGCCCGGCCAGCGGCGCGCGTGCGAAACCTCATTGAAAGAATCAGGAATCGCTAGCAGCCTGAACAGCTCTGCTCCGGACAATACTTCAGATAGGCTTCCATAACTTTGTCCCGTGAGGTTTGATCAAGTGCAACATCGATAAAGCGCTTCGGAAGATCGCACGTTCTCTCTGGAGACAAGGTTACGCATCTCTCCATAAAGGCTATGAGAATGTCACCAAAAACCTGGTAGGCATCAAGACAATCGGGAAAGCACGGAGTTTGAAAACCCGTGGCGGCTCCAGGGCAATGTTCAAGCTGGCACTCGCGGTACGTGCTTAACCCTTCACTAATATTCTCACTTGATTCTTCGCACCTCTCTACATCAGAACGGGGTGCGGCTACCGCGCGTTCGAGCATAGCCTCGGAGATCGCTTCTGATTTTCTCGTTCGAGCCTCAGCTTTTTTCTCCAAGAGCTCCTGAATCCCAGGAAACTTTCGATGGAATGACGAAAAGATTTCGTCTTTTCTTTTCTTTCGAATTTCCTTTCTTTCCTCTCGTATCTTCTCTCGCTCGGCTTCTTCCAATTGCATTTCGGCCCGCATATCGTACGGCGGATAAAAATACTCCAACGACTTAGAAGACGGGAAGAGATACAGTTGAGCATCCTCGTAAAGGTCGATCTGAATCTGTTCGGCTCGAGCTTTGGTTGACGCATATCCGTATCCATCTTCACACCGCGTAAAATTCTGTCTCGAACTACTTTGTGTTCGAATTCGTACCGGATTACACGAATATTGATGGAGGCTCTGCGCACCAGCCGGAATTTCGTACTCTCCCGACGACGGGATGTTGGTCCATGAATCAAGCACAAGTGTTTCCGCAAGACTTGTACCTGCAACAACAAGCAAAGAAAGGAGTAGGAAATATTTTACAGAGTTCTTCTTTGTCATCATTCGGCTATGCCGCACTTAAGGCTAACGGCTTTTACAATGAAGTTGAGTGTCCTCTCTCCCTCTTCGTGATATACATTTATTATGCGACACAAAACTTGTTGTGCTCCTCTTTTGCTGAGCGGAGCGATTGGTCTTTCTCTCCTTCTCGTTCTTTCGTCGCTCCTTGCTGAGGAGCGAGAGCTTAGCCTTACGATATCTTCTCGTGAAGTAAATTTTACTGGCGAGACCGTCACCGCTCTTTCGGTCAACGGACAACTCCCGGCTCCAGTCCTTCGTTTTACCGAGGGTGATGTGGCAGTTGTCCACGTTACCAACAAACTCCACCAGAACAGCTCCATCCACTGGCATGGAATTCTTCTCCCGAACAGAATGGATGGAGTTCCAAATATGACCTTTCCCCCAATTCGCCCAGGAAAAACGTTTACCTATCGATTTCCTCTCAGACAAACAGGCACGTACTGGTACCACAGCCACAGCGGTCTCCAGGAGCAACGGGGTTTGTACGGGGCAATTGTAATCGACCCGAAAGTACCAGAAGCATTCGACGAGATTCCTGATCTAGTTGTTTTACTCTCGGACTGGACGAACGAAGACCCGCATGAAGTTCTCCACACTCTCAAACGCGGTAGCGAGTGGTACTCGATTCAGAAGGGGAGTGCTCAAAGCATTCTCGGCGCTGCGCAGCTTGGCATGCTCGGTGATTATTACTCGAGAGAACTGAGTAGAATGCCACCCATGGACATCTCCGATGTCGCCTACGACACCTTCTTGATAAACGGTGCACCGAACTCAAAAGTCGACTCCCCAGAAGGTGGGCGATTGCGGCTCAGGATTATCAACGGCTCAGCCAGTACCTTTTTCTATACAGAGTTTGCCGGTGGGCCGATGAAGGTAATTGCAGCCGACGGCCAATCAGTTGACCCATTTGAGATAAAGCGGCTGCTTTTGGGAGTCGCTGAAACGTACGATGTCATAGTTGAAACGAGAAAAGAATTCTCCCAGGAATTCCGAGCGACCTCTCACGACAACTCCGGAAGCGCTTCGCTGTGGATCGGTGAAGGCGCACAACAGTCTGCGCCGACTCTTCCGTGGCCAAATGCGTATAGAGCTATGCACGGAGTAACTCTTCAAAGCCTCGTCGCTATCACCCCTTGGGGAGCTATGGGCATGTCGGGAGATATGCACTCGATGCATCACCACGATCACATGGCGATGATGCAAAAAGACGAAGTAGTTATTCCAGATGAAGAGCGCAGTTCGTTGCTTGGTCTCCTTTCTGAGGATCTCAGCACAAAGGAAAATATCGCCCCTTCCATGTCAAAGGAGCGCCCCGAAGCCCCGTACAACAGACTCAAGGCACCCCGTGATACCTCGTTCGATCAGAGTAAAAAGGTGCGAGAGCTAAGATTCACACTCGATGGCGATATGAACCGATACGTGTGGATGCTCAACAATAAAGTCATGTCAGAAGATGACTCAATCCGCATCAATCGCGGAGAGATTGTACGCTTCATCATGGAGAACAGAACCATGATGTACCACCCGATGCACCTTCATGGACACTTCTTTCGAGTTCTGAACAAATTCGGAGCGCACTCACCACTCAAACACACTGTAATTGTCGCTCCGATGGCGACCACGACGATAGAATTTGATGCCGAAGAAGAAGGTGACTGGTTTTTTCACTGCCACCTGCTCTATCACATGATGTCGGGTATGGCTCGAATGGTACATTACAACGACTTCGTTCCCCCGTCCGACATCGACCAATCAATGATCATGCACAACGAGTTCTTTTTGATGGGAGAGGTGTCTGGAATGAGCAACATGGCTCAGGGACACCTCACGCTCTCGGATGCAAGGAATCTCTTTACGACCGAGTGGCAGATTGGCTGGTCGCACGTAGATTCTTACGAATGGGAGGCAGTTCCGCTCTACGAGTACTACGTTAACCGTTTCTGGAACCTGTTTCTGGGAGCAAACCTCGAAGGCAGCCAAAACGATGTTGACACTGACCAAGGAGTGGCAGGATTTCGATACCTCTTACCGCTCAATGTTGAGAGCCGACACTGGCTCAACAGTGACCTCGGCTATCAAGGAGCTGTGTCAAAGACGTTGGAGCTCACCCCTCGTTTTCACCTGTACGGTGAGGCTGAATACGATTCGGCTGAAAACTGGGAACTCCGCGCGGGAGGGCACTACCAGCTCAGCCGAGATTTTGCACTCCAAGCCCAGTGGCACTCGGACTATGAGTGGGGAGGTGGGATAGAATTTCAATTCTGAGATTTTTGCAAAAGCGCTAGAAGAACGGTTCTCAAATGAAAGAGAACGCAAGCGGCGAAGTGGGCTCCCCAACCTTCGAGGCTCGCCAAAGAAAGAGATCTTGAATCGATTTCTCACACTCGAAAAGATACTCCTCCTTCCCTAAGTGTTCTATACTTCCCCCTTTTAAGCACCGGTATATTCAGAGCGGAGATTAAACCCATGACATCCACAAAAGCCTTTGCTGCACCCTCTGCCAAAGACGCACTTTCTGCTGCTACAATAGAACGCCGAGAAGTCGGCCCAACTGACATTGAGATTCAGATTCAATTTTGCGGGGTGTGTCACTCCGATCTCCACACCGCCAGAAACGAATGGGATGTTTGGCCGACCGTGTACCCGTGCGTGCCGGGACACGAGATCGTCGGCCAGGTGAGCCGAGTCGGAAGCAAAGTGAAGAACTTCAAGGAAGGCGATCGCGCCGGAGTCGGCTGCATGGTCGATTCATGCGGAACTTGCGCGAGTTGCAAAGCGGATCTTGAGCAGTATTGCGATACCGGCGGAACGGTTTTTACCTACAACTCTCCCGACCCGCATAACACTGCGCCCGTGACCTACGGCGGATACTCTGAGAAAATCGTTGTAGACGAACGCTTTGTCCTTCACATCTCTGACAAGCTTGAGCTCGCGGCCACAGCACCTCTTCTCTGCGCTGGAATAACTTTGTATTCGCCGCTCAAACATTGGAACGCTGGACCCGGAAAAAAGGTTGGAATCGTAGGACTCGGGGGACTCGGTCACATGGGTGTAAAGCTCTCTCACGCCCTTGGAGCAGAAACGGTTCTCTTTAGCCGAACCGCGGAAAAGGGAGCTGACGCCAAAAGGCTCGGGGCTGATGAGGTCGTCATTTCCAGAAATGAAAGAGAGATGGAGGCTCACTCAAGGAGCTTTGATCTGATCATTAGTACCGTTTCGGCCTCCCATAACTTAGACCCGTACATCTCGCTTCTTAAGCGCGATGGAACCCTTGTTCTCGTAGGGGCACCGGAGCATCCGCATCCATCGCCAACGATATTTCAATTACTCCTCGCTCGGAGGTCACTCGCTGGGTCAGGCATTGGCGGGATCAGAGAAACACAGGAGATGCTCGATTTCTGTGCTGAGCGAAATATCACCTCAGATATTGAGCTGATTCCGATTCAAAAGATCAACGAAGCATACAGCCGAATGCTTGAGGGCGATGTGAAGTACCGTTTCGTGATAGACATGCAGTCACTTCAATAGGGTGCTTCTCTCTCTGAATATCTGAATGCGGGCTTGCTTTAGCCGCCATACGACGATGGCTTGTGGATAAGTGTCCGATCAGCCTCCGTTTTTTCAAAAGAGATCTGGCTTTAAAAAGTCTAAATAGTACATTTTCTAATGTTGGAGAGTGGTGACACCGATATGAGCAAGTAAGGAGGAGAACATGGCGGCATCTGATCAGGATTCTCTGGCTCGATGCCTGGATCTCGTGCTTACCCCGGTCATTCGGTTCTGCATTCGACGTTCAATACCAATTTCTGACCTCCGAAATGCTGCCAAAGAGATTTTTGCGCGAGAGGCGAAGCGAGAACTCGAGCTCTCTGACGAAAAAGTAACCGTGAGCCGACTCGCTACGATGACTGGACTTCACCGACACGACTTCCAAGATAAAGAGAGCTTGACCCCTCCGAAGATCGAGGAAGCGAGCATTGCTGCTCGAGTCATTACGACATGGGAGGTCTCTCCCCGACTCCAAACCAAGAGCGGAAAACCTAAA
>JAGRAO010000114.1 GCA_020434565.1 Bdellovibrionales bacterium
CAATCACAAGGAGTAGAGAAACTCCCGTCACCATCGGCGTCTCTCGGAATACCAATATCGAGCCTACGGTGAGTTTCAAAAGTGACAGATGGTGAAACATCGATCAAGAAACATCCACGACGAGGGACAATAGAAGAGACTGCTGTGGCGTGAAGCGCGATCGATTCGACTCCGAAAAGATTCTTCGCGAGCCGCATCGTGAGAGCTGGAAAGAATGTACCATTCGCTCTCATAGCGTTTGGTCGAAGATCGGGGTTCCCTTCTGCCGTTCGTGCGTCTTCGAGGGTCAAAAAGCACGGCAATTCATCGCACGGACAATTATCGTCAGGATTGGGCTCACCATCGCAGAGCGGATGTGCAGCAGTATACCAATTACCTGCCGAGAGAAGTACCGATTGATCGCTATCGGTCAGACTCACTTGAGGAGGATCCAGGCGTGAGCCGTTGACGTTTTGACTAAAGAGTTCAAAACGATCCGCCAACCCTTGAGCTCGCTGCTGAGCGAAACACATTGATTCTTCGTGGCGAGTTGCACCTCCTCCGACACATGTATCAGTTTCGTTGACATGTTTATAGTATTCCTCGATCGAACCAAGTGCTAAGACTCTCGCAATGTGCCGAGCCTGTTCAGCTGAGGAACTCGCTATCGAGAGGTCGACAACGATTGCAATGATTCCAACGACGACAAAGATAAGGAGAGCAACCAAAACGATGATCGCGCCATGCTCACTCTTTTGAACCGGAGCACTCTCTTTCACTAGCCCTCCTGGTTCACCCAGTCACACACGCCATTTAAGCATTGCCATGTACAGTTGACCCCACAACCCGGGGGCTGACAACACAATCGCCCAGTACCATCACAATTCCAAATAGGATTGTACGTATCCGGACAAGAACAAACACAATCCGAAGGGTTTCTATCGCCGCCAACGGACGTCAGATCAGCAGATTCGTGACAGTGATCTGCGGGACAGTAGCAGTACCCATAAGTTCCATTCGTAAGGTCGCTGTTTCCATCCTCCCAAGTTCCATCGACCAACATATAATCCTGAGCACAGTCTTCGCACTGGCATGTATCGAAGTGGTAAATCCCTGGCCGGGCGAGACACGGAATCCACTCACCGTACAGAAAGTTCAAGAAGCCCCCCCCACCCGTACAGCTACAAGTATTTATATCCGGTTCGTAGGTATGGGGTGGCTCGCAATAAAAACACGAACAATTGTATTGGTTCTGACCTCCATAAGGTGGATCGACCGGAGGTTCGCAGTCTGGACACCCACAAGCCTGCATATCCGGGTCATAGACTTGACCGGCAGGACAACATTGACAAGTGTTTGGATTAACCGAACCGCTCAAAGGACAATCTGAATCATCCAACGCACAAACACAGATAAGAAGATCGGGGTCAGGTTCTTGGTTTGGTGGACAAGGGGTACAATCGCAATGTGCAAAATTCGGGTCAGGGAGCTCACCTTGAGCAAGGCAGTGATCTGTCAGCGCTTGCATATCCGCAAATGGGCACTCACATCCAGTTCCCTCACCGTTTTGTTGTTGCTCACCTGGACACCCAAGACATCGACACCGAGTTCCGTTATCATCAAGATACTGGCCATCAGGGCAGCTATCAATGCCACAGATACAGACCGGTGGCGGCCCCTCATCAAAGACATATCCGGCTCCATATCCCGACTGTCCACAAGTGCGGCACCTACAGTTTGGCTCATCGAAAAGTTTACCCTGATCTGCACAGCTATCAACTGTCAGGGAGCACTCACAACTTCCATCCACAAAGTGATGATTATTCGGACACTGACAATTCACCGTATGAGCGAGGGGATTCCAATCATCAAAGCCATCTGGACACAGACACTGGCAGCTCGCATTGAGTACAATTCCATCGCAGGTAAGCGAAGCAGAATCACACTCGCACTCTGCTTGGCATTCGCACTGTTGGGTATCTGGATTCCACGCCAAAGGTGGGTTTAACTGATCACACGGAGTACAGACACATGTGTCTGCATTGTACTGCCCCTGGCACGGCACATCGGGACAACGACAAGCACCGTCTACTAGTTGCTGACTGGGATTTGGACACTCACACACAACATAATAGTCGTTAGGATTAGGTTCGTGATCCTCAAGCGGCGCAAGACAGCCACAGTTACAATCGGGCATTCCATCAACAAGAACGGCATAGTTGACATCGTGATACGGCCCGCCATCAATACATTGCTTACACGAACAAACAGTTCCATCATCATTATAGAGGTTCGGATCGCATCGACACTCGCCTGCATTTATTTCGTTATTTCCATTGTCGTCAAAGTGAATATACGGTGGATTGTTAGGCCGACAAGAGCAAGAAGGAGGAGTCAGCACGACTCGCGGATCATCTACTCCGGGACAATTGCAGTTATTCCCTTCATAGGTAACACCGAATTGATCAAAATCAAGCGGGGTACCATCACAGTGATAAATTCGCGGCAGAGTGCTCCCAGGCACCGGCTCTCGCTGCGCACCTTGCACAACCGTTACTCGCCACGGCGGAAGAAACCACAGGAGATTATTTACCTCGGCAGTTGCGGTAATAATTATCGGGTTGTTTTTTAAATACTCTGTAAGGTCCGTCTGTCCTGCACCGAGGGTATCCTCGCCGATATTAAGCTCTACAGAAGTAATTCTCGTTCCGGAATTCGCTGTGCCTGTTTGACCATCAATGGTAAGACCGTTATCGAGCCGAAAGAGCGCTCTTTCCGGGAATTTTATTACCTCAGCTCGGATGCGCTCTTCCAGCGTGTCGTTATTGGAGTGGTCAGGACCCCCGGCATCTTCGAGACCTTGGACGACGGCTGCGAGATCGAGCCCCTCTTCAACTCCCTTACTGAGTATTGAAGATCCGTGATAGCGAAGACCGATGCTCAGTAACCCAATCACGAGAAAGAGAAGAACAGGTATCACGAGTGCGAATTCAAAGGTGATTCCGGCCAACTGCTGATACGAGCACCGGCGCGAAAGAGATTTGAAGCGGGACAAAATCGGAACAAACACTCTAACCTTCCTTTGTAGCAATCCTACCCAATCCAGAGTAGGGCAAAAACCCGCTTTTAATTTGAGAAGAGGTACGGGGAAACCGCCATTGATTTTACTCTCATTTCAAAAGGGAGAAAAACAGGCTCAAATGGAGCAGCTATCCGCACAGTAACAGTATTGTTATTTCCAGGTCCTGGGAGTTCGCCTACCATCGTGGTTGAGTCGGGCAGGTCATTTAATTGGATCAGTACCGCTATTCTGTCTTCAACATTGGTAAAGCTACTGCTGTCTAGACCAGGGATACTCGAAGCAAATCGGACTCCTTCGTAGGCCACCCGGTTTGCTGACATATAGAGCTGGAGCCATCTTCCGAGGTCGTACACACCAAAGAAGAGGAGCACCAAAAGCGGCAGCGTGATGGCAAATTCTACCATCGCAGCCCCGCAGCTATCATTTTTTAAGAGACGTTGTTTAGAGGAACGGTGTCTCGTTCGTCCTTTTTCCATCGTGTTTCCCTGGCCAGCCCAATCACACCACCTTTAAAAATCACCTCTACTGGCGAGAGCACGAAATTCTGCTTCTTCCACTCATCGAAAGTGTTATTGCGATTGCTCCAGGGAAACGTGCAAAAAACTTACTTTTAGATTCTAGAGAATTCAGATACTTACGAGGATGATCTGCGAAATCCCAAAAATCATCAAGGCTGTCGCAACGAGCCTTCGAACAAAATCTCCCTCCCGAAAGAGGAATCGGCCCCCAAGGACTGAGAGCAGATTAGATGTTTTGCCGAGGCTCGCAACATAGGGGGCTTGGAGATAGCGGAGCGCAGTGAGTTTCGAAACCATAAAGGCCAATTCCAGCAGCCCCCTCCCCCACAAGAGACAAGAGACTTTCTTGAGTTCCCACCGCAGCTGTCCAGATCGAAAAGCGAGCGGAAAGAGAACAAGCGCTGCTAAGAGGGTCATAGCAAATCCCGACATCACTGGGCTTGCGACTTGAACGGCAAGCCGGTCAAAGCACGAATTCAAACTAAAGAAGAGTGATGCCCCTAAAGCAAATCCGACGGCTTGCCAGGTAAACGCTCCCTTCGCTGGTCGGTACATCAAAAGAATTGAACCGAGAACAACAAAGACAACGCCGAAAGTACCTCTTGTTCCAACTTCATCTCCAGTGATGAGCGGCGACGTCACAAGAAGAAAAAGCGGGGATAAACTCAAGAGAGGGGAGATAAATGAGATATCTGCCTTTGCAATCGATTGCATCTTACACCACTCAGCGGCGCTATCAGTTGCGCTTCGCAAAAGAACAAGAATCCAGAAGTCCCGTGAAAATGGGATCTCTTCGTAGCCCATCCAGAGGAGAGAAACAGACACAACAAAATAAAACGGAAGGGCATAGGCAAAAGAAGCAAAGGCGGAAAGGGTACCTGAGATTTCAAACGCTATGCGCTTTGAGAAGAGATCCTTTCCTGAGGAAAAGACTGCGCTAAGAATTGCGTAGAACACCCCCAAGACTTTTATCCTCCAAGCACTATCATTGTTTCAAACGCGAGGCGTTCTGCACTTCGGCAGCGGGATCGACTCTCTGCCACAGTTCAATTCGATCGATACTCCACCGCTTCACAAAAAACTTTTGAAGCTTTTCGAACCCCAGCTGAGCGAACATCTTTCTCTCTCCGAGCACGTACCCGATCTGGCCAGAGCGGAGCAATTTTCTCTCGTCCGAATAGGAACGAACCGAGTAGAGCGCTCGCTCATTCTCACTTAAACGGTCTGCGACTTTTGCACCAAAGTGATTTTCCGTTCCCGGAAAGTTCTTTAAGCGCGTTCCAAAGAGCCACCCCGGCCAGAGCGAGAGAATCGCTGATTCCGGCGGTAATTCATTTAAGGTATTCCTTAGATGAGTGAGCGATTCGACTCTCCACCGTTTAACATCAAGCGGATTTCGAATACCAACAACACCTTGACCAGTTTCTGTGTATCGAGAGTACTCAAAGGGGACGGGCCAAAAGTAGATCAGTCCTACAACGAGAATCGAAACTGCGTAGGGCCATTTTGACATCAATTGATGTGGCGAGCACGTAAACAGAGAAGCTACAGCAATACTAAAAAACGGAACGACGGTACAGAAATACTGGTTATAGTTGGGAGAGGGAAGAAAATGTAAAAGAAAGAGCCCCGCTCCAAGACCGGAAATAAAAACTACCGAGCTCACACGTCGAAAAGAAAACACCGCAAGAGCTGACCCAAGCACGAGAACAAGAATTTGATACCCTGAAAACTGAAGACTCTTTCTTAAGCCCAGCAAGTTTTGAAGAATCTTCCACTTGTCGCTGAGACTCTCGAAAAATGTCCCGCCTGAACGAATCAAGTGATAACCGAGGTTATTAAAGAGAAACTGATTGGGTGCTGCGGCGAAAAGAATACCGCACGGAAGCATTCCCAGTCCAAATCCAACCAGGAATTGCTTACAATTTTGCCAGCCAAAAGCCCGAGCACGAAGAAGGCGAATGATAAACAGCGGGAGGAGTCCGATAAAAAACAAACGAATTCCGACTGAAACCGCAAAGAGAAGCCCAGCAATACATATCCACGAATTCTTTTTTCTCTCAAGTGCTGACTCGAGCAGAGCAGCACTCGCAAGAAGAAAGAAGATCGAACTTGCGTAGGTCTGTACCGTTACAAACCAGGGGAAGACAAAAATTGAACTGACAAAAAGGAGGACTCCGAAATAGGCAGAGACTCTGCCAAATTCCGACCTTACCATCCGAAAGAGACACACCCCACAACCTGCCGTCAAAAGTACTGACAAAAAACGGGCGATCTCCCAGTTCGAGCCAAAGAGCCGCAAAAAACTCCCATACAGATAAGGAAGATAGGGCATCTGAGGATAAAAGAAATCGAGATAGGGAACCCTCCCCTCGCTGACGAGCTGTGCTGCTACAACGTAAAAGCCCTCATCTTTTGCGATGAGGCGATTTGTGGCGACTATCGAAAACCAGACAACACAGGCTGCAAAAAGAAGGATATCTTCGACGATAGAGCGCGCCGGCACGCTTCCTGTTTCTCTGTTCTCGCCTATCATAGCTCCCCGAAGATAGCGCTTCTTGGGGAGAGACCCAAGAGAGACAGAGAAGGCGGCGGAGTATAAATCAGCCGAAAACTTGCCCGTACTATCAAGAACGGCATACTCTTACAGCTCCTGGCTCTCCATCAGGAAACGTTTATTCACTTCATTCTTTGCGTTCGAATCTCTGAATGGAAACTACCTCTCAAGATACCGTATCGCCTCAATCCCTCGAGCATCCATCGACACCTGACTGGACCACTCTCGAGGGTAATCTCGATCGGTTCATACATGGAGAAAGAGAGATCTTTCTCGTTGGGACGGCACATATTAGCCAATCGAGCGCCGAATTGGCGCATCGGGTGATTCGTGAAGTGCGGCCGGACACTGTCGCTGTTGAGCTGTGTGCCGCTCGACATGCGTCTCTCCTTGACCCAGACCGTTGGAAAAATATGGACATCGTCTCCGTTATCCGGAGTGGAAAAGCGTATGTCCTTATGGCGCAGCTTATGCTTGCGAGCTTTCAAAAGAGACTCGGAGATCAGCTCCATGTAAAACCGGGTGCTGAGATGCTGGAGGCTCTCAAAGGAGCTGAAGAGGTGGGAGCACAAACTGTTCTTGCTGACCGAGATATCCGAGTGACTTTGAAGAGAACTTGGTCTTCACTGGGGCTTTGGGGAATGGCCAAGCTGCTCGTGAGTATGCTGGCTGGCGTCTTTACCAAGCACGAAATCGACGAAGAGGAGATCGAGCGGCTCAAGAGCAGCGACGCCCTTGAAGAACTCATGAAGGAATTCTCAGATGCGCTCCCAGGAGTAAGAACTGCTCTCATTGACGAACGTGATCAGTATCTCGCTCAAAAGATCAAGGAAGCTCCCGGAAAAAGGATCGTCGCTATCGTTGGTGCGGGCCATGTGCCCGGCATCAAGCGGTGGATCAGCCATGAAACCGACTTATCCAAACTGGAAGAGATTCCTCCACCCCGGGCACTTTCTCGAGTCCTTGCTTGGACAATTCCAGCGCTCGTTGTTGCGTTGATTGTTTATGGATTTACAACGGCCGGTGCATCCAAGGGCACGGAGATGGCGGTCACCTGGATACTGATAAACGGGGGGTTTGGAGCGTTTGGCTCTCTGGTTGCCTTTGCCCATCCTATAACGATTATTGTGGCGTTTATCGTGTCTCCCTTTACTTCGATCAATCCTTTTATCGCCGGAGGATGGGTAGCTGGCCTCGTTGAGGCTATGATTCGAAAGCCCCGGGTTTCTGATCTCGAGACAATTGCTGACGATATCGGGAGCTTCCAGGGGATCTGGGGAAACCGAGTGAGCCGGATACTGCTCGTAGTCGCTTTTACAAATCTCTTTGGTACAATAGGGACCTTTATTGGGATCGAGAGGCTGAGTTCTCTCTTATGATAAAACGCGAAACGCCACCCTACCAAACAGCTGCAACCACGGTGCTGGCTGCCATGACCGGCTTCCTCCTCGGTCTCCCGATAGCCCCCCCGAGCACACAGGGAGCCTTACTCCTTCTGGCATTTTCAGTGTTCGGCGCTTTTGTTGGCTATCGCAGGCGTCATAGTAGACCGTTCTTTTATGTTTCCGCTCTGTCAGTACTCTTGTTATCGAGCCTTTTTGCCCGTGATGGAATGAAGAGAGGTTCTCTTGAATCGTCTTCCCAGGAAGCGAGTACAAAAGGGGGAGAGTCGCTGTGAGTGCCGATTCCGCGCGAAAACTGCTTCGACTCCAATCTGAAGCCCTTCTCAGGTGCTCAGAAGGTTTGTCCGCTGACTACAACCGCGCCGTCGAACTTGTCCTTCAGATTCCCGAGAGTGGAAGACTGATAGTCTCGGGAATGGGGAAAGCTGGATTTGTTGCGATGAAAATTTCAGCCACGTTTGCGAGTACCGGAGTTCCTTCTTTTTTCTTGCATCCGGCTGAAGCAGTTCATGGTGACCTCGGGCGCTTTCACGAACGTGATTCAGTGATTGTGCTCTCCAACTCAGGTGAAACCGAAGAGGTGATCCGAATGCTTCCCTACATCAAACGAGTGGGGTGCCCAATTATTGCAATTACCGGAAACCTCACTTCAACTCTCGCTTCTCATTCAGATGTCTACTTAAACATTGGCAAAGTGCTTGAAGCTGGTCCTCTTGGCCTTGCCCCAACGACTTCTACCACTTTGATGCTCGCTCTTGGGGATGCTCTTGCCATGTCAGTTCTCGAGGAGCGAAAATTTACTCCGGAGGACTTTGCAAAATTTCACCCGGGAGGAAATCTCGGGAGGAGCCTGATGCAGGTTTCTGAATTGATGAGAACTGGAGATCGACAGTGCGTCGTAGCCTCTGGAACACCGAGCCGCGATGTGCTCCACGCTATTACTGCGACAGCAGGAAGGCCGGGAGCGGCAGCTATAGTCGATAACTCTGGAAGATTGGTAGGGGTATTTACCGATGGCGACCTGAGACGGTGCCTTGAAAAGGAGCCGAAATTTCTTGATCAGCCAATAGATCTCTTTATGGGAACCTCACCAAAAACGATCCAGCCAGAAAGCCTCATTCAAGAAGCCCTTAGACAAATGACCCACTTGAAAATTGACCAACTTATCGTCGTGAATGATCAACATCACCCAATTGGCCTCGTTGATATTCAGGACCTCGCGGCCGTATGAGCCAGAGCATTCTATTGCTCCCATAATCCATTCAAGTTTACCAGTAGGGGTCCTATGACGAGTTTTCAATCTTCAAAATTAGAGCGACGACTACCCCCTCCTCCTACATCGCATTCGCCGAGCGTGCTTGTTGAGGGTGAAGTCGCTGCAAGCTTTATCGTAGCTTTATGCGCTGGACATGTCGTTGTGGCCTTTCATGACAGCCACAGCCAGGCGATAAGTGCATGTTTTCGGAAAGATCAACATGCGGACATTGTGGGGGATGGGATTCGCGCTCTTAAAGGAGAAGAAGAAGTAGAACTTTTGCTCTATTCTCTCGCGTTTTCCGTAACTCCCAAACAGATTCGAAATCTCCTTCAAGAGGGGTTTCCCGGGAAGAACATTTCAATTCGATCCTAGAAGCGCTCTCAAGGGCTCAGTTCTGAGGTTTTATACTTCAAACACCAAAATGGCATGACGCAACCCCCGTATCATCGAACCAGTATTGTGAAAGAGAATTCCCTGGTGCCTATAGTTAGAAAAAGGAGCGTGGGTGTGTCCGAAAAAGATATCAGTGACTCCTTCAAGAAGCTCAGGTGAATGAGTTCTGTAGTACGAAAGGACTTTCTCACACGCTCGATTCGGTCTATTGAGAACGTAGGCTACCTTATGGAGCCGAAAGAGAACCAGGCCCGAATAGAGATGGTGCAATGCCCCGTGTTGCAAATCGTCGTGATCGAAGCGCTTTCGATAGAGGTCTAGGCTCTCAAGATTGTCCATCCCAGAGTGAATAATATCTCCATGGAGAAAGAGATTTGTGCCGATCCGAAGTTCTCGGGATTGCCACGAAAAATTCTCAAACTCTTGAACAATTTTTGGGAAATGGTCAACAAACGCCGGGAGGCTATCGTGGTTCCCAAGTACATAGTGATACGTGCAGGCCGGATTACGTCGCATGAGCTCCTGCAACCATTCGACTGCAGCTAGAATAGTGTCGTGAATCGAGGGAAGACGAGTCCAACGAAAATCGAAAATGTCACCATTCAATACACAGATATCCGCATTTTGAATCGCCTCATGTACCTCGTCGAGACGCTTCTCGGCATTCGAGCGAGTCGAAAAGTAGTGAAGATCAGATATAACAACACCACGCGAACGAGTCATAGCTTTAACGTAAAAATCCTAATGCGTACTCGTAAAGCCTCCTAACGGAGAGCACTCCTTTCGGAGCAATGAGTTGAGAAGCAGTATACATGCGTCGATTCGAATTCAAAACGCTACAAGAGTGGAGCGCACAGTCGAGCAGTATCCTCAAAGACCGCTCGGAGATCCTCTCGAATTCCGTCGCGCGTACTTTCAAACCTCACTGAATGGGCGATATAGTCCTCAATCAGTCCCTTCATGTTCTCCCCAAATTCCGCTGAAAAGAGCGAGAGAGTTATCTCATAGTTGAGATAAAGGCTTCTTCGATCGAGATTCGCAGAACCCACCAAAGAGATATGATCATCAATAAGAATCAGCTTGCTATGGAGCATTCCTGGCCGAAAGAGAAACACGTCGACTTGCGCCTCAACAAGTTGCTTCAAAAAAGAGTCTCGAGCGAGGTCTACCAGCGGGTGGTTTGAAGACATCGGAGTAACGAGACGAATATCCTTCCCAGCCCGTTTCATCATGATAAGGGTCCGGAGAACTATTTCGTCCGGAATGAAATAAGGCGTTACGATCCAAATTCTCTCATTTGCTTGAGTCATTGCGAGCACAAGGGCATCAGCGAAGAGATTTTCTTCGACATCTGGTCCCGAAGCGATACAGAGACAAGCCGCATTCACTGGATCGAGCGAGAGAAAAGGTGCGATGTCTTCCCACTTATTCGGCGACTCCGATGCAAAGTCAAAGTCCGCTTGAAAAATCTTTCGCAGCGAGGTGACGGCACTTCCTGAAATGAGGAAACTCACATCACTCCATGACGAAGACGAGTTTCCATCACCACTTTTCATATACTCGTTAGAAATATTCGCTCCCCCAATGATCGCTTTTTTTCCGTCGACAATGGTTATCTTTCGGTGATTCCTAAGGTGCGCAGACCAGCGCCTTCGCAGCGGCAACACCGGCATAAATGTGCGTATCTGCACGCCAGCTTGAAGAAACGTCTTTGCGAATCGGCGAGAACTCCACAGCGAGCCAAGAGCGTCGAGGAGAACATAAACCTTTATGCCCTCTTGCGCCTTTTCACAGAGAGCCCGAACCACACTTTGCGAAACCTCATCCTGCCCCAAGATAAAAGTCATAAGACAGATCTCTCGCTCAGCTCCATCAATTGCCTCAAGAAGTCCGCTATAGATTGCCTCGGGAGATGAGAAAATTGCAAAAGATGTGATCTCTTCAAGTTCAGATACATTTGTTTGGCTTGCGAACTGAAGCAATTCCGTTGCGGCATCACCCGTGACAAAGGATTTGACCCGCTCATTTTTCATATTCCTTGATGGCTCATGACGAAGTTTCAACGGCGACTTTAAGGAAGCTCGATATTTCTTCCACGGCTTTGCAAGGAGAAAATAAAAAGGAATAGCAATGTAGGGAACAAAGAGAGTAGCAAGCACCCAAGCGAGAGCCGACGTAGGTGCTCTCCGCTCCTGTATGACTCTTCGAAGAAGAAAGACCGTCAGTATCGCTCCCACGACGGTAAATATGTGCGCTGTGAGTAGCACCTGGATAAAATTGTCTGAAGAGAGCCGAAACATTTTTCCTTCCAAGAGAGTGCTTCAACCAGAAAGTTTTTTCACCTTCAGATACACCGGGGAAGGTGGCAAGGAGATTTTTACTCAGTGGAGAAACCTACGGTTTCCCCTCCCTCCGGTCGGCCTAGTGCCCCATCGAATGTTATTGGGCGAAAAAATTGACTTGCCGAGGCACTCGTATGGTTTCAAAAAAACATCTTGGGGCGAAACAGTAGAATA
>JAGRAO010000115.1 GCA_020434565.1 Bdellovibrionales bacterium
GTTTGACCGACTGGGACCTTCGGCAGTTCAAGTTGATCAAGCCGTGAGGCGATCGAGAGCAGTCGAGAACGCCTCTCTCTTCTTTGGTCATCAAGAGCACCGGAAGAAAACGTCTTCATGTTCGTGTTTAACAACCGAAGCTTGTCGTCTCCAGTAATGACTGTAATCCGGCCGGCTTCGTCAACATTAACAACTGACTTGACGTTCGTAAGCTCTGCGACAATTTCCAATGACTCAGCTTCGATAACCGCCATTCGATAAGCCTCAGATTCAGCAGAGCGGTACGGAATAATCAGGAAATTTCCCTGTGAGTCCATCGCAAAACCGACAGGCTTTCCTTTAATCGGAAGCTCTCTCGAGACCACGTCAACTTTTCGCGCGGAAGATGACGAAAGTTGTACAGTGTTTATCGTTCGATTCTCTGGATTTACGTAAAAAAGCTGATTCGGGTTGAGAACACTCTCGACGGATCCCACCGATGCATCACTGTAAAAAACCTGTTTTGTATTTGGATCACACAGATTGAGCACTCCCCGCTCATCATCGAGAAGGATGTCGTGTCGATCGAGAATTCGCCCGTTTTGAGAGGGTAAGAATTCTCTCAGCCACGGATACTTTTTGATATCGTTGTCAGTGACCTGGGACAGGTCCTGAACTGATAGGGCTTGCCATTCAGACGGCCGAAGCTCACTTCCACCCTTGCCGAGCGCCTCATACGCTGTAATCCAATTTCCCAAGCGAAAGGCCACGACATTTCCGCGAGAGGCAGCGAGAAGCTCGGTCTCCCGAACGAACGGCTCTGCGAGAGCTGACTTCAGCTCGGCCCAGGTAAGAGAATCCTTTCCGGTGGCCGCGCACAGACGCTTCTTGAAGAGTTCGTAATTTCGCCCTGCCAACCCAAGAGAAGAGCGGCAGCTCTCCTCATCGATCTGTTTGTAGCCACTCGGTCCGGCGCCGAATGTAATCCCCTCGGACCGAGTATTATACGAGATACTTCCGAACTTATTTTGAACGTCTCCTGCTCGTACAGCCAAGGGAGGGAAGTTGTTTGGAAGAGAGATCCTTTTCCCGGATTCATCAAAGAGCGAAACAACGATCTCATCCCCTCTTTTCGCCTGAACAACAGTCGTGCCCCCTGCCCGAACAGCACTCACGACCTTCTGGCCTTTAAGGTTAAAGAACTCGACCGGTTGAAGTGAAAGTTGGAGACCTGTTGTAGGCTCGTTCGTCAGATCAGAGCTTCGTTTGAGCGAAACATCACTCACATCGGGGGTGGCGCTCTTTTCAACTGCTTGGGCCGGGCTCATACATACTCCTCACTTTAAAAAAAAGTCTATAACAACCTCTTTGCGTAGTTCTGAAGAACCATCCGGAGCGCTCTGAAAGCCTCTTGTGGAAGTTCTTCAAAGCGTTGTGGCGCTACGACGTTCTCTTCGCCAAAGTATCCTTGCGCTTGCGCAAGCTCGTCTGGGTTTTGAGAAAGGATAAAATTCATAACGAGAGAGTCCTGCTGCATCTTTCGGATCTGCTCTTTGAGGGCATCTCCAACGAGACCGACATTTGCTCCACTATCTGAAATAACGAAAATTGCGCTCATGGAGTTTGGGAACAATTTCCGCTCCTCAAAGAGAGACTCCTCAGTTTCAACAAGAGGCTGTCCAATGTTCGTTCTCGGACCATTCGCAGTACACGAACGCATCATGCGTGATTTGATGCCGGTCGATGGTGAATCGTAATCCTCTCGAAACGATTTAATGTCCTTACTCGATTGATCAAATATTTTGATTGCGAAAGGGATTTGAAACTCCTTCAGAACCCTTCCCCAGAACACTGCGGTCTTGAGAGACTCTTCCATCTTCTGTCCCTCCATTGACCCGGAGTTATCAATGATCAGCGTCACAAAGAGCCTCGGATCTCCGTGAGGAGAGAGCGCACGTCGCTGATAGATCCGATAGTCCTCAAGAGGTGCTCGCCGCAGGACTGCCTTCTTGTTTAGGCGTGAGCCGCTGTAGTACTCGCCTTGGTAGAATGACGTATCGAGCCGAGGAAGGTGCTCCTCGAGAGAGCGGATAAAGTTTCGAACATGCCCGGCCATTGAGGCCTCGAGAGCTTTAAACTGTTGATACAGTCTTGCCTCGTGTGGGGAGAAACCGAACTCTTCCATCTCACGCTTTGCCTGCTCAGCTCTCAATTGACGAAACGCACTATTTCGCTGCTCTCGAATCTCGCGCCGAACTTCGGCGGCCGTTTCCGATTCTCTTTCTCCGACTCGTTGAAGCGTTTCCCTCTTCTCTTGCCGTCCGCGCAATCTCTCCTCTTGAGTCCGAGGCTCTCCAAAAGAGGCTATATGTTCACCGGTGTTGTCATCCTTTCGGATCTTTACCTGACTCGGCAGTTCCTTCTCGAGATGCTCTGCATACTGCTGATCGATCTGCCTTCGCGCTTTCTGTTCAAGCTCCTGCATTTGTTGAGCGGTCATTGACTGCAAGGCATTCTCAAGTGATTTAAGGGCCTCCGGGCTGAGTTTTTCGAGGTCAACATTTTGCGAGCCGCCTTGTGCGCCAGTCACTTGCTGCTGCTCAAGTTCTTTTTTGAGCGTCTCACGTTCTTCCTGAGAGAGCGCCTCAGCCGCCGATGGAGCCTGCGTAGATTCGGGACTTGCTTGCTGGGACTGCCCCTTCCCCTGGGACTCCTTTCCTTTGTTCCCTCCAAAGAGACCTTTCAAGAAATCTAAAATTCCTTGGGGCTTTTTCTGAGGCTGCTCCGGCGGTGGTTCTGAAGATCCGTTCTGAGATTCACGTTGATCTTTTTCATCACGAGCGGCCTCTTTTACAAGTTCGCGCTTCTTTTGCTCCTCAATGCTCTTTGTTTCAAGCTCGCGGTAATGCGGCCAGATCTTGTCTCGAATAATTGCAAAATTTTGCTTAGGGTCGCGCTCATCAAAGTACTGCTCTACGTCTTCCTTTATTTTCTCAAAGACATCCAGTACCTCTCGGTCCTTTATAGCTTCAGCACTTTCTCCGGTGGCCCAATGGTGGATAATATTCACTCCAAGCTGAAGCGTTTTTGGAGCGTTCTCAATGCCTGCCAGAAGCTGCGGAAGTTTTGCTCGATAGGCGCGCTCCATCTGCGCTCGAACGGTGTCCGAATCGGCAATTTCGATGTTATTAATGCGTGGATCTTCGAGTGCGTTGAAGATGTTTGCGAAGGCAAGCGGGAGAAAGCCTTGGTCTTTCGCGAGCCTTTGTCCCTCAAAAAAAGAACGGTAATCGGTGTTCTTTGCGTGCCCAACCTCATGACGAAGAATTCCGAGCACCGCTTGTTCATCCAGAGTTCGAACATCTTCTCGCCCATAGTACAACTGTTTCGGGCGGAGACTCTGCTCCGATGGGAGATTATCTGAGTCTCCTCGGATGTAATCTTCGACTTGAGCAGCCGACCGCTCGTCAAGCCCACATGCCCAGTTATTATCCTCTGAAGGTAAGACCTCTATTCCGTAGTCTCCCGAAAATACCCGCGCGATAAATGCAATTTTCTTTTCAAGTTCAAGCTGTTCCGGAGTGGTTCGCTCGATGAGCTCTTGATCCACCTCCGGCGGAGGAGCTTTCTTCAACAATCCAAAAAAGCGCAGGTTGCGAGCTGAGAAGGAGGCAGCGCTTAAGTCTACTCCATCCTGCGTGGAGTTCCCGGTTTGTAAAGAGGGAGCAATAAGTAACATGCTCTCGGTTGCCTCCCCGCGGCAAGTTTACTCGAATCGAACCCCTGGGGCCGAACGCAGGTCCTTTCATTCAGCCATGCGTGGATTTCTACTATAGGCAATAGTAACACTATTATTTCACTAACCAACTCAAGGTTTCACTTTGTTGTCTTTAGAAGAGAAGCGGTGCCAAACTCTTGTATTCTCTTGGTGTTCAGAAGAGATGTTGGGCTTTACGTGTACCTTGCCAAGAATCAATCAATCCTCTCGTAGGAACGACCCTTATTGAGGGGAATCCGCGGAAAACCCGGCGAGAACATTCGGATGAGCTGAGGCAAAAACGGTGGACATGAGCCACTCAATTTCCTCGCCGGAAAAGAGCGGTCGATATTCGTCAAGAATGAGCAGACTCTTCTGGAACCGTCTCAGGAGAGATGGAACTCCCTCTCCTGTCTCTTCCCGTCTTCGCAACTCATATAAAAACATCGAAGAGGGGTTTTCTTGAGAGTTTCTCTTTCGAAGAGCAGACGCAAGAGCACGACCGAGATCTGTAAGTTCTTCAGAGCTCGGTGGAACAACTGTAATTGAGCCGATATCAATTCGGGTAAGATGTGATCCCCCATCGATAACATTTCCGCTGTGCCAGTCATCATCCATCGAGGATCCAGAAACAGCGCGCCCTAATTCACGCGCGGCAAGTGCAAGTGCTTTGTTTCGGACGCTGACAAAGAAGGGATCCGAACGATTCTCTAGAGTTTTCGCCTGCTCAACCGCCTCCAAAAAAGGTTGACCCTTGGCAAGCGATATGATCCTCCACTGTTCCCCAACAAGAGTGCCATACGGTTCCCGTTCGAGTACCCGGCAACATCCGATTGGGATCTCACTCCCATCGGGTACTCGCACCGACGAGCCGTCATACATTTCTTGTGCTGAATCGGATTTTAACTTCGACTCAGCGAGATTAACCTCCGATCTGAATGACCTCTCTGCTTCATCGCACAGTTCAAGGAGCGTTCGATAGCGCGGATCTCTCAGCACAAGTTTTTCGGCCACGCTTCGCAATCGTCGCAGTCCGGTTTCGGCTCGATCTCTCGCGTTCGGTCTCAAAAGTTGCAAAACCACGTGCTCTCCGTCAGCAAGCTCTACTTTCACTGAGACAAAAAATGAAGCAGCTCCAAGAACCTCTCCCACGTGTTTGATCTCCGATCGAATCGAATCGGGAACGACTTGCTGAATCAACTCGTGAAGCTCCCATTGATTCGGTTCAGCTATGAGGGTTTTCGACCTCCGAATGTCTCGACGGATATGCTCCGGAGTCCGGTGGAAACTGTGAGCTCCCTGAATGACCTTGTTCTCAATGGGTCCCATAGACGCCGCAAGAACTGTCAGAGCCTTTCCGAGACTCGATTCAACTCCTTCTTCGGGATGCGAAGCGGTCAGAAGAGCGCCGAGAAAGATGGGTCGAGCATGCTCGGGAAGAATCTCGATGTAGGCTCTGATAAATTCAGACGCTTCAGCATGATCGAGCGAGTCCTTTGGACAGATCTTTTCAAACAGGATAGCGAATGCTTGTTCATACGCCTCATCAGATTCGGTTCCAGCTGGAATCAAGAGTTCCCGCCCAGCGAGAGCTCGTCCCTCAACTGGCAACGCCCAGAGATTCGAATGAACCATCCGAATAGCAGTTACCTGTTCTGAATGATATCGAGCTTGGTGACTTGCCGGGGTTGACTCCAATCCGACAACCTGACCAAAGCGAAAGAGTTCGTTTTTGTACTTCGAGAGGAGAGCTTCTGCACTCTCCAAACGGGGGGGTGCACACAAGAAATCGATCATGTCTCTTCGCAATTCGTCGTCTTCTTTGACAGCTTCAAGACTGAGCTCTCCCCCAATTGCGTAAATCGCAGCTCGACCGCTAAAGGCTGCTTCAAGGGATTTTGCAAATGAGCGAACGTGAAACGATGCGTTTGCCTGCAATTCACATTTCCTTGCGAACTGTTCAAAAGCCATCTTTCGAAACGGAGCACTCGGGAACTCCTTGATCCGCTCGAGCACCGGTGTGAGAGCCTCTTGATACTTCTCACTCTGATCGTCTTTGCCAAGAACGGCTACTATGGCGTCTGACCATTGATCAACCGCTCTCTCTGCCACTTCCATCGAGCGGAGATCTCTACTCGCGAGAATGACTTCGAGCGATTCGACTTCATTCTCGCGAGAAACGGATCGCCAGTCACTTTGTTCGAGTATTCGTCTAATATCCGGGTTCGTATCCTCATCCTTTAGGAGCTGATATCCAGTCGTAAGGAGCTTCCATTGGTTTACCGCTCTGAGTGGATCTCGGGAATACTCTCTCGGCTGGTCGAGAAGTTCGAGTACGACATCTCGAATAGAAGGCAAAGGGTCTCTGTCACTGAGGGCGACTGAACGGGTTACCTCAAGCAGAGCACAAACCTCATCCAGAGTAGGCTTCGGGGCTGAGGCAACGTCCATAAGGAGCTCAGCGAAGCCATCGAGGTTTTTCTCGATCTCGTGCCGAAGGATCCAATCCCGCTCCTCGGCATCTTGAACATCGGCGAGCAACGCTTCGCACAGCACTTCCTTGACCCGGAAGACGCTTTCAGTCAGTTCACTCCAGGATCTTGTGACGGATGGAATACCCGGAAAGAGCTTTTCAAAAATCGGTCTATAGAGAACTCTTTCAGATTTAGAGGGCAAATAATCAAGATCGGCTGAGAAGGTCTCGAGCTTTTCCTTGCGCGAAGTAAAACCGTGCCCTTCCGTATACTGATAGACGAGAAACGGCGAGAGTCCCTTATGAGCTTCACCTTCGACATCCGCATCGTTTTCCTCTTCATCTCCGAAAAGACTCGAAAGCCCTTTCATCGTTCGACTCAGGGTAAGTCCCATCCCTGAGGAAAAGAATTTTTGCGCTGCTTGAGATACCTTCGCCCGCTCTTCTTCAGTATTGGCCTGCTCCGCCAGCCGATCGAGCTCTCTGCAAACAACTCTCTGTACATCATAGTCTGACAAGAGAGCTCCATTGAGCGCCACAAACCTATCGGTATCTGAAAGGAGCAATTCGATCTGGGTCAATTCTGGAGCTGGACCGAATTCAGAGCGGAGATCACCTAACCGAGATTCTACAACCTTTGGATGAAGCAACTTTGCAGCATCAAATTGATCAAGAGCTTGAAAAAGATCCTCTCTATACAGTGCTTGAGCTCGAGAGAGATTATTTTCACTCATCTGCTCCCAATATTCCTTCCACTTGGTTGGAATTCTGCCGACTGTTCCGTCAGCTTCAATTCGAATGCCAATCACACCTACATTTTGCTCTCGCTCCTCTGAAGATCCGTCCCTGCGCTCCGTTTCAAGCAAAACCTCTTCAGTGGGTCCGCGCGCGATACCACAGGAAGATGGATAGTCGTGAACCTTACCCGTAGAGAGGTGTTGTAACCGGTCCAGAACGAGCAGCACTGATTCACTTGAAAGGTGCTGATAAATTCGAGCATCTTCAATTCCAAGATAGATAAGTCCCAAAAGAGCCGAGTCGTTCCCTCCTGCGGCCCGCTGCTTAGCCTCCTCAAAGACATTTTGCCAAGCTACGGTATCTCCCACTTTTTCTGGAAACGGAAAATTTGGCCAGGAGATTCCGCGTGCATATCCTCTTGTATATTCCCCTGCGAGAAAGGGATCTGAGGAGGCGAGTTCAGCAATTCGTTCCAAGGCATTCACCTGCTGAGACACTTCAGCTCCGCTCACCGCCGTTTCTGCACACTCAGAGAAGATTTGGAGCCGTCCTACGACGGATTGGGTACCGGAAGGATGTCCAATCTCACAAACGAGATTGAAGAGTTCCAGCAAGCGTACGATCTCACCGTGCACCTCTTTTCTTCTCTCCTGGGCAACCCAGTCATCTTTATAGTTTCCTTCTTGTAGCCGAAGCGCTCGAGCGCTCATGCGCGCGATAAGTGAGTCAGCCACCTCACCCAGTGCCACCTGATTCGAAGGTTCATTAAGATCGATCTTGCGCGTCAAACGTTTGAGTTCCTCTTTTACATCCGTTTGGCGTGCTCTGTTCCAACTCTCTGATGATGTGACAAAGCCTCGAATCACACCGAGATGCTGCACTCCAGCATCTCGATCAAAACTGGAGTAGTGCCTCAAATTGTCAAGGAGCGGAACAAATGGATTAGGATCAGGGAGGGGCAACGGCGTTCGATCAATCTCCTTGGATTTCTGTTCGAGTCGAGTTATTTCAGCTTCTACATAGGCTACTCGAGACGAAGTGACAGGATGGGGATCGAGTACGATTGACCACATTCTCCTCGCTCGGGACAACTCTTCATTCACGTTCGGATCATGCAATTCCTTTAAGAAATCCCTGTATGCTCTCGGATCTAGTCCCCACTCAAAGAGCTTTTGGATAGCGATTATATCAGCAAGAGCCTCTTCCGGTTTCGAATTGCCCTCATGTGGATATCGTTCGGCAAACACCACATGCGCAAATTCGTGCACGATAAGCCCGATAAGAGCGTCGAGGCTCTTCGGAGATTTTTCAAACGTGGGATCAAGCCCGGCCCGATCGAGTCCGACGATCGGCGGATTTATTTCGGTCAACGCGAATCCAAAGCACTGAGAGATATCAGCGAGCCTCAGTTTTACACGGTCAAAGAGCGCCAGTTCTTCAGCACTAGCGTAGGGCTCAAGCAGCGACTTGAGAATCCCCCGCAACTGCTCGTGGATGGAGAGCTCCTCCTCGGCCAGGCGCAACTCTTCGGTCACCCTCTCAGGGATGACACCTGCTTTAAGAAGGTCACGTTCAAGATCCTGTGGGGCCTTCTCGCGCCACAGCTCACTCTCAGGTACCTGACCCGACTGCTGAGTATCCCCGTGACCCGGATCGGGGTTTTCACTAAGCATTAAATATCTCTGAAAAATTTGGTTGCTAGAGTGTCGCGAAAAGGAGAACCCTAATCAAAAAAAACTCTTCCGCTAAAGCTGTCTTGCTCAGGATGAATTTCCAACAAAATCGAAAACTTACTGAGCGATCACGTTCTTCATGCGTTTGATCAAACCGAAGAGCTCCGCTTTTCCCTGGACACTTGAGTTATGGCCGTGTTCTCATCCGCCTCAATCCTGGGTCAAAAAGTCACATGCCTGTCCGATCCGGGTCACGTTCCGTTCAGGTTCTTGGCAGGTTCTCAGTTTCACCAAATCGATATCAAGGAGGTCTTGTGTGTAATAAGAGCAAGTTTAGCTTCTCTATTTTCCTCTTTACTCTTCTTTCGCTCGCACTTCTTCCTGAATCAGCTTTTGCTGGTCTCACGGGATGTAGCCGAACCCCACAACCGGGTGACTACCTCAGCTGCGGCTTAAACGGTCCGTTTGGACCGAGTGGCCCAAACTACATTGAGTGTAGGAGTCAGTGCACGGCGTTGAAGAATTGTTTGAACAATCCGCCAGCTGGAGGTTGCGGTACTCAAGCATCGAATCTCGAAGCTTGCGCGCCTGGAATTCATGATACGACCTATCCAGGCCATGCACCACTAATCCCCCCTCCACCAGCACCAGGTGGAGCGCCTATAACAGCGCCTGGTGGATCGACTATTGGATTCTCGCCTACTGCGGGGTGTTATGTTGTGGCAGCAGCGAAAAGTACTTCGTTTGTTGGGTTTAAGACCTCAAGTCTTAACCGAGGCCAGACCCTCACAGCGGACGACAGAGCAACATGTCCAAACGATTTAGTCGTTGCGTATGAAGTCGCAGCCTTTTCGGATGCTGGTCCGGCGATTATTGAGGCCTCTGCCCACCGATTCGCGCTCGGCGCATCTCAGCTTTCACTGAACAACGACTTCTACACCGACTTGGGTGGAAGTTATGAAGATGTGCAAGCTATCGCTCATACGGTTGGAAGCGCGTATGGCGTGACTGTTCGGTCAGATGTTGTTGATAATATGAACACACTTCAAGATATGGTTGATTGTGTAAAATCTGCCATGCAGAACAACTAAGTGAGTCGTTTAACGGCGAGCACCTTCTCCGCTCGCTGTGAAAGAAGAGGCGCTGGAGATATTTGTTTTATCCCCAGCGCCTTCTTTGTGAGTGAACTCTCCTAACCAATTCCTTTTTATGGCCCCTTCTCTCGTCTTATGGCTCGTTGCCTGGGGAGCGAGCTTCTCCTGGGCCGGGTCATTGCTTGGCGCACTCTGCGCGATCGGAGGAGGAGTCGCTTTTTCTCGGCTTGCACGAAGACCTGAAGCCCTCTCTCTTCGAGCTGCCTACCTTGCGGGGATACTCTTTTATCTCGGGATAACTCCGTGGATGCCCCGAGCGATTCTCAACTACTATTCCCAGACTTCAGCGACCGGATGGCACGCGCTCATTGGATATCTCGGGTCCGGCTTATACATGGGACTTCAAATCCTGTTGGTAACTTTTCTTCTCCGAGTCTGCCAGATTCGAATAATTCGAGACCTCCTCCTCGTGGCACCGCTGAGTTGGTGCCTGATGGAGGTTCTCTTTCCGACTCCTTTTCCGTGGTTTTTTGGAAATCTCCTCCGAGCTGTAGAGCCTCTCACTCAATTGGCGAGTATCGGCGGTGTACCCCTCGTAAGCTTTGTCTCTCTTTGGTTGATTGCGATCCTTTTTGATTGGTCGTGCCGCATCTCTTTTTTGAAACGCGTTTCGCTTTTTGTACTCGTGCTTCTCCCGAGCTTGTTGTACTGGCAGTACCGCGAAAACCTCCTTACTAATGCAATTTCTAAGGCTAAGACAGTGACTGTCTCACTCGTCCAAGGAAACGACCCGATTTTGGCAGAACGTTCATTTGAAAATATCGAGAGGAAACTCGAGACTTATCTGACACTTTCCTCTCAGGTAAGACCGCAACCTGACCTCTTCGTCTGGCCCGAAGGCGCGTATATCGGAATCATCCCTTACGGAGCAAAAAAGTTTTCTGAAAGTTTTTCTACCGATCTTCCTCCTATTCGTCGGCCACTGATTTTTGCAGGACTTACGCAGGCTGAGGCTGCGGATTCGACACATCCTTATTTTCAAATAAGTGCGATGCTTCTCAGCCCTGGGGGTTCCCTCTCTCTTGAGTATCAAAAACGGCGGACTCTCCCGTTTGCGGAGGACCTTCCGCTAAAAGATGCGTTTCCGTTTATGACAAAACTCTTTGGTAAGAGATACTTTGTCCCGGGGGAGTCCATTCATCCAATTACGGTGACCCGGCCCCACGGACGAGGTGGAGTGCCGACAGGAGCTCCATTTCGCGTGGCTCCCGCTATCTGCTATGAGGATACCATTCCAGAACTTTTTCAGGAGACGATCAAGACTTACAACGTCGAGCTCTTAGTCGGAGTGTCGAATAGCCAGTGGTTTGAATCTGACCTTGCCGTACAAGAACAGGCCTTGTTGGCAAGTTTCCGAGCGATTGAAGAGGGGAAATACTTCCTCCGAGCCGCGTCAGTGGGACTCACTCAGGCGTTTGATCCCCGCGGGAGGGTAATTGGAGAACTCCCTCCAAATTCCGAAAATGTTCTCACTCTTTCGGTACCTTTACTCGCTCAAGATACTATCTTCTCTCATTTCGGGATGTTGCCCGCTCGACTCTCGACCCTCTTCGTTCTTTTGATTCTCGTTTTGTGCTACCCTTTCAGCCGCATACGGAGAGCGAGCCAGCCGTGAACAGAGAACGGAAATACAGAGAACGGAAACACAGAGAACGGAAACACAGAGAACGGAAATATTGGGACGGAGAGAGATGAGCAGTGTGGCATCACAAGAAAGACTCTCTTCGGTTGACGGTGAACTTCGCGATGTTCCCTCTGAAGAATCTCCAGACTCACCTTCTGTCCATTCGAGCAGGTCACGCAAGATCTTGCGTGGAGCCTCTCTCACGGTAGGGATCGGAGCAATAGCACTTGGCGGTTTTAGAATTGCTCAGAATCGATTTGATTCGGCTTCAGATGCTATTTACGGGAG
>JAGRAO010000116.1 GCA_020434565.1 Bdellovibrionales bacterium
TGGCACTCAAAGTTCTCGTAAACGATGCTGCGTTCGATGAACATACTCTCAAACGGTTTCAGGATGAGATGCGAGTTTGTCAGGAAATTCGCCACCCGAATCTTGTTGAGGCATACGACCTCATTGATCTCGGCGATACCGTCGCTTTCTCGATGGAATATGTAAAAGGGGCCGATCTTGGCAGTTTTTTTCGACAGGGCAAATCTCTTGATCACGATGAGCTCGATTGGATATTTCAACAGCTCCTCTCTGCGCTTCAAGAACTCCATGATCACGGAATTGTGCATCGAGATCTGAAGTTAGAAAACGTTCTTATTCGAGAGGATGGAGTGCTCAAGCTGAGTGATCTTGGCCTTATGAAAGATTTGAACTCAAAGGGGCTTACGAGGGCAGGGGTATTGCTCGGCACAGCCCAATACATGCCGCCTGAGTATGTAAAGCACAGTAAGTACGATCAGCGGGGCGATATTTATGCCACCGGAGTTATGCTCCTTGAACTGTTAGTCGGAAAAAGACGGTTGGCAGACAAGCCGGGGATGGAAGCGATAGAGCATCTTATTAAGACAAAATTTGAAATACCTGCGCTGCTTCTTGAAGGGCTGCCCAGGAAATACCGCCACATCATTGCCCTTGCAACCGAGGTCGATCCCGCAACGCGCTATCAGACTGCGGAAGCCATGCGCGGCGACTTCCAAAGGGGGAAAGATGATTTCTCTGGAACTTCTCAAGTAACCCTAAAACAATCGGTCGGCCTCTTGTCGAGAGGAAGATTGCTTCTTGCATCGGCGGGGTATCCGGCGCACTCTCCGTTCTCTCTCTTTTTGCGACGAGTGCTTCTTGTCTGTGCCGCTCTTGGAGTTGGTCTTGGTGCTCTCGCTCTTTGGCAAACCTGGTAGATCGAGCTGAAAAGAATGGTCGCGAAGAGATCTCTAGAATTTTCCAGAGATCTGGGGTGAGTCACGTTCATCCGTTCGAGCACTCGGTCCCGGAACAAGTGTGTTGTTCAGGTTCGCAAGAGCTTCAGCTGGGCTCTGCTGTTGGCGTAGATAGAGCGATTCAAGCGTTTGCTTATCCAAGAACTGATCAATGGAACTCTTGAGATCTCTCCAGATATCTTTGAGAGCACAAACGAAACCCTGGTTGCACAGTCCGTCGTAGATCGGACCGGAATCACAGATAACTTCGAATGTATCACCTTCGGCGGCGTAGAGGATCTCTTTGAGAGTTATCTCGATTGGTTGGCGCGTAAGCCGGTATCCACCCTTTGGTCCACGCACACTTTCGATGATTTCGCCTTTTCGTAAGCGCTGAAGGATCTGCTGGGTATACTGGACGGGGATCAGTTGCGCTTCTGCAATTTCGCTTGCTCCAATCGCCTCTTCCTGATCTCGGTGAAATCTTGATGCAAGATACAGGGAACAGAGGACCCCGTATCCTCCCCATTTGGTAACTCCCATGCCCTTACTCTAAAGGAATTTTTCGCTCCAGTGAAGTGTTCTTGCCGATCGGAGGAAAAGAACTTTTGACCGAAGAAAAACGGCGAGAGACAGAGCGTGGGGACTGGCATCATTTTCGATTGCTATACGGTGGCGGAGAGAAAGTCAGGTGAAAAACGTCCAGTTAGCTAAGATATACTTGCTTTAAGAGGATAACGGACCACGGAATAATCGCTGCCCCGAGGTAAACAAAGATAACGAGGCGGATGGCGTGAATGAGCCACTGAACTCGGGTAGCAAGGAAACAGAGAGCGGCGATAATCACAAGACTCAAAACCTTGGCAACGATGAGAGCTGTTTCGTATCCAAGCGAGAGCATCAGCCAACGGAGAAGCGGATTTCCCTCAGCATGTATACCGAAGTGATGAACACCTTGCGCTGTTAAAATTCCGTCCATTATTTGGAGAATGGCGAGTATTGAGCCAAGAATCACGATCTCTTGAGTTGGAGCGTGCTCGCGGACGACGGCGCCAACCTTTCGGAATTGCTCTAAAAGCAGGTTCCACTGAGATTTGGTTAACGCGAGAACAGCTTCGGTCATCTTCGATCCAACACGGGTCAACTAGACACCCTGTTATCTCTGGATCAACCGAATTTGATTCAGATAAAGATCTAAATCATGAAAACTATTGGAAAACCAGAACCTTAGTTAAGGCTTGGTTCAATTTCAAGCGAATCCCATTTTGTGCTCGCTTACGTCGATGGGAGTGGGCTTTGCTGGCACTGATGCCATCAGTGAATGCGCTCGTCTTCCTCAGTCGGTCCCTCGAGATCACGTGCGAGCTGATAGATAGCTTCACGAACCTCATCCGCTAACACGCAGATAAGGGTACCGGTTTGGGAGATTCCGCTATCAGTATGAATTGTTTCTTTTGCTATCCACTCAGCAGCACTTTCGAGGTGTTCTATGCGGCTCGAGATATCGAGGAGTTTATCGAGGGTATTCATGACCTAGTCCCTTGGGAGTTTACTTCTCAATCGCTTCACCCAAGATATGATGAGGCTTTCGAGGAGCCGGATTCTTCCAAGGGAGGAGAAAAGAGGGGGATCGATGTTCGGGGGAAACGGGGTAAGTCCTTAAAACGCAAGCATTTTAACGGCGTCTACGGACGGACTTACCCCATGTTTCTTCCTCTAACCCTTAGGGTTCTGTTGAGGCTCTGTCGGAACGTGCTGCCCACGGAGGCTCAAAACGTCGCTTTGGAAGAGCGAATCCCAATAGTTAATCCCGGCTGATTGAATCTGATCAAGCTGATCCGGAGCCACGGGGTTCTGTCCTCCTGTAAACATCGCAAGATTTCCCTGAAAGCCCTTCACGAGATCTGCCATCTTTGGACCGTTTACGTAAACAACTCCGAGCTTGCCGGAGGGAGCATTGGAGGCAATCCGCTGATCGGAGAGGAGTTTTTGTAATGAATCTCCCGAGTTTGACGAACCAAGGAGCGATGAAAGCGCTTCTTCGGCTGTTGCGACTGCTACACCGTAGTCCGTCTGAGCGGCAAACAATCCGACTCCAAGTGGAGAGAGAGTGTAGCTCACTTCAACACCGTTGAGTTGCTTTGTGGCCCACGGGCTGAGTGGCAATTGCGCTCCTGCACCGTCTCCGCCGGGAGAGAGATTTGTCTTGAGTTGAGTTAAGAGTTCTGCTGGTGCGTCGCTTCCGAGCAATACGAAGACCCCAGGAAAGAGAGACGCTGAACCACCAGAGACGACTCCGAGCCCAACGGCCTTAACGTTCTTGAGAGGCTCAAGTGACTTGTCCATATCTGGCGATGGCGCACTCTCTTTCGCGAGAGTTTTGAGAGATTCCAATATTCCATCCGATATACTAATAAAGATACTCGCTTCCTTCGGGACGTTGGTGAGATTCACCGTGTCACTCGGAGTGGTGAGTGCCTTTCGCAAAATCGGAAATTGCCCGAGCTGATCGTTGAAAGCGAGCCCGGTCCAGCTGAGGAAAGAGTTGTCGACTGACGTTGAACCAAAGAGCGAGTCAACCGGGATCTTCTGTGCTAAATCAGAGCCCTCCATGTTCTCGGCGAGCTGTTGACGAAATCGATCTCCAATTCTCTTTACGTCGAGGTAGTAGCTAAAAACGAGATCTCCGTTTGAGTTTGCCTGGGCTGCGAGTTTTTTGTACGACGGGCTTTCGACGATTGATTTGAGCCCATTTCCACTCTGATTTCCTGAGAGGAGCTGGCCAATTAAATCTTCAGCCGAGGCAATCCCGAGAGATTGTCCGGAGGCAGCCGCAAAAAGGTGAAATGAACCCGCAGCTGTTGGAGCTTGGGGTGAAGAATCGGCAACATTCTGGAGCAAATCATTCGAATCGGTTGAATCCTGTGGATACGCCGCAGGTTGTACTGAACCGACATCGTTCATCGGAAGCGGTATTTGAAAGCCCTCAACAGAAGTAGACCCGTCACTCAAGGTAAAGGTCAACGGTTGAGGGTGAAGACCTTTTGATTCGAGCAGCGTTTTGAGTGACTGAAGCTTTGCCTTTGGATCAAGACCGTCCCGGAGAGAAGAAAAGAATCCAAATCGTGGGAGAGGGAAGTCTTTTAAAATCTGTACGAAGGCCATCCCTTCACGAAACGGCTGCGGTTTTGACGGATCACTTTCAAGAAGTCCTTCATCAAGAAACCACTTCACTACTTCTTTCGCTTCGTTTGGCAGACCAGCGTCCCCTGGCGCCGTCACCAACTCTTCGATTGTTGAAGCAAAGGTTTTTCCCTTTCCAGCACCAGCCCACCGTTTCTGAAACTGTCGGAACTTGTCTGAGTCGTAATCCCAGGCGAGGTACCCGTAAGTCTCCTCCGGAAGTCGTTTGAGGACTGGAAGTGGGGCAATCTCGCCGGTAGAAGCCGAGGTCACTCCCGAATCTTCTTTCTTAGAGCAGCCTGTTACCGAGATCAGGACTACGGCAGCAGATGTCACCGCGAGTCGGAGTAAGAAGCGGGTTCGAAGGAGGCGCATGTTGTGTTTCCTTAAAGATAGAAAAATACAATCGAGGGCTAAGGGTCTCCTCTATCTGAGAGACTCTCATTTTTCCCCTGCGATGTGGGGGCCCCAGACTAAATCTCTGCTGTAAGTGCGGTCAAGAGAGACGAAGCAAGCCGAAAGTGGGAAATTCCCGGCAATTGCACAAGAGAACTTAGTTTCCTCTCCGAAGGCCGTAAAACCAGATAGGTTTTGGCGCCTCGGCGCGCAGAATTCTAGTGGTTGGGAGTCTTCATATTTCTGCCCAGCTCGCCCCAGAAATTGGCGCTGCCACAGTGCTTGAGTTCGCCTGGGTTCTGGGGAGCGGCTCTCGGGTTGTTCCCGTTCACGTCTCCGTTCGAGAAGTCGTTTTCGGCTATTCTGGATCGAGAAGCTCTCTTCTTAGAAATCCAGGGAAAATTCGAGGTACGGTCTCTTATCGAGATAGTCGTAGCGGAAACGGAGGCGCTCTCCTATCCGAATTTGCGGATCTATCCCCTGCCGAAGGTTTATCTCGGGTCGGAACTCAATCCACTTCTTTCCCCGATTCTTGGAAGTGACGGAAAGAGAATCTCCATCACTCTGAACGCTGTAGCGTAAGAAATCGTTCAGGGAGCGGAAGTAGCTTCGAAGCGCCTCGAAAGAATCACGCAAGTCGGACTCCATGAGTTGATTCGAAACTGACTCGAGAAGGCGCATAGAGAGTGCCTTTTCCGTTACCCTTTGCATACGGACAGGATCGGCATCGTCAGATTTCCAAATTGGGAGCGCGCGTTCCTTCAGCAGACGGAGCTGTTGTAGGGTCAGTTCGTCGTATAAGGTTTCGCTTGACGAACTGTTGAAAATATCAGTCACCGATGATTCAAGGGATAATCGATACGGGGTTGTCGAGGTAATTTCTCGGTCTTGCTTGAGAAGAGCCCTCTTCATCTTAGAACGGGAAATCCGAGCTTCTTGTGCATGAAGCGAATTGGCAAAGAGGGTAACGAAGACACAAAAGAAGAGGATCAGATTCCTGAAGGTAATCAGCAGATCGTCGCTGAAATCTCTCTCTCTGTCTCCATGTCTCATTCAGATTTGTGCTCGATTGTATCGCTACAGGAATCTATCGACAGGATTTGTGTCAAAACAAGGTGATTTTTTTTGAAAAAATTGTGAGCGTTCTTTCTTGAAAAGATCGATTTCTCCAGGAGCTTCGTTCGTACGTATCCGCGAAAATCAGAAGGGTGTTTGATTGGTTCGTGCTGAGAGGAGATCTTTCAGCTTCCCTCTCAATTCGAAATCTTCAGTCCAGCTGAGTTCGCAAAATCCTAATCTCAACAATTTGTAGAGTATTCTTAGTAGTTTTCAGAGAGCACAGAATGAGAAGGCTTCTGGACGGGTGCCTGGAAACCTTTGGAGTGAGTCAAACTTCACTCAAAAAATCGAAAGCAGGAGTAGGTCGCTGGTCGACCTACTCCCGCCGGTGGGAGGAATCTCCAAAGCTCCCCGACTGAATCACAGACTTCCAAAAAGCAGGAGTGGACCCAGAGGATCCACCCCTGCCGGAGGGAGAAACGAGGTCGGAATGCGAAGACGAACTGTCTCCAGTCCGTCTCCGCAGGATGAGAGAGAGAGAAGCGCGGCACCGAACCTTTCGATTCGGCGCAACGCGCAGGGAGATTTCGAATGCAAGGACGAACCGTGTCCGGCCCGTCCTCGCAGGAGGAGAGAGAGAAACGCGGTGCCGAACCTTCCGGAACAGCACAGCGCGCAAGGAGTTTCAAATGTGAGGACGAACCGTGACCGGCCCGTCCCCACAGAAGGAGAGAGAAACACGGCACCGAACCTTTCGGGTCGGCGCGGTGTGAAAGGCGAGAGCAGGCACTCTTGCCCGCTCCCGCCTAGAGGAGTTGCTAGCGCAGGGATGGGTCGTTTCCAACCCAACCCCACGGCTTCAGGCACGGTGTGAGGAATCACACTCCACGAGACTCGGCATTAGTTGAATGTGCCAGGCGGATCGGAAACGAGATCGTCTCCGAAGATCGCCTTGGCCCGTTCTCTCCATCTGGTGGAGAATTCAACCGCGATGTCGGCTCCCTCATCGAGGGTGTCGACAAAATGGAGGAACGAAAGCTCCTCCTCTCCGACCGTGCCTTCGTCTTTCATCGACCGCATCATCTGTCGCAGAAGCGTCCATTTTGGGCCGATGCAGATCACCTGTTGAGGCAATCGAACCCCGCTGTAGTAGCGCGGAACATGCGGAACGCCGTTGTCGTCACCAAACGATTCCTGCGCTTGGTTCCGCTGGATAGCGGCGAAGATCTCGTAGGCTGTGCCCACCCCATAGGGATCGAGCCCGAAGACGATGTCGCACTGGGCGAGCATCGTCATGATTCTCGGATCGAAGTTGTGCCGAGGCATCTTGACGGATTTGTATCCTCCGTTTCGATGCTCGTGCTCAGAAGGGAGGTTGAGTTCGACCTCGACTGCTTCCATGCCGTTGTTCACGGCACAGGTAGCGCACCGTTCCATACAGAACGGTCCTCCGCCTGTCACGACTCGCTCAACGCCGGCTTCGTTCCTGAGTCGGAACATGAAGTCGTCGAGCTGGGCCATGAGTTCACGTTGCCGTCGACCGTTGCGGGCACTCACCATGCAGCCGACACCGAGTTGGCGTCCGGTCCGAATGGCGAAGAGCTGATAGCACTGGTCGAGAGCGGCGGCGAGAGCGTTCACTGTGTCGTTGATCCGTACCGGATCGGTCACCTGATTGAGCATCTCTGCCATCTTGCTGTGTGACACAGGGATGAGGCTCAAGCCTCCTTCCTCTCCTCCGGATTCTCTTTCCATCGAATTCAAGGAAAACCTCCTCCTTCACGTCCCCCACGATGAGGAACCTGGGATCTCGGACTATAAGGTAGTCCAAAAACCTCGGTTGGCACCCGGCCAAGCCGACACGAACACGGGTGCGTGTCGGCTCCGCACGGGAACTTCGTCTAGACTCAGATCCGAATTGAAAAGAACGAACATTTGAGATGGGTGGTAGATGGTACCACGGCCATCAATGGAAAGAATGGAAAATTTATTGTCCTCAAGCAATTGAGGAAATTCCGTTTTTTAAGGACGGAATCTTACGAACTCTGGGAGCGAATCTTTAAGAGACTAAGAGAAAGGAAGTTTACAAGCCCGTGGCAGATCATTGCTGGCATGAGGGAATCAAAGGAGAGGGCGAGCCAACTCAAGAGACAACCGACACAGAAATACATGGGGATAAGTCTGCCAAACTCTCGAAATGAACCGATAAAATGAACTGATGCAAAAGCGAAATTGCTCACTCCGTGAGCGAGGAGTGTCCCGAAACCGAGAGACGTAAGGTACCACGGAATTGCCCCCCGGAAGAGAATTTCCTCAGCTGTTCCCGACAGAAATGCAATTAAAAAAATTTCGCGTCCGCTGAGCGAGGAGGCCAAGGGAAGGAGTACCTCTTTGTACAAACGCCGGTAGGCAGAGGGCTTTTCGTGCGAGAGGAGCGCCTCAATCCAGCGAAAGCTCAGCCCAAAGAGGAGAAGAGCTGCAACCGTTCCAGCGGCCACCATTGCCCCTGAAGCGGCACAAACGGGATCCCAGCCTGAGTGGAGAAGCCACGGGAGGCTTAAAATATAGAGTGCCCCCTCTCCGACGAGTGCTATGAGAAGAACAGACTGGGTCGGCTTCATTCACTTGGTCCCACAACACCGAAGAGAAAATTTTGCTCGAATGCAAGCGACCATTCTCTCGTTCGAAGATCGATCTCTGATAAAAGTGCGGATTCTTCCTGGAACGGTCGGAGCACACGTATAAGGGATCTTCTCCCATTTTCCCGTTCGAATTCGAGAATGCCTACAGCGTTGAGGGCTTCGAGAGCAGATTGAAGACTGGTCAACGCTCGAGATTCAGTTCGGTCAGTTGCTCCAAGGTACTTCGCGAGAATCGTCTTGTCCTTAATGAGCTCCTGAAAGGTATCGTAGTCGACTACCTCTGAGTTTCTGAATGTTGCTAGGAGCGAAAGCACCCAGCGATACGATTGGATTTGGCCCAAGAGAAGGCTTGGACAAAAATCACCTAAAGTATCTGAAGTGAGAGTGAGCGCTCCCGAATCGCTGTGCAACAAGCCCTGCTTCTCGAGAATCTGTTGGTAGTGCTCGAGCTCCTTTTGATATTCATCCCAATCGGGAAGAAGAAGGTCAGCCCGCAAAAGGTCAGCGAGCGGTTTGAGACGATCGAGACGCACTTCGTCATAGAGCAGCTGCGAAATAGAGAAGAGGCCGAGGGGAACGAAAAGATGGAGGACCCCGTTGCGATAAAAGTCAGCAGTGAATCTCTTTGATCCGGGGACGAAAAGCAGCGTTGTCGAGCCGAGTTGCTCACGAGAGACGATGTGCCCCACGTCAAGCTCTCCTTGTCCTGCTCGATCGAGAAATCGCTGGAGCGAGGGGCTAAAAGCAGCCATATCTGCTCTGCCACGGAGAGTCTGGTGGAGCCGAGCGATCTCTGCCAGGCGAATAACAACCCCTGTAAGCTCTCGTTGAAAGAGGGCGTATCTTGGCGAAAGAGAAAGTGCCGTACAGGTAAGGGCTCTCAGAGATACCGCGCAGTAGTCCCGGATATCTCTCGTCAGTTGAAGGCCGAGTTTTCTCGTGAGCTGCTGGTCTTGATGGTGGGCCCGCTCGAACTCGGAGAGGCGAATCGGCTCGCCGAAGTGCACGAGAACTTCTTTGTGATTTTCTTTGAGAAAGCTTCGGGCACGAAAGAGTGATCGAAGATTCTCTTCGATTTTCTCCTTTCCAGTGTTTTCAGAAGCGAGCTCGGATTCTTCCACTACCTGTTCATAGGTGATGGCCACAGGAACAAAAACGATATCGCGTTTCTCTCGACGAAGATATGTCTCGACCATGATCTGGAGGAGTCCAAGTTTTGGAGCTCGCATGCGTCCACTTCGGCTTCGCCCCCCTTCGATAAAGAATTTCTGGAGGTGCCCCCTTCGAACGAGATAGCTCACGTAGCGGCTTAACACGAGAGAGTTAAGCGAGTCTTCTTGAGCATTCCGCCGCACAAAATAACCGCCAAGACTTCGAATTATCGGTCCGAAGGGCCAGAAGCTGAGGTTAATTCCGGCCGCAATCAGTGGTGTATTGAGGTTCGCGTTATAGAGAAGCCACGAGAGAATGAGATAATCGAGATGGCTCCTGTGAAGGGGTACCAAAATGACCGTGTCTTTGCGAAGGCTCTTGGCGACCCGGTCAAGTCCTGCGGCTCGGATATCCGAAAACATTCTGCGAAGGAGGAAACGGAGAACAACGGCTGTCGGAATGTAAATGAGAGAGATTGGACGCGCTGCCATCGACGAGAAAAGTTTTGCAGCGCGTTTTCGAAGTTGTTGAAGAGAGACTCCACTTTCGTCACTGAGCTTTTCGAGCTGTTGTTCGAACGATCTCCCTCCGAGGACAATTCGGCGTTGCGCAGCGAAGCTCTGAAAAGGAGTCCCCCTCACCATCCGAACGTTCTCGTGAAATGAGAGTTTGAGCTTGCGGGAGAGCAAACCAACACTCACTCGAGAATGAGAAGGAAGGGTTTTTACTTCGCCCAAGAGGATCAAAAAGAAACGACAGTGCAAGATAGGAGAGAGGAGAAGGATGGCATAGTCGAGTGTTCGCATTTGGTAGGATGGGCGACTCACAAGAGGACCTTTGCTCCGAAAGATATTGAGGACGCTATACCGAAAGAGGAGAGGGGAGCTTCGAAGGCGCCCGGCGATCTCTTCGAGAGACTCAAAGTCGTTCAGTGAGAAGTAATTCATCTGGAGAAGCGACTGGGAAGCGAGCTGATCAGACGAGAGGTATGTTGTCTCTCCTCTTTGAAATCGCTTGGAAAGCGCCGAAAGGAGTGACTCAAGAATAAGTGAACGGCCCTGAGTGACGAGAAGTACTCGCTGATCGGAGTCCATAACCTCTCCAAACCCATGTGGAGTCGGTATGAGAGAGAAGTACCACATGAGGATTCTCTTAATCGCTCTTCTCATTTGGCGATCCTTCTTTCTAAATCATCAAAGAATTCCTCGAGGTGAAGACGAAGAGTTGTCTCAAGAGCAGCTGAGAGCTCTTTTGCGAACGGGAGAGATACGAATCGGCTATACCGCTTCCGAGAGCGCTGGTGAAACCGAATCAATCCTCCGCTCGAAGTCAGCGTGGCTTCGAGTTCGGTTTTAATAACGACTTTTCGCTGAACGAGAAGGTCATAAGCCATGACCGATGCATTACGAAAGATTACTTTAAGAGAGGGAACCGTTCCGTCGCCAGAGGAAGTGACAGGTTTGAATCCTCTTTCAGCAGCTACCTGGTAGAGGACCCGATAGAGGAGCGTTTGACTCTTTGGAACAGAAACCGAGCCGAGAGGAAGTATCCCAAAGCCAAATTGCCTTCCGACGTGCGGATCAGCTAACGCCGTGACTTCAAGGGCAAGTGGTTGCTGACTCAACGCAGCGAGACGAAATACATCGGGAGAGAGTTCTGAAACGGTCAGGGAGGTCTGAACACATCCGGAGAGGCACATGAGAAGTGATATACACGAACAGACAAGCAGGAAGGGCTTTGTCGGGAGGGACAACAATTTACTCTGCGTGGCCGAACTCATAGGGGTGACGTGCGTTAAGACGAGCATATCGCCTCTCCTGCAACGAATGCACGTGCCACACGTGACCTATTGAATTTATTATGGAAGAACCGGCAATGAGGGGGAAACTTGACGGATTTAAGGCGGTCGGGTGCCCTTCAGGAATTAGCGACGGAGCCACATAACTAGTCAAAATTACTAGACGAAAGTTTATCAAGTTTTCGTCTCGAGGCTCATAACAGATGGGAAGAGGTTCGAAGTGGAGAGTAAGTTTTCTTTCGAGATGGGGAGCTGTCATCCGAGAGAGAGGGGGGGGAGTTCCCTACATATTTTTACACGCTCCGTGACTCGTCTGAGTGCTTG
>JAGRAO010000117.1 GCA_020434565.1 Bdellovibrionales bacterium
ACTGTAGAGGGTGAGGTCTTTGCCCCCGAAGGATACTACCTTCTTCTGATATCGAGGTTTTTTCGAGTTCATTGAAAATCGCTTTCTCGCAGATTGTCCTACGTCTATGATGTGGCGTCAGAGAGGCCCGGTTCTGAAAAGTCCGAAAAGGTACTCACCCGGAAGCTTAAACTGTTTTAAACCGTCGTTTTATATTTACATGGACCAGATTCAAAAACACGCCCAAGCCTTTCGAGAGTTAAACTGGCCCAAGCACGCAACTGAGCTTCACGTTCACCTCGGGGGATCTGTGCCCCTCTTTCGTTTATGGGAGATCGCCATCGCGCGCGGTATTCGCGGAATGGGAAATGGATACGAAGAGTTTATCCACCGCCTCAAACGCGAAGAGGATCGAGTAACTGACCTTGATAGCTACCTTGAGATCTACGATCGGATAGAGCTTATTCAGAGTGGTCCCGATGCGGTGCGAGAGAGCCTTATTATAGCGATTCACCGAGCGTACCTCACAGGTGGGATGATGCATCTCGGTCCAAGCGGCGAGGGTGTTGAGGATACCCCGCTCTTTTCAATTTCCAACCTTGAACTCCGCTTTAACCCTCTAAAGCGAACGGGAGCGGTGTTTCTCAAGGGGAAACACGCTGGCCTCTACGACGTCGATCGAGTGATGGGGTCAGCTTGCAGAGCGGTCCAAGATGTTGAGATCGGCTTCAAGCACAAGATCAAAACCGGCCTTCTCATCTGCTTTGGACGGGATATGACGCATGAAGCGAACATGATTCTTGCTGAAAAGGTCGCCCACTGGACTGAAAGTGAAAAAAATATCGTTGGGGTCGATCTCGCTGGTCCCGAATCAGCAGACCCCCTCTCTGACAAAGATGCCCTCGCTCGAATGAAGCTCGTCTTTGATACCGCCGGAAGTCGGGTCGGAAGAACAATCCATGTAGGCGAAACAAAACATGTAAGCCTTGAGACCTTTATCAAGACTATTGAAGCACTCGAGCCGCAGCGCGTGGCACACCCGATCTCGGCGTGCCGGGCCTATTGGGACAAGCAAGACGACCGCGGACTCAAACTCTTGAAAGAGAGAGGGATCGTTTGTGAGCTTTGCGTTAAGTCAAACCTTCTCACCCGTGCAGTTTCGAGCATAGAGGAGTATGCTCGGGTGGTGAGCACTTTTGACGATTTTGGGATTCCGTACACTTTTTCTACCGATGCCCCATCGCTTCAGATTACGAGCCTGGCAAGTGAGCTGTTGCTTCTCTTTGCAAGTGGTGGGATCAATGAAGAGCAGATCCTCCGTTCGCTCCAGGTGGCGGAGCGCTCAAGTTTTTTACAGTAACCCTAACTACCGGACCACGTACCTATGACCGATGATTTTTTCCTTCCAACGCATGCCGCTGGCTCAAACCGAAGAACAAAGATTATTACCACCATAGGTCCCGCAACTCGCTCGCCTGAAAAAATCGAAGCGCTTATCGGCGCGGGAGTTAATGTTTGTCGGCTGAACTTTTCACACGGTTCACACGATGAACATCTCGAGGTATTGCATCGAATTCGCCAGATCTCTCAGCGGCTCGGAAGACCGGTTGCGGTGCTCCAGGATCTCTCCGGGCCAAAGATCCGGATCTCGCTCGTGAAGGGCGATTTCCTGCCGATCCGCGACCAGGATCTCATCACGCTGAGAAAGTCTGAGGAGAGTCTCTCTGACGACAAAGTGATCTTTGTCGAAGGACTCGACCCAGCAAAGGTCTTAAAGGCAGGTCAGCAGGTTCTGCTGGCAGATGGGATCATTGAACTGCGAGCACAAAAGGTCGACGGCGACTCCGTAACGTGCCTCATTACAAAGGGTGGACGGATTCGCTCTCGCGTCGGAATCGCCTTTCCTGATAGCGAAATCGATCTCCCGGCGACTACCGAGAAGGACCTCGCCGATCTCAGGTGGGGGGTCGATAACCATGTCGACTATGTCGCGATCTCGTTTGTGAACAATGCACGTGATGTCTTAAAGCTCAGGGAAGAGATCAAGCAGAGGAATCCTAAAGCTGATATCCGAATCATTGCAAAGATTGAGCGAAAGAGCGCTTTGAGAAATATCTCTGACATCCTCGATGTCTCGGACGGTTTGATGGTTGCACGGGGTGACCTCGGGCTCGAGCTTCCACTCGAAAGAGTACCACGAGTTCAGCAGCGGCTGATCGAAGAAGCAAACTTTAGAGGGATTCCAGTGATCGTCGCAACTCAGATGCTGCACTCGATGATCACAGCAGTTCGCCCAACCCGAGCAGAGGTGACTGATATCTCAGCCGCGGTTATGGGAGGAGCTGACGCGCTTATGCTCTCAGAGGAGACTGCTATCGGTGAGCACCCGATTTTGGCTGTAGAACACCTCGGTCGAATTGCGGCTGAGGCAGAGAGAGAGTTTGATTTCGAAGAGTACCGCCCTCGATTGAGGGGATCTGACTCAGCGACTATTGCAGATGCGGTTGCGTATGCCGCAGCAGCCGCTGCAATCAAGGTTCAAGCTGACGCTGTAATTGCATGTACTGAAACCGGGAACTCTGCGCGACTTATTGCAAAGTACCGACCTCAGCAGACTCTTTATGGGGCTTCATCAAGTGAAGAAGCTCTCCGCAGAATGTGTCTCTACTGGGGAATCGTTCCAGTAAAATTTGAGCAGGGACAACAGGGCGAAGAGGAGCTCCAGGTGGCCTTAGAAGCTGTACGAACCCGGGGGAACTACGACAACGGCTCTCTTGCGGTGATGACAGCCGGTCTCAACCCTAGGATGCCAGGAACAACAAGCCTTATGGAGATTCGGGCTTTCTAGCGAAGGTCTCTTCAGGCTCTCGTGTGCTTTCTTCGTAGGAATCCTCAAAGATTCGAGATAATCTCTTTTGGCAAACGGTAGAGCTCTTTGCTCGCCTCTTCTTTTGTACGAGCGATGCCATCTGAGAATCTGGAGCAGCAAGACGAATCCCCTTCTCAAGAGTTCGACCTTGCGTATCGCACGCGAATCTCTCGCTCTGTGGCAGTAGCTGGATGGGGAGCGCTTATCGCCTCAATCGTGTTTCTCTGTGGAACGATGTGGCTAGCACAAGGCGAAGCCCATGCACTCGGGAACTGGGGTCCTGCCATTCTTCTTATGATCTCGCGAACTTTTGGAATAGCATCGTTTCTTCTCGGTGCAGCACTCGTTTTCCTCGGGAATTGGACGTCAGGTAGCGTGCTCTTTATTCTCTCAATTGCACTTCCAGTGCTTTCACTGAAAGTGCTTGGCACGTTTTAAGGTGGGGCTAGTAGCTATCAAGCTCCGGGGAACGAAATTTTAACAGCCACGCAGTAATGTTGGCGAGATCTTCGTCTGGAAGAGCCGCTTGATCAAAGTACATCGGTTCTTGCAGTATTGCTTCACGGATCAGTGGCATTGTGGATTTCGACCGAAGCTCGTGACAGCCGCACGTCTGCTCCCAAATGATCATGCCATCCCAGATGTTTGCGCGAAGTTGAGAAGGTATTTCAAAGACCTGTTTTCCAAGTGCGGTAACATCGCCAGCGGAATTGAAATATCCCTCGTCTTGGCTCGGTGTCGGAGTAGGTGTTGGCGTTCCGTTCGGCTCAAGACCGAGACAAGCTGATTTACCTGCTTTGTTAATCTTTCTTAGGCGCCTGAGGCTACTCTTCCCCACTCCGCGAATTGTAAATTTCTTTTTGGCACGCCTTACAAGAGTCGCGTACGGTTTCGGGGTAATTCGGGTACCCCTTGTTTTGAGCGCATAGGGAGCTCCGCCTCCACAGTAGAGATCTACAACTTCGCTGAATCCACCGTTAGAAATAACCACCGAAGTCGAGACCAGTTCATCAACAGAGATTCTAGCGGCCCCCATCACAAGGAGCGGTATAAAAATGAGACTCCATCGCATCAGCAAAAACTCTACGCAAACATATTGAAGAAAGAGTTGGTCTCTGGGAACGTGGCCTGAGCATCAAGGCCAAGTCCATACGCAACAACACCACCTATGACTGACTGAAATTCAATTTCATGGGTTCGAAAATATGACCCCTGAGACTGAATGTATGAGTTTGAAGGAGTTGGGGTCTTAATTCCGCCATTTACTGCTCCGCCATACACCAACATCGTCTGGCAGTGCCCGTGATCGTTTCCTTGGGAACCATTCTCGTGAGTTCTTCCAAATTCTGTTGAAATCATCACAACATAGTCATTTGATCTTCCGAGCTGATCCATGGTTTGTCCGAATGCAGCTAGGGCATCGTTGAGTTCACCGAGTCGATTCTGTAACCGTGAGCGCTCATCTGAGTGAAGATCGTATCCACCCTGTGAACAAGAAATAACACAGCACGGAATCTGATCTGATTGAATGATTCGCGCAGCGTCGCGCAGCTGTTGACCAATTCCAGAGTTCGGGAACCCCACCGGAAGACCTGCATTTAATTCCTCTTCAATCAAGTTAATGGTACGATCAAAATCTTGATTTGCGTCATTCAGCAATCGAAGACCTCGATTTGCTCCCGGTGAACTGGCACTTGCAAAAAGCCCATCCCGAGTAATCTGGAGCCACTTTGTGTGTTGAGCGTAGTAGAATGTATCTTCTCCGAGACTATCCAAGTTATTTAGGGCAAGCGGTCGAGATTCACAATTTGACTGAAGCAGAGTTCCAGAAGAGGTCGAAAGTGCTATCCCTGCTACGGGGTTACTCGGAAGCTGACACGCGAGTCGCCCCATCCAACCTCCAACGCCTGAGGTGTGTGTCACCCCAGATTCCATAATCATGCTACTTCCCTCGTGAGATCTATTTTCTCCCTGATATCCAACAAGATTAAAGACTGCCAGGTTGTCGTTGTCCCACTGGCGCTTTACTTCGGTGAGAGCTGGATGAAGCCCCTGCTCACTTGAGAGGACGTGAACCCCTGCATCTCCGGGTTGATATGAAATATTTGGGTTCTTGTCGTAGTAGGCCGATCGAAATATCGGGCTAATATTCAGCGGGCATCCGCCATCAAGATCGATATGAATGATCGTCTTGGCTGCTCCGCCCGAGAAAGCCCACGCTCTCATAGGTGAAAAAACACTCGAGAACGAGTGGGCAGCAGTTCCACACCCTACTATCCCTGCGGCTTTCAGGAATTTCCGGCGTGACCATTTCTTTGAAGATTTCTTTGGCTTACACATATCGTTTTTCCCTCTGAAGAATTTCTATTTTGCCCAGAACTCCGGCATGTCCATGAGCATCTTGAATACTCCTGCTGCTCGACGGAGTTGGTAGTCGGCGTTGTTGTACTGAGATTGTTGGCCTTGATTGTTATTGTCTGGCCAGACATACGGATCAAGCCCTGGAGCAACGAAGGGATCAAACGGCTCCCGCTGGAGGTAAATACCGCTCGGACAACTGTCACAGTTCTCTGCACGATACGAGAGATACTCAATGAGTTGGTTTTTTTGTGCGGTATTGAGATTTCTCACGTTCAAGAAATCCATCGCTCTGTCGATAAGCGCTCTCGCTCCCGCTTCGCCATCAGCGTGGATTGGATCAAGAATCAGATGTCGAAAATCAAATCCAGAAGCAACAAAATTCGGAGTGTCTCGATCTAAGAGATCATTTGAAAATTCATTTCGACGCTTTGGAATACTAAAGGAATTCGCCTCCCGCTCCGGAAAGACACCGAAGATAGTATTTGGAAGGAGGACCTTATTTTCGAGATCTCCAAGAATACGATCGATGCTTCGGTGGTTGAGCACGCGTTTCGTTTCGTTTCCGACTCGAGAAATCGGCAATCCCGCCCGGAGATATCGAAACATTACTTCAATCGGTTTGGCGACCAGGCTCTTCCGATTCGAGGGTGTATACACTGCAGTGGAGCGAGCTATCCGCTGGATCGTCGGAATCATTTTAAAGTTGTTGTCTTTAATCCAGCCCGCGATCGTTTCAATCGCAGAGTTTGGACATGGAAGAGTAACAAACTCCTCGCAGAGGTCTTTGGCGAGGCTCAGAGGGGTTCGTTCATCCGACAACAGAACGTTCACGACATCATTGGTATCTGAAACCTGGGTTTCATACTTCGTGCCCGGAAAGAGGGTAAATGTCCCAGGGGCATGGAGGAACGAATTATAGTTCGGATACTTTACCGTACGCTCTCCGTTTTGGGCGGTAGGGATCTGAATACGGAGCCAATCTCCGCCGGTGAGTGCAAGTGAACCAGCGACAATTGTTCGATAATCATAGTTCGGCTCACCGGTCAGCGGATGAGTAGCGCCAATTGTTCCGAGCTCACACAGTTCACGAAACCAGTTTTCGTTAAAAGGGACGTCACGCGCTGGAGCATACCAGTTCTTATCTTGGTCAAGATTGCCCCAGGCAACGAGCCCACCGTTGTCGATAGAGGCAAAGTTCTTAATTATTTCCTTGAAATCTCCACCGCCCTGCAACGTATTGTAGAGGCTATTCACGTAGACCTTGGTGACGTGTTGGGATTCTCCATCGATTCCGGCTTCGATATTTGCAGCGAGTCGTTCATCACTTAAAAATTCGAAAGCTTTGTTGAAGAGACAGTTTTTGCCAGCGAAGCGGTGGTACAGGCTATACCTCAACCCAGACCGACTCATGTCGTTCGGATCTGTAGCGTCACAGTTCCTTTGAGGATCGTTGTCTTCGCCATCGACGTACGAATCGCAGATGAGTTGATTTCGAACGTCTTCAATCTCCGGTTCGTTCACCCAGTGGCCCAAAGAATCGACCGTAGCAGCAAGTCCTCTGCTCACGGCAGAATTCACTTCAGCCTCTGAGCCTCCGAAGCAGAATCTTTCGTAGAGGGTTTGAGCTTGAGATTTTCCAAACGGGCCGGTGTACAGCGAGAGATCAAGCGCTACTGGGTTTCCGTCGCCGTTGTCGTCGTCGGTAATTGCACACGAGTTTGAATTTTTAACTTGTCGAATGAGCTTTGCGATCTGATTTTTCTTCGTGCGGGTCTTTGAAGCCCTTTTCCAAGCAGCAAGAGTTCGCCATTCAAGCCCCTTTCGACCATTCCGGGTCTGCCCTGCGGCAGCACTCTCCCCAGAAACAAGGCAGGCCACTTGGTAGGCTTTAGTTTTAGCTCGCTTATTCTTCTTTTTCTTCTTCTTTTTATTTTTCTTAGATGAAAGATTTACTGTAACTGAGGTGTAAAAGACGTTTGCCGCTTCCACCTTTTTCCAGGATGACTTCTTCTTTTTGGGCTTTGCTTGAGCATCTATCGCAAGACCGAGGCAAAGAAGAGAGAGAACCGATAAACCAAAGAGAGTACGAAATACCTTCACAAGTGCTCCTTATGAACAATCGAAGAGCGTGAGAAGCCCCTAGCAAGCTCCCCTGAAACCAAGTTATTTCGTTCGTCGTCGTCGTCACCGGAGGTCGTGTCTCAACAGAAGGGAGACAGAACGCTTTCCGATAGGTGGAAGAGTGCAAAACATGGGCCAGCGACCTTTGAAAGCGGTTACCGATTGGGCAAAAGAACGCTAACATTTGGAAGAGACAGAGCTTCTCTCGCGCGGGGTGAAGCCTCTACGAAACTTTTCTATAAAAGCGCACCCCGGCAATTTCACGGGTCGATTGAAAGCCTGAGTCCTCTAAAATCTTTTTCGCGCGCTTCCCGATAAAGCCCTGAAGGCGGGTATCGGCAACCACGACGAGTTTCAGTTCAGGGTCATGAAGAACACGAACGATATCTTCATCGCGGAAGAGGTGGTACCGGCTCAATTCTTCAGCTGAGAGTTTTCGCCCGACCCGGATCCAGAACTGGTTTTCGAGTCCGGGATAGGCCTCGGCGTGAGATTGGAAGAGATATCCAGGCCATTGGACCACAATTTTTTCGCCAGGAGAGGTTTCTTGGTCAATTGCCGCGGACACGGCTTCAACATTCGGGCGCTCAAAGAGCTCCTTAGTATCAGGGTCTATATTTTTTACGCCGGCACCTGTCTGGGTGTACCGCTCGATACTTTCACGAAAGGGCCAAACGTAGACCACCAAGAGAAGCACACCGATGACGGCCGCAAATCTTCGAACGAGCGGCGTTCTCATGATCGAAGAGAGCTCGGAAACAAGCAGTATGAGAGAAACCAACCCAAAGGGCATAACGGTTGAATAGTACTGAGCGTGAAGCGGAGTCGGGAAAAGATAGGTTATCGAGAGGACGAGAGCGATCCAAAACGAAAGCTCTGGAAATCTTCGCCGAAAGAGACAGACAAGTCCGTATATCGGTACTGAATAGAGGACAATTGCCGATTGTAAACCATCAACTCGGCTGTCTGCTTTGATGCCAAGAAGCATCTTTACAATATTCCATTTCGCCTGGGCATCGACCTCAGGTGGACGAAAAGTTCGCAGTTGATGAAAGCCAAAATTGTTAAAATAGTACAGCTGAAAATCCGCCATCATCATCGCCAGGTGCGGAAGAAAAGTGAGAAACCCTCCGACCAAGAAAAGCAACGAATTTCTCTTGCCCTCTTTTCCAAACACAAGAGAGACAAGAAAAACTGGGATCAGCACCACATAGAAGAGACGCACGCTCACCGTGAGCCCGGTTGCTATTCCAGCAAGCACGGGCAGCCATCTCCCGGCCTGGGTACGCGAACGGGAAACGAGAACATAACTGAGAAAAGAGAGCGCCACTTCAAGGGAATAGGTCTTTGCGATTGGAAACCAACCTAAGAGCGAACCATTCAGGACAAAGAGAGCGAGCCCAAGGAGAGCGAGACCGCGAGAACTCTTGTACTCAGTCTGTCGAAAATAAAGTACCGCTATAAAGGTTGTCAGGAGTGACGCAAGTGCTCGCGCAGAAAACCAACTAAAGCCAAAGAGAGAGAGAAACGCTCCATAGATGTACGGCAGGAGCGGCATCTGCGGGTAGAAGAAGTCAAAGTAGGGGAGCGATCCGGAGGTGACGAGCTTGGCTGCATAGAGATAGAAGCCTTCATCTGAAGCGACGAAGCGCTCCACCGAAAGAACAAAATAGAAGGTAAAGAGTAGCCCGAAAAGGAGCGTGGCTTCTCCCATCAAGCGCCTAAAGTACTGCCCTGCTCTTTCCTCTTTTTCCAGAAAAATCACTGAAATAGCTCCCCTCTCTTCCTGAAAAAAAAAAAAGCTTCAGAAAATCTCTTAGGTTGCCGTTAGATACCGAGAGAACTTTAATTCGTTACGGAGTGAATCATGGCTACTGTCCAGAGGAAAGTATACGTTTATACGTATAACGGGAAATGCTTTCTCTCTTTCTTCATCACGCCAATCATGAAGCTCCTGGCGTTCTTTGTGGAAGTTCGTTTTGAGCGGAAAGCGGGAAGCTGGCTCTCAATCACCATCCCAAAGATTCGGATCGACCAAACCTCTTGCCAAAGGTAAGAATAGGCTCAAAAAAAGGGCCGGCAAAAAGACCAGAGACCTAGCCGCTCAGTCCCTGGTTTCCAGTGCCATGACTTCCACCGCTTCCGGAATTGTAGTCATCAATCGAAAAGAAATCTTCTGACGTCGAATCAAGGCCCGTTGAGGCTTGTCCGCCACCAAGGGAGTAAGCCCCTCCTGTATCAGCCTGCGGGTTGTTGTAATCGGCCTGCACAAAGAGCGGGCCACTCTCACCAAAGCCAAGGAGCGTGAGACTGGCTTGGTCAAACGAACCACTGGAAGAGGAAAGCACACTTGAGAACGAGGGGGTCACAAGCACGAGCATGAGACAAAGCAAGATGGCTGCCTCAACTGCTGAGACTCCCCGTTCAGAGCTTCTGAATCGACGTAAATGCGAAAGCACGGATATACCCCTCCCCGATACTTCCTCTTCTCGAAGTTGGAGGTAGCGGTGATTCAGTTTTTTTTAGCATTCGTTCCATTTCGCTACGAAGAATTCGTAGACCAGTCCAGCACCCGTTCTCTGAAACACTTTTTGGCTCAAACCACAGAAGGGTTTCCCCAACGGATCCTGAAAGTCTAGGACCCTGGCTCCTCGTTTTCGAACTGATAGAAATCACGGTAGTCACCAGAGAGAGAGAATGTGCCAACAGAGATGAAGCATCGATCCGAATCGAGCGAATTGTCATCGCCGAGGTTTTTCGGGTGAATATCGCGGTCAAATTTCGAGAGATATTTCCTCATTCGACGCTGAAATGCCTTACCCTGGTCAAGAACCCACTTTTGAACGTTCGGTAAATCTTTTGATGACACGTTGTCATACTCGGTCCGAATATGGAGATTTGGCATAGCCTTCAGGCGCAAAAGATTCTCTTCGGCCGCACGAATCACGCCATCAATATCTTTTGTCACAATTTCGAAACCCATCTCAAGGTCTTCCTGAACAAACTGCACCGATCTCGTAAGTTTCAGTCCGCGTGGAGTCTTTTCAACTGCTCCCATTCTCTCAAGCTGAAAGAGAATAGTGCCTGAACTCAGGGCAGTGGTGACGGAAGCTGCGAGCCTCTGAAATTCGTTATCTTCACCTCTGTACGAGAGAATCCGAGGTTTGCCGCTCCGATCGACATACTCGTCTCCCTGCTCCCAGAGTCCCAACACCCGCATCACCAGATTACCCTCCCTCGCTTTGGTATCGGCTCCATCTGGGTCGTCAAAATCTTTTCTGTAGAGCCCCGAGAGCACGCAGAGTCGAGCGATGTTGACCTTTTCTCCTCTTCTGAGGAGTTCTCTTTTTGCTTCGCGCATAAAAACCTTCTTCGCGACAAACCGAAGATCTCCGATCGTGAGAGAGTGCCTCAAACAGAACCGAACTATCGGTACGAGGACGAGTTCCAGACAGTGAAGTATCGTGTTACGAGAGATTTCCATCGAGCGAACCGCAAAGAATCAGAGACTGAAGAGTGCATCGGCACAAAAAGTAATTTTATTAACTCTAACCCTCAAAGAATCTTCAGTAAACTACTGAAATAAAGCAGGAAATTTATGCGGTCCTATAAAAAGTATAAAAATTACTTTTTTTAGGTGGCTTTTGGCTGGGCCCCGCTATAACTCGTTTACCATTTCGATGGTCGGATCGCCGAGTAAAGAGGGCTGTGGCCTTTAACCGACCCCCGATACCCCCACAGCTCTCCTCGGCGATTTTTTCCCCTCTGAAGAGAAGAAGCGGATCATTCAGAGAGGTTGGAGAGGTTTTAGCGCTTTCGGAGAGTTTTTATGTCCTCAATTTTTTGGGCCCTCCTTGCAGTTTGTTCTTGGGGCGTAGCTCCGCTTCTCGACAAAGGAGGAGTCATCAAGGGTAGCCCAACGACTGTTCTCTTTATCCACTCTCTTACGGTTACAGCCATCATTGTCGGAGGGCAACTTTTCTTACTAAGCTCAAATTAAGCACTTATGGAATGAGCATCGTCCTTTGATCGCTGGGTACTAGCACCGGTTTTAGGCTCAGCACTCATAGAAAATCTA
>JAGRAO010000118.1 GCA_020434565.1 Bdellovibrionales bacterium
TACAACCCCCAGGAAAAGTGGTCGAGAAGAGAAAAATGCGGGGGCTCAGACTTGTACACAACTGCGACCAGCGCTCGAGACGAGAAGGGGCGTCTTCCAGACAGCGTCAGGAAGATTTTTCCTTTCGACGGAGTGGATTCGGAAATCGCGCCGGTCCCTTAATACCTTTTGGAACGATGAAGCTCCGACTGCCACGAAAATTCCGAAGCAGCTCGTTCAATCGGATTCGAAGGTCATTCTTTACCTCTGAATGAACAGGATCATGCGTCAGGTTTACCAATTCGTAAGGATCTGTCGCGAGATCATACAACTCGGTCCGATTAATATCGAACTTGTTTCCCTTGGTGCTATTTTCAACGAAGACATATCGACCGGTGTGAACTGCAGCAAATGGCCGCCTTCCTCCTGAACGTCTGAAGCCTTCGATCAAAAGCTCTTCACGCCACGGAGCGTCTTCCTCGGCAAGAGGAAGGAGCGAAACGCCAGCGAAAGTAGGTGGCACTGCTTGTCCCGCGGAAGCAAAGATTGTTGGCGCTATATCGATATTGGCGACAAGGGCATCACTCTCTCTCGCCGGAAAGTGCCCATCCCACCGCACGCAGTACGGCACGTGAATCGCCTCTTCGTAAACAGTATCTTTACTCTTTAGACTGTGCTCACCTGACATAACCCCGTTATCAGAGAGGAAAAAGATCAAGGTGTTTGACAACTGATCGTGGGTTTCGAGCCATGAAAGAATATCTTCAACGGCGCGGTCGACGGCCGGGAGTGTTTCACGCTGATGGCCTCGGAAACTATCGTTTCCAGCGATCTCCTGTGCGTTCCAAGCTCTCTTTTTCCGCAGCCATACCGGCTTATCCTGCCTCTGTTGCACTGAAGTGTTAAAAGAGGGCGGACGAGGGTTTGAAAGGAGGGCTGCGAACCGGCCTTTATCCTCCTTAGGCGGTGTAGCTGGATAGTGCGGGGCGTTAAATGAGAGATGCAGAAGAAACGGTTTGTCCTGACGAAGAGAGGCCTCGAGAAACTCAAGCGCTTTTGAACCAAAGATATCCGTAATGTACCCGTCAACGGCTTTCCATTCCCCATTGACATTCAGCGTCGGGTCTTTGTAGTCCTGGCTGCCTCCGGCGAAAGCAACCCAAAAATCGAATTCGGGTCGCCTGGAACCGTTCCACGTGTTGAGATATTTCCCAACGTGTCCTGCAAAATAATGTCCGTTGAGCAATTCAGCGAACGTCGGTTTCTTGAGTTGATAGGGGTTCGCTCTCACTCCGTGTTGAGAGGTGTACATACCAGTGAAAATACTCGAGCGACTGGGACAACAAGCCGGAGTGGTAACATATGCTTTCTTAAAATCAAGTCCTTTATCACAAACCTCGCGCTTCGTTACGGGCATGAACGTTTCATTAAAATCGTCGAAACGCTGATCGTCAGTGAGAAGAACAAGAACGTTTGGCTGCTCACTTAAAGCGAAAGGAGCACACTGAACAGCGAGGCAGAATACAAGGACGAGGTGGAACCGAACATTCATGAACTAAAGGAGGTGCTTACTTACTTTCGGGAACGCTAACAGAGTCTGTAGGGGGTGTCGAGCCTGAGTTCTCGCGAGAATTCCTCGGAAAGTTAGGAAGATAGAAAAAAAGTGGCCGAGTGAGATTGCTCACTCGGCCAGCGCTTCGATCAGGAATGAAGGAATGAAAACGAAAAACTGGGGCACTTATTCGATCGTACAGCCTCCCACAACTGATACGAAAGTTTGGGTTCCCGCAAAGTCTTACAGCACATGAAGCAACTCGTATGCCAAACCGTTGCCCCACAGAACCAGCCTTCGGGAACCAATTCGAAAAAGCGTTAGAAAGTTAGCGATCTATCCCACGAACTAGGGCAGATACGTAATCAGGAAGAAGGAAAAAGCTCTACGAGTTCACACTCGAAGGTCAGGCTCTTGCCGGCCAATGGATGGTTGCCATCCACCGTAACCGACTCAGGTTGTACCTCAATAATAGTTACCATTATCGTATCCTCCCCACTGGTAATGGCGAGGGTCATGCCTTTCTCTGGGGAAAGCTCGGGGGGAATGGAGTCCTTTGGAATACTCATTGTCAGTTGCGAGTCATATTCTCCGTAGGCTTCCTCAGGCGAGAGCGTAACGGTAACTCCTTCACTCACGCCGAGACCAACGATCCCCTGCTCAAAGCCAGCGAGAACTTTCCCCTCTCCAATGACAAAATCCAGAGGTTCCCCCCGATCGTGAGAGGAGTCGAAGACCGAACCGTCACTCAACCGACCAACGTAGTGTACTCGAACTCTATCTCCGCTCTTTGCTTGAATCGACACGTTCCTCCCCGTTCATTCTCAGCCTCTACACCGTTTTGGCCCAACATCCATCTGATTTCAAGACCTTGACGGTCCCGTCAAAAGTCTCTTAAGAATTTCTCGGAGCGAGCCGAACTCTCCCTATGATGGATCTCTATCTCTTGAGTTGCATAGCCATAGGACTTTCTCTTCTCTGGGCATTCGCTCTTTCCCCAACCGTATTGTATCTCAAAGGGAAAGATCAAAGGGAATTCGAACGGGAATATCGCTTCTTTATGACTCAGTCAGTAAAGAAGTATTATCCCGCCGCTGAACCTCTCACTCCGAGGGAGATTGAAGAAAACTTCAACGTTACAGCAAGTTTCAATCGCTTAGGGAAGCGAGGCTATCCCCTTTCAAGAAAGCCTTCAAAGTACCTTACTCCGCTCTCTCCCGGATACGTCCCGCGCAACGCGTTTACTTTCGACTACATAGATTAGATAAGAAATGGCTTCGGAAGCGAGCCTCGCTCTCCCAAAGGAGCGTCTTGCGAACAAGGATGTTTCTAGACCCCGAGACAATGTACTCCAAGGGCTGACGACCAAGCATACCTCCGCCAGAGAACCTCATCCCCAGCGATTTTCGCGACACCGTGAGCAGCGCCCCCTTGGCCCACACTCCTAAGAGCAGATTCCGAAGAGCGAATTCGAGATCAATCAGCTTGCTTTCGAAGAAACGTTGGAATTTCGTATTTCTCATCATCTTCAGCACTCGAAAGTACCGAAAGTTTCTTGAGCTTGATGACCTCACCAGTTGAGCTTCCACCGTTATCGTTCCCCCGGGCAAAGCTCGGAACTTCGGTCCGTTCACGCTTATGAGCAGTTGGGGTTCCAGCAGACACTGATGCCATTGAGAGGGTTGTTGCTTCCTCCGATCGGTCTCCAAAGCCGGTTGCGATTACCGTGACACGAACTTTATCTTCGAGGTTCGGATCAATAACCATCCCCCAGATAATGTTCGCATCCTCATCCGATTCGGCGTGGATCAATTCAGCAGCCTCGTTGACCTCTTGTAAGGTCACATCAGGCGATGCTGTCACGTTAATGAGTACTCCCCGTGCACCATGTATCGAAATATCCTCAAGGAGCGGACTCGAAACTGCTTTTTCTGCAGCTTCAATCGCGCGATTGTCACCGCTCGCTTCACCAGTTCCCATCATCGCCATGCCCATTTCAGACATAACAGCGCGAACATCAGCAAAGTCGACGTTTACCAGCCCTTCATAGAAGATCAGGTCACTAATACCTTTAACGGCCTGATACAAAATATCATCAGCACGACGAAATGTTTCGAGCAGCGAGGTGTTTCGACCAGCCACTGAGAGCAATCGCTGGTTCGGAATAGTAATGAGTGTATCCACTTGCTTACTGAGCTCTTCTATTCCACGCTCGGCATTTCGCATGCGTCGCTTTCCCTCAAAGAGAAACGGCTTTGTGACTACTCCGACCGTGAGACACCCGAGGTCTCTCGCCACCTCAGCAACAACTGAGGAACCGAGAGTTCCCGTTCCCCCACCAAGGCCGGCAGTAACAAAAACCATGTCGGCACCCTCAAGTGCTTTTCGAATCTGCTCAGCGCTTTCTTGAGCAGCGGCGTAACCGACGTCTGGGTCCGCTCCAGCACCGAGCCCTTTTGTTATCTCATCACCGAGTTGAATTTTGTTGGTTGCACGACTCGACAACAACGCTTGGGCATCAGTATTTGCGGCGAAAAACTCTACGCCCTCAAGCCCACTCTCGATCATGTTGTTGACCGCGTTTACACCTGCTCCTCCGATACCGAGCACTTTAATGTACGCTTTGTTCTTTCTCAGTTTTTCAGCGATATCCTCAGCCATATTTGTTCCCAACTCTAAAGCGCTAGTTTCTACTCATTCTCTGACCAGAGAGAGGTTTCGACATGCTGACAGCCTCTCTCCTCATGTCCACAGCCTGTGAACGTGCCTTCTCCACAACCGTAGCGAGCAAACCGATGAGAGTACGAACACCCCCAGTCAAGAAAGTGACCACTCCACAGGAAGCAGCCCCCCTCAGACAACCGTATACCGGGGATTTCTTACATAATTCCGGAAAAAAACAAACCGAAATTGACTAACATCGATTTACTTTAGCTTAGTTAAACTAACTAAATGTAAATGTAAAGTCAAAAGAGCCCCTGTTTGTAAAACGTTGGAGCATCTCGAGGCCGCAGAGAAAAAGTTTTCAACAGCTGTGGATAAATGTTGACAAGCTTTCGGGTACCGAGGATGCTGCTCGGCTTGCTACGCCGCGCCCTCCAACCCCTCAGGGGCCACCTTAAGGAGCAAATCATAGGGGAAGTGAGCTCTCATTTTGAGAATCTTTGTTTCGCCGAGTCGATCAACCCAGCAATACTTCGCTAAAAATGTTCTGAGAGCCAGTTTGAAACGTTGCGAAAGGTACGTCCAACAACCGATTGACCACGATACGCGTTAGAGAAATTTTGTCGCCGCGACGAAAAAAGGATCAATCCAGCTACCGTTGAAAACTCGGGGCCACGAATGAGATCCGTCACGCCAGATATTCCTGTCGGTTCACCGATTCGAACGGGAAGCTGAAAGACGGATTCGGCTACTTCGCCGATGCGCTTGAGACGAGAGGAGCCACCCGTGAGAACAATTCCACTCGTAAGCAACTCAACACATCCAACCCGCTCAAGTTCACGTTTGACAAGCCGAAAGATTTCCTGAACTCGCGGTTCAACGATTTCACCGAGCATCGACTGCGAAAGAATACGCGGAGCACGTCCACCAGTCGAAGCGACTTCAAGAGTCGAGACCCCGTCATTCTGATCGGCAACCGCCGACGCGTATCGCTGCTTGATGTCCTCGGCAGCCCCGATGGGCGTTCGCAATCCCGCTGCGATATCGTTTGTGATATGACTTCCGCCGACTGCAAGCACCGCCGTGTGCCTGACGGAACCACCATGGTAGACTATAATATCGGTCGTTCCACCACCGATATCGACGAGTGCGACTCCAAGTTCTCTCTCTTCGTCTGACAAAACCGACGCACTCGCCGCGAGAGGACTGAGGACGATATCCTTTACCGTCAAGCCGCACCGATTCGCACATTTCACCACGTTTTGGGCGCTGGCAACTGAACCAGTAACGATATGGACCCTTGCTTCCAGCCTTACACCCGAGATTCCAAGCGGTTCACGGATACCATCTTGATTGTCAATAATGAACTCTTGAGGGAGGACATGGAGTACTTCGCGATCAAGCGGGATCGCAACAGCTTTTGCGGCATCAATTACTTTCTCGATATCATAATGAGACACCTCTTTATTTCGAATACCAACAATGCCGTTACTATTAAGTCCCTGGATATGACTCCCTGAGATCGAAGCAAAAACCGAGTTCGCTTGAATCCCGGCCATCGTCTCCGCCTGTTCAACGGCTCTCCGGATAGATTCAACGGTCGCTTCAATGTTGATCACTACTCCCTTTCGAAGTCCACGAGAGGGGGTGGTTCCGATTCCGATTAGGTGTGGAGTCTGGCCTTCACGAAGTTCCGCTATAGCAGCAGAAATAGAGCTAGTTCCGATATCGAGAGCAACGAGATGATTATTCTTTGGGGCCATTTTCTTTGGGGCCGTGTTCCTAAACGCGTGAACCGATACTTGGCAACCTCACCCAAGAGAGCCGCTCGGAAGAGGGTGACCTCTCTGTTTAAACGGAGTTTGATGGGTCTCGCAAGCTTTTTTTGCAAGTTACTTAAAGTAAGGGAAAGATTACTTGGAAGATCCCTGGAAACCAAACTCAAAGATTCAGAAAAAGAATCAGAGCCCCCTCTTGCGAGCGGCGAATACATCAACCCCCGGAGGCACTGCCGTCTACAAGAGAAGCATCAGCTTTGAGTGTAGCAACTCCAACCCGGGAGAACCCAAGATCCACTTTCGCAAGGGCGTCACTTCCTTCGCCAAGCCGCGCCAGAAGGAGCTTGAGCCTTGAAGCTTGTGCACGAATCTCCTCGGTTGACTTTGAATAACTCTGTCCAACGACAACCGTGAGATCGAGCCGCCGAAGCGCCACTGTAAACTCACCGTTCTCGCCAATCGTCAGTTCTCGAACTGGTTCTCCACTTGCCGTCTCGAACACCTCTAACACTTCGGCTACGTGCCCCATACGCGAACGCATAAGGTCAAAAGAGCCACTTCGAAGTTCAACTCCAGAAACAACAGGCAAATCCTCTCCCCCTTTTTCACCTTGTGCCGGAGTGACAAACACCCCTTCCCGCGAGACGATCCACTGCTGGCCACTAACATCCACTACAAACCGAGGAGCAAACTCATCTACTTGAATCTCAAAACACCCCGTCGAATACCAATGGCACCGCGTGAGGTTAATTTCTTTTATCCAGGGAAGCGTCCGGGTCGAGGAGAGCACCCTCTCCGGGAAGAGGTTCCAGGTGAAATTTGAAGCTTCCGTGGGAAGGAGCTGCAAGAGTTCGCCCTCTTTCACCCGAAAAAGACCTGAAAAGGAGATGCTCCGTTCAAAAGAGGCATTTACCAGGGGATCAAGAACAGAATTCTCGATAAAATTGCTGAAATCTCCGACGACTTTCGGACGGCTTTCTGAAGATATCCCGATCGCCGTAGCTCCAACGAGACACGAAAGCAGGAGAATGAGTGAGAGGGTCAACCGCATAAACGCGAAGATACCATCTCAATCGAACGCCGTCTTCCTCCTTTCTTCGGGAAGCGCAAAGGCAATCCGAAGACTACCAGAGCTTAATTTCGGGATGGAGTCTCAACCCAAACTTATCTTCAACAGCTCGCTCCATCGAAACCATGAGTTGGCGGATATCTTCCTGCCTCGCCGATTTTGAGGGATTTACTATCCAATTCGCATGCAGACGGGAGACAAAGGCTTCGCCCACTGACTGGCCTTTCATTCCCGACTCCTCCAGGAGCTGCCCCGCCGAGCGATCACCCACGGGATTTCGGAAAACAGATCCGGCTGATGGCTCTGAGAGGGGTTGTCTCTTTTTTCGCTCAGCGAGGAACTCCGCTCTCTTCGCAGCAGTCTTCTCCCGCTCTGAAAGAGCGAGCCGTATCCGGACTTCGACCACTATAGTCCCTTCCGGGATACGACTCGAGCGATAGCCAAATTCAACAGCACCGGCTTCTACCCGCTCGACCTCTCCGTTTGATCGAACCCAGGTAACAGACGTTATTCGATCACCGAATTCGCCACCGTGCGCACCGGCGTTCATAGCGGTAGCTCCACCGACCCAGGCCGGTATGCCGCCAGCAAATTCAAGACCTGAGTAACCCTCTTCAGAGAGAATCCGACTGAGAGACATAAGAGGCATCGAGGCCCCGATCGAGAACTCCCCATCCGAAGAGAGAGGCTCAAATGTACGAAATCCCTTTCCAAGGCGAAGAACCGCCGCAGACATTCGCTCATCAGGGAGAACAACATTACTCCCTCCTCCCAACACCCGTAGAGGAACCGAAAGAGTACGAGCTGCCTTTACGACCTTGACAAGCTGTTCGAGAGAATCCGGTTCAATGACGGCCGAGACATTTGCGCCGGCAGCCATGGTTGTCAGTCGACCAGCAGAGACATCCTTTCGAACAGAGATTCCCGCCAGCCTCTCAAACAAAAAAATCTGATCAGGTCTCTCTAAGGAATGTGTCATACGCTGAAGCTCCTCTTCCCTGGACGAAGCACCCAAAAGACGAAATCCTTACATGAGCTTCAATGAGACGCCCGACTCTCTCCGGAGTTTGCACTTGAAACCTTCGGCAACTGCAGGGCTATCTTTGAAGCCAACTCATGGGCCAATGCACCGATCGAGCCTGCTCCGAGACACACAATTTGATCTCCCGGTCTCGCCTCGGAGAGCACTTGCTCAATCATCGAGTGGAGGTCACCTCCGTATCGAGCATCTTGATGTCTGAGTGCGTGTGAAAGCTCTCTTCCTGACATTCCCTCAATCGGCGTTTCTCCTGCCGAATAGACATCCATGACGAACACGACGTCACTCTTTTCGAATGCCGAACAAAACCCTTCAAAACAGTCCCTCACTCGAGAATACCGGTGAGGCTGAAAGATGGCGAGGATACGACTCTCCGGACCAGAACGCGAAAGATCGATCGCCTCGAGAGTGGCCCGAATCTCTGTCGGATGGTGCGCATAATCACTGATGACACGCATTCCCTTCGCTTCTCCACACACTTCAAGCCTTCGCTGCACCCCCGGAAATGATTCAATTGCGGAACCGATTATCCTCTCCGCAATCTGAAGTTCGCGGGCCACCGCGATAGCTGCAACAGCGTTCAGGATAAAGTGTCGCCCAGGAAACGGGACGTGAAAGGCCCGCTCCCCGTGATCACTCGAGCAAACGACAAATGAGGAACCGCTCGCTGAGTACTCGACCCGCTCGATACGGAGGTCCGCGTCGGCAGAGAAACCAAAGGTAGACTTTCGCCGACTGTAATGACGCGCAAGCTCTGACACCTCGGAGTTATCGATCCCAAACACCGCAAGGCCATAAAACGGCACCGCTTCAACAAACTGACGAAAAGAATCCTTCAGATCATCAAAAGAGCTATAGGCCGTGAGATGCTCATGATCAATATTCGTAACTACGGCGATAGTTGAGCGAAGCAAGAGAAAACTCCTGTCACTCTCATCGGATTCAGCAACGAGGAATTCACCCTTTCCTATAGTTGCACCGGAGGCACGTTGATGAACTCGTCCTCCTACAATCACAGTGGGATCAAGTTCGGCCTGCTCCAGGATCCATCCGATCATACTCGTTGTCGTAGTTTTCCCGTGAGAGCCTGCAACCGCAATTCCGAACTTGAGCCGCACAAGCTCCGCAAGTACTTCAGCTCTTCGCACGACAGGAATTCCACGCCTTCTCGCCTCGAGCAACTCTGGATTTTCCTGGGATACAGCAGAAGAGTACACAAGAAGGGAGACATCTTCTTGGAGATTCGAGCGAGCATGCCCTTCAGATATATTCGCTCCGAGTCGTTCAAGCCGTTCACAGACCTCACCGATAGCAAGATCTGAGCCCGAGACTCGAAAGCCCAGATTCAAGAGGACCTCCGCAATCCCGGACATTCCGGTACCTCCGATTCCGGAAAAGAAGAAGTGAAGACCTCTGTTGTACACCGTCACGCTCCTCGATACGTTGAGAACTCCACCCTGACTCGAGCGGAACCAGGAGTATCGCTTCCTCTGGATGACAAGGCAACTCTTCACAAAGACGAAAAGACTTCGTAAACTCTCGCAACTTCATGAGATCGCAGAGAGGACTCGATTTATTCGGTGAGATTCTTTCGGTTGGATTCATACTCTAAGAGAGTTGACGGCCGTATCGGACTTCGTTTCTTCTTCAGCTGGATTCGAGAGCTTTCAGAAATTTCTATGGGCATAAAAACTCCTCTTGAACGATACCAAGAGAAACCGTTCACCGGTTCGAGCCACGTTTGGGCAATTGATTGGCTCTCTCAGCTTCCTCGAGATACGACCCTCCTTGATATCGGTGCAGGTTCAGGAATCATGGGTCGAAAGGGCGAAGAGTTTGGATTCCCCCGAAGGGTAGCGATAGAGATCGACGAGGGTGCCCAAAGGCATATCGCTCCTTTTTATTCGAAAGTCGTATCAGAACTTGAGGAGCTCTCCGGGGAGCGCTTTGATGTCGTTCTCCTTCTTGATGTGCTCGAACATCTCCCAGACCCCTTTTCGTTCCTGAAGAGTGTCGAGAATTTTGTCAAACCCCAGGGTACAATCCTCGTCTCCGTTCCGAATATTGCTCACTGGAGTGTTCGATTTCCACTTCTCTTTGGATGGTTTGAGTATACCGATAGAGGAATTCTCGACCGGACCCATCTCCAGTTTTTTACACGCCGTCGTTTTCGCGAGCTGTTGAAGAATTGCAGCCAGTGCTCGCTCGTCTCCGAATCAAGTTCGATCGAACCGATTGAGTTTCTTCTCCCTACAAGAATCTGGGAGAACTCTCTCTTCCAAGCACTCTCCCGTGTTCGCGTCGCGCTCGCGGAGTGTCTCCCAGGACTTTTGGCCTATCAACACCTTGGTGTCCTGAGAAAACAAGAGAAAGATTAAATTCTTCGCTATCTTTAAGAACCTGTTACTTTCTAAGGGAACAAGACTAAGGATCACCGCAGGTCGTATGGGCGGCGAGAAGCCAGAACCTCAAATCATCGAGCTCTTAACGGTTTATTCAGAGGAACACGGGCCGTGTTGGGCCTACCTTTCGATACCACTCCAGCGAATTGAGGAATACAAACAGGATCCGCAGGCTGCCTTTTCGAGCGGGTGTGGAGACGTGTTGGTTTGGGGACTGGGTAGCGAAGTTCCAGCTGAAATCGCTCGGAAAATTACCCTTCGTTTTGGGCATTCCATTCCTGAAGTTGCAAAGGAATTGCGATGAAACAGCAGGAAACGGTTATTCGCCCAACCTCAAGTCAGGTTCTCGATTCTTCCATTGTTTATCTTGTTGAATCAAAAATTGCACGGTCAAAAATCCAAAGGAGATTTGACACAGAAGGGCAACTTGTCTCGATATCAGTTCCCCGGGCAGATCTTCGGAATGCGATAAACGATAAATCTGATCCTTCATTTCGGCGGGCTCTTCGAAATACCAACACGGAACTGCAAGATATCGAAGCTCGAAGACGGGGGGTCTCCTTTGGCGACGTGATGTCTGCGTCGGTCTATGTCGAGGACTCAAAATCCGTTGGCCTCGCTATGAAGCGTAGACGCGGCGAAGTTACCGGGAAATCACTCGAAACCCTACGCTACAAACTTGAGGACTGGGCAGAGGTAAAAATCCCTGCGGCTGTTTTGCTGCTCATACTCGGAGGAACTGGTTATGGACTCTATCGGTTGTGGGAAGTGAGCAGCTCAATCGTTAACGACTACTCCGAGATACTTGAAGAAGCAGCCTCGAGCCCAGAGGGCCTCGATCGAGCGCTGGAGCGTCATTC
>JAGRAO010000011.1 GCA_020434565.1 Bdellovibrionales bacterium
CAGCAAGAGGTATCGCTTCTGACACCCAAAGAGCAACCGACAAGCTAAAAACAAAGATCGGTGCAAAGAGATCTTGTCCCGTCCTCTCCAGGAGGTACCCCGAGAGGAAAAACGAGACCGCGAGTGATACCGTGAGGCAGCCGAGTGATTTCATTATGCTGGGTGCGAATGAAATGCCCGCGTTTTCTATTTACGAGCCAGTATATCTTCGTCTTGCTCCGCAAGCAGAGCTTGAAGGGGGAAGCGCTAGCCGCATAAATGAGCCAAAAGCGACGAGCTTCTGACGTTTTGAATCAAGCATTTCCGTTGTCGAATGGTATACATTTCGGTGCAGACGGAGCAAGGAAGCTTTTGGATTCTACCAACCCCAAACTTGAGAACGAAATTATTCGATACGAAAGCGGCGAATGCGCTTCTCGACAGGAACCGTGACCTCTATTGGAGAGTCATTTGAACTTGAAAGTCGCGCGCTACTAGAGATATCTGTCGCCGTAACTCGAACCCGAACGATATATGGATACGTGCATGTGCTTGAGAAGGCAATCGTACCATCGAGTGAGGAAACGAGGTCGGTCTGGGTGAGAGTGAGACCATCCAGGATGGTGGCAAATGTAGCTGTCTCTTCGTCTTGTGTACCAGGACCAACAAGGCGGAGTTTGACTCGTGTTCGAATGTCTGAGTAAGAGTCACTATCCACATTTTGCGTTACCGCAGCCTGAATTACTCGCTTAAAGAGGCGGGTGTTTGGAGCGCTGCTCGGGCAACGGAAGGTTACGGTTCCCTCCTGAGCATGGAGTGGGGTTTGGAACAGCGTTAAAATCGCGAGTGCTGAGAACACAAATTGAATGAACAGTTGTTTTGAAAAGGTCACAGAATCTCCTTTTATTTAGTGTAGAGGATTCTCTTTAAGAGTGAAACCGGGAGGTTTTCCGACAACCGAGATGAGGGCCGAAGTTCGTCAGGAACACACGAAGCCCTACTCCGATGATGAGCTATCGCTATACTCTTCACCTTTCTCGGGAAGGAGAGTTCTCACCAGCTGATCTGGAAAGGTGACATTCTTAAGAGTCACCTCATATCCGTTTGTTGATGCAGTACTCAGTTTTACTGTTCCAAACCCAAGAAGCCGTCCGGTTAGCCCTTGTTCAATCTTTATCTCACGGATGTCCTCGTAGCGTATTCGAGACAATCGATAGCTCGTCGAAAGCATACCCATATGTTCGGTTACACCAGACTCATCGAATTCATATAGCCGATCAAAATATCGACGGGTAATTTCGAGAGCGAGAAGAAATCGAGCCCATTTGGTGCTCAGGGTGAGGTCATCTCCAACAAACGAGATTTCATGAGCATTGAGCCACTGCGCCAGAGGCAGCAGGACCAAATAAAAGAGAACGATTGCGAGGAGCCACGGCAAGAGCTGGATGGCTAATGCAAGGAGAGATTGACGAAGGCGTCGAGTCTGGCCACCCGTGGTCCCAAACAAAAGTTTGGCCTTTAGTTGTCTCTCGTTTCTTCCCTGAGAGAGTTGGGCTCGCTCTTGAGTCAAATCAATTCCCCTCCCGTTACTCCCCTATCTCGTATTCTGACACAAAATTAGAAAATTTAAGAAAAAATAGTAGTTTTACTCCGTATTACGTGGAGATAATGGAGTAAAATGAGACTAAGTGAGCGTCAGAAACACATCCTCTTCGAAGCCGAACTTCAAGCTGCTCGGAGCATCCCTGAGTTGGCGGAAGCAGTGGGCATACGAGCTCACGCGGTGCGTTATGAATTGCAGAAACTTTCCTCTTTAGAAGTTGTTGTAAAGCGCTCTCCCTTTATTGATCTCTATCGGTTGGGATTTATTCCTTACACAATCTATTTTTCGTTTGCGGGTTCTTCCAAAGAGCAAGAGCACGAAATTCTTGTAAAGCTAATGTCTTCGCCGCTCGTGATTTGGTTGATTGAGTTAGGTGGAGAATTTCAATACGGGCTTTCAATTTGCGCCAGGAATATGTTGGAAGTGATTCGACTTCTCAACCGAATTGCTCTTCGATTTGGAAATGTGTTCTTTAATAAATCAGTTAATGTTCGAACGGCCTATACTTACTTTGGAAGAAGGTATCTCTGGCCAGAGAAAGCGCGACATTTCTTTCACCGAGCGGCGATGACGGACGATCACGTTCGGGTCGATGAAACCGACATGCAACTCCTCGCGGGACTTTCGGCCGATAGTCTTACGTCCTTGCGATCTCTTGCCGCGAAACTTCATATCCCTCAAACGACCTTTGAAAGACGTAAAGCACGGCTCGAGACAACGGGCGTCATCCCTGCGTACCACTACCGAATGAGTCCTGAGAAAATGGGAATGCAGAGCTACAAGCTCTTGATCTATCTTAAAGGTCTTCATCCGCGACTTTCGCAGCGGATAATCGAAGTTGCTTTTGAGTCGCCTTGGACGCTGTATTGTATTGAGTGCATGGGGACGTGGGACTACGAACTCGGAATAGAGGTAGAGAAAGCAAGTGAGGTAACGGCCGTAACTCGACTTTTCTACGATCGATTGGGCTCTGAGATCTCTACGATAAAAATTGCCCCAGTCTTTCGCTACCACAAGTACTCCAACTTCCCCGCGTCGGTAAGACTGTCGTCAGCGACTCAATCTCTTGACGATCACTGAAGCTTGTCGAAATAGTGGCGAAGTCCAATAATCTGGTGACTTTGACGGAGTGGCTTGTTTATGATGAGAGAGAAACCCGATCAGAGAGCGACGAGTCTCTCAAAGGATCAGATGTTTGAAGCTTCGGGGACCTGCAACCGATTTTTTTGTGGAGAATTTCATGTTAGGGAAATTAAAGGAGTTTCTTAAGGGAGAGCAAAAGGAGATCAGTGTTGATAAACACGGAAAACCCACGCCATACGAACTTCTTATGGCGAGCGCGGTACTCATGATAGAAATGGCTGGGGCCGACAAAGATATCGCTCACGCCGAAGCGCAGGCAGTTTGTGATGCTCTTGCGAGCAGATTTGGAATTGATGAGGATGAAATCCCGGAACTTGTCCAGGCAGCGATCGCAGCTCGTCAAGAGAAGGGACGAATTGATGAGTTTGTGAAGGCGATAAACGAGAATTTTAATGATGCTCAGCGACAACAAATACTTTCAATGGTTTGGAGAATCGTTCTCGCGGACGGCAAGGTCGATAAATTTGAGGAACGCTTTGCGAAGCAACTCATGAATCGACTTCGACTGAGTTCGGAACAAGCAGAAGAGGCGAGAGAAATGGCTCAAGCTGAGGTAGGGAATGACTGAAAAGGAGAGGACAAATTTTTATTCTGGTCTTGCCTCTGAGCCGTTACGAGGGTTTGCCCGAGCTGTTCGAGTGCAGGATAACCTTTTTATTTCAGGAACAACTGCCGTTAATGAGAAGGGGGATGTGGTCGGAATCGGAGATCCGTACCTACAGACAAAGTTTGTCATCCAAAACGTTCGGAATATCCTCCGAGAGGCGGAATTCCGAATGCAGGATGTGGTGCGAACTCGTCTCTTTGTCACCGATCTCACGAATTGGAAGTTTTTTGCTCGAGCCCACAGAGAGGCCTTTGAAAAGATCCGGCCAGCAAGCTCAATTGTTCAGGTGCAGAGGCTGAGCGATGTTCGTTTCCTTGTAGAGATGGAAGTGGACGCTATTCGAGGTTGTTCTGAAGCTCAATTCATAGACTTTCATGTAAGTGACGAGCTGAACAAAGAGTGAGAGCTGCAATTATTATCCCTTCACGGTTTGAGAGTTCGCGGTTTCCGGGTAAGCCATTGGCGTCCATTGCGGGGCGCTCCCTCATCCAAAGAGTGTCATCACTTGCTAGAGCCTGCTCCAGTTGTGACGAGGTCGTCGTTGCTACCGATGACGAGCGTATACGAAATCATGTGGAGCAGACACTCGATGTAAAAGTGGTGATGACTTCAAAGGAGTGCGCGAATGGCTCAGAGCGAGTCCTGGAGGCTGCAAAGCTTTTGGATGTGCTTCCGGATATCATCATCAATCTCCAAGGTGACAGTCCACTCACTCCCCCGTGGATTTTAGACGAGCTCTGTCGGTATCTTAAGGAGAACTCAAACGTCCAGATAGCAACTCCTGCTGTAAGAATCAGCGAATCAACTTTTCATAAGCTCGGAGAAGCTTCTCGAACTGGATCAGCAGGAGGAACCTTTGTGGTAAGAGACTTCAGGGGCCGAGCACTCTATTTTTCGAAGTCTCCGATCCCGTTTGTGAGAAACCGAAAGCAAGTCCTTCCCCTGTTTAAACATCTCGGGGTCTATGGGTACCGTCGGGAAATGCTCGAGCATTACGTGGGTCTTTCTCCGGGAGAGCTTGAAGAGATCGAAGGACTCGAACAACTCCGACTCTTGGAGCACGGAATAGATGTTCAGGTTGTGGAGGTAGATTTCCGTGGTAAAGAAGTGTGGTCGGTGGATGGCCCAGACGATGTTTTGGCAGTTGAAGATATCATAAAGAGACAGGGAGAGCTTATTGTCTCCTGAGAGTTCCAAAAGCAGCAACACTACATTGAGGTATTAAATTTTCATGTTTCTCATCCTTGCTCGTCATGGAAATACGTTTGAGGCCCATGAAGAGCCGGTCTGGGTCGGAGCAAAACAAGATCTTCCGCTCACCAATACCGGCAGGGAGCAGGCTCTTACCTTAGCCAAAGCGTGTCAGGACAACAAGATTGTTCCAGAGTGCATCTTCACTGGACCGCTTTTACGTACACGTGAAGCGGCGCAATTGGTTGCTGAAACTGTTAGCGATTTTTGCGGTGAGATATTTGTCGTGGAAGAGCTTCGAGAAATTGACTTTGGTGAATGGGGTGGGAAAACGAGAGAATCGATCCTCTCTCTTTTCGGAGAAGAAGACCTGCTTCGCTGGGAACGTGATGCACAATTTCCGACCACCGCTTGTTGGGGAGAATCCGAGAAGGCCCATCGAGAGAATTGGCATGCATTCTTAAAACGTGTATCTGACGAGGCGCAAGATTCTTCCGTCAAGCTTGCAATTACAAGTAACGGAAAATTGCGCCTCCTTCTCAAGGAACTCTTTTCACTCCCTCTGGCCGAATCGGAGACTACACGGGAGTTCTCATCAAAGGTCTCTACAGGAAATACCTGTTGCATCGAAGTTAACCCGACACGCACCAAGATACATTATTGGAATGAGAACCCTGTCGAAGGACTCAAGCAGCTCGCCCGTCTGCTCTCTCAAGCGCGCTAAGCGGTACTGAAATGACAAAGGCAGTACCCCGTCTATGCGAATCACTTTGTTCATTCTCTCTCCGGGTAAGTGTTCTGTGGACCTGATGGTTTTGATCTTTCATCGAATGAAAGCGGGTACAAAAATCAGGAGACCGCCATGTATCGATGACGAGTTCGCCTCCATAGCTTTCAACATGCTCTAACAGGAGCCGCAATCCCTGTCCCTCTTTCCCAAGAAACATATTCGGGCCCCCGCGAGGGCGGCTGGAACTACTCTTTCCTTCGAGTAATCGGTCGAGGGTAGAATGAGGGATTCCCTCGCCAGAATCTCGAATGACAAGAGAGAGCCTTCTCCTCTGGTCGAACCCAATTTGAAATTGAACGGATGCATCACTGAGCAAGAGGACCCCGCAATCAACTGCAGCGTAAGAGGTATCAATTGCATTGGCGAGAATGTGGCCATAAATCGGCTTGGCAAATTTCCAGAAGGCAATTCTCGTGTCTTCGGGAAATGAACGAAATCCCTGTTCTCGTAGCTCGTGAACGAGGTGTGAAAAATGCTTTGTTTCGAGCATGAGTGCTTCTGAACGTTGCTGCGAATAGTGCGGTCTATAATGGTCGAGCGTTAAGACAACTTGAGCGTCGACAATATTCTGTTCATTGAGAGGGAATGAGTCGGCATTTTGAGAGTTTCGCTGCTCGTTCGTTCTGCCATGGTCTACCATAGTGTCCAACAGTGTAATAAAGGTGACCGATCTATCAAAGAGAATCTTTCTCGATCTGAGGAAAGCTCTCGTTCAGTTTGCTTTCACGGCGGCGTCGGGCCGAGGAAGGGAGAAACGGAGGGTGAAGAGAGCGCCGCCAGTATCTTTATTGGTCACCGAGATTTCACCTCCATTGTCGCGCACAAGACTTTGAGAAATCGCAAGGCCTAAGCCGGTACCCTTTCCAATCTCTTTCGTAGTGTAAAAGGGCTTGAAAATCGATTGGAGATGTTCTTGAGGGATGCCGGGTCCATTGTCTTCTACAAATGCTTCGACACGGTCGCCGTCTGTCTGCGTTCGGAGCGTAATCCGCGGATATTCCTGACCTTCAAGTGCATGGGCTGCGTTTACGACGAGATTGATAAAAACCTGCTCGACCTGTTGGCTATCAATTCTGATAAGAGGGAGATCCTCCGCGAGATCGGTAACCACTTCTATCTTTCCATTCACAGCACTTTCGCACATCTCAAGTGCCATCTGAATGCAAGAATTAAGCGAGCACTCCGTTCGTTCTTCCTTCGACGCGTGAGCAAACTTTTTCAAATTGCTTGTCAGTCGTGTGATTTTCTCGAGCCCAACATCGATACGAGAAAGCGCTCGCGGGACCGAATCGAGAGCTTTTGTGAGTACTTTCTCATCAAGCTGTTGGCCTTCGGTGAGAGCCTGACGAATACTCTGATCCACCTTCTCCCAATAGATCTTCGTCGTTTCAAAACTTGTAGAGATGTAACCGATAGGGGTTTTTAACTCATGAGCCAAGCCAGCCGACATTGTCCCAAGAGTCGAGAGCCGCTCTGCGTGAAAGAGTTGCCTCGCTCGCTCTGCTGCTACGGCATCGATATGTTTCGCGTAGCGTTCAAGCACTTCGGAGGATTCGACGAGAGTTCTTTTGTCGGCGACGAGCTGGGATGCGACCAGGACTTTTCGTATCAGGAGGTCACGCTCAATTGGATTTACAACGACATCGTGAAATCCTTCGTTTACGAACTGCAGGGCTTCAGCGAGCCGAGATTTTGTCGCACTTAGGATTGCATAGTAAGGAATGTCGAGACGCTTTTGCCAGAGAACTTCGAGGACTCGAATGAGCTGCCGAGAACGTGCTCCGTTCAGGCGGACGAGTACTATTCCCGATGACTGGCCATCCGTAAGAAGATCGACGAGTTGTTCTCCATCTTCGAAAGGGAATAATGAGAACGAACTTTCAGGTGATACAGAGCTCTCTCCATTTGACAGGAGCTTCTGAAAGAAACCATATTGTTCTTTCGCAACGAGAATCGATGTCATGACCACTCTTTACTGTTCGCTCTCTCTCGTTTCCTGACTCATCTCGAGAGGGAAAGACGGACGAAGGCACACATTCTCTCTTTCGGCACTTTTTGAGGTTTACATAAGTGAAGCTCTTAACGATGGAGTGAGAAAAGGCATGAGGAGAGTACGAAATTCTCCTATCGGTAAGGAGTGTTTCAGCGATGGCCGCTAGGCTGTTACTCTTGCATGGACATCCTGCCAAAGTGCCAGAGCCTCTATCAGTTCATCAGGAGTCGTAACGAGCGAGATTCGGAACCATCCAAAGAGAGTCTCATCGAAAAATTCACTGGGAGTAACGATGATTCCAGCTTGAAAGAGCTCTTCAAAGTAGCTCTCACCGGTATTACACGCAGGCGCTTTGATCCAGTAGTAAAAGCTGGCATCGCTTTGAAAATATTCCAAATTCATTGACCGAAAGGCCTTTTCCGCAGTTGCGCGCATATTACGGAAGACCTCTCTTCTTGCAGCTACATGGTGATCGTCAGACCAGGAGAGCTCAGCCATCAATTGCACTGGTTCAGGAGTGGCTACACCGATGGTGTTTCGAAGCCGACGGTATTCGGCAAGAATCTGGGAATCCCCAGCGATAAAGCCGGCTCGCCAGCCAGTGAGGCCACTCCGTTTCGATAAACTGTGAAAAGCCAGTACCCCCTCCGTTGTCACTTGCAAGATGCTGGGAGGAGGATCACCAAAGTACACATCGGCGTAGCATTCATCTGAGCAGAGGATGATCTGATATCTCTTGGCCGTCTCAACCTGCCTTGCGAGGTACTCCTTGTCGCAGGTTGCTCCGGTCGGGTTGTGCGGATAATTGAGCCATGCAAGCGCTGTCTTTTTGAGGATCTCGGGAGCGAGAGAGTCGAGTTCGAGGAGAAAGCCGTTTTCAGGGAGGAGTTGAACAGGATGATATTTTGCTCCGGCCATCAAGGTTCCCTTCGGATAGGGAGGATAGCCCAGGTTGGGCCCAATGACCGTATCTTTAGGGAGTCCCGGTTCAAAAATAAGAGAGGGTAAGTGGTAAATAGCCTCCTTGCTGCCTGTAACAGAGAGTATTTGAGAAGCGGGATCAAGATCAACGCGAAATCGCCGACCAAGATACTCAGCGATTGCATCTCGGAGTGTTTTATTGCCCTCAGACAGAGGATAGCGACTGGAAGTTTGCAATTCTCTAACGAAGCGCGAATGAACATGTGTGTCAACCGAGAGGCTGTCGTCTCCGACACCGAAATCATAGAGTCGGATTCCGCGCTCAAGTAAGCCGGCCTTTCGGCGGTTGAGGTCGACAATAGGATAGACCCCCGCTTCTTGGGCCCGGGGAGAGATTTGATATTTCATAGCCGGAAAATCTCCCAGACGTGAGTGGAACTCTAAAGAAATATCCTTCATAATCACTTTTTCTCAAAGATCCTTTTCTGTAAGGGTCTTCTCCAATCACCCTTGAAAAGAGAGCGAGCGAAGAGAGAGCAAAGAACGTACTGACCCATAAGTCCTTAAGTTTCTAAGGAATGGGAGAGCCGGTCGTGAGTGATGTTTGAGGTATGAGGTGTTACTATGACGAAAAAACAGGGTGCAGATATCGAATCTGTAAAGGAGCTTCGTCAAGAAATCGATTCGATTGACGAAACGATCCTCCAGCTCCTATCTCGCCGTCGCGAGAAGAGCAGAGAGGTCGCAAAAAAGAAGGCTGATAGTGAAGCACCGTTGCGCGACCAGAGTCGGGAACAGCAGCTCCTTGTTGATCGCATTCGTAGGGGGAAGGAGCAAGATTTAGATCGCCATTTTGTGACTCGAATTTTTCACGAGATCATTGAAGACTCGTTGCGTCAGCAGCATCAGCTCTTTCGAAGTGGTGGAGAGGAGGATCTCTCACAAGCCCCTGCTCTTCGCATCGCTCTTCAGGGGACGAGGGGATCTTTTAGCTCTCTTGCGTCAAACTCGTTTTTCGGACGTCGCGGAGATCGCTACCGTCTCATAGGATGCCGAACGTATGCCGAAGCGATAGGGGATGTGGAGAGTGGGAAGGCAGATTATGCAGTCCTCCCGGTGGAAAGTTCGGTTACAGGTGCCAACCATGACGTCTATGACCTTATTCAGAAAAGCAAATTGAGTATTGTCGGCGAAGAATTTGTCGAAACGAATCCGAGTCTTTTGGGTCTTCCGGGTACCAAACTCGCCTCACTTCGAACGGTGTATGCTTCTCCGCAGATGGTAGGGCTGTGTAGTCGATTTATCGCCGAGCATGGATTTCGGGTCGAGTACCTTTCGAATACACCGGCATCCGCTGAATTGCTCTCTGATAACTCAGATGGGACGAAAGCGGTCATCGCCGCGGAAGATCTTGCTTCTGTCCTTGGCTTAGAAGTTATCAAACGAGAGATCTCAAATTACCCAAAAACCGTAACTCGCTTTTTTATTGCTTCCCGTGAACCTGAAAGCATTGATCTTCGAATCCCTTCAAAGGTGTCAGCTCTTTTCATCACGGAACAGGTCCCGGGAGCGTTGGCTGAGGTATTGCAAGTCTTTCGTCGAAGCGGGATCAACTTAACAAAACTTGAGTCTCGCCCTATCCCGAGTAATCCAGGTGAAGAGCTCTTCTTTCTCGATTTCGAGGGCAATCTTGAAGAGGAACATGTGGATCAAGCGCTCTCAGAGATGAAAAGGCGTACGAAATTTTTTCGGGTGCTTGGTTGCTATCCGGGCTTCCATCTCAATGCTACGCAACCACCCAGAGAAGCGTTTCTCTCGAGTGAAGGCCAATCGGTTGCGCTTTCAGGCGTAGTTGCCAGGCAAGAAAAGGCACGGAAATCGAAAGAGAAGCCAAAACTCTTTAGCCGCGACTATAAAGCTGAGGACACCATCATCTCGCTTAAGGGAGTAACGCTTGGGGGAAACAACTTTACGGTGATTGCCGGTCCCTGCTCAGTTGAGTCTCCCGAGCAAATCGCAGCCTGTGCTCGTCACACCCGTGAGACCGGTGCCCACATCCTCCGTGGTGGGTGCTTTAAGCCGAGGACTTCGCCATATAGTTTCCAGGGGCTCGGTTATCCCGGCTTGGATCTGTTAAAGAAAGCCGGGGATCAATATGGACTCCCCGTCGTGACCGAAGTTTTGGCGGTTGAAGACGTACAGAGAGTTGCGGAGCAATCTGACATCCTTCAGATTGGAGCGCGCAACATGCAGAATTTTACCTTGCTTCAGGAAGTAGGGCGTACGCATAGACCGGTTATGTTGAAACGGGGGATGAGCTGTACTGTAGATGACCTCCTGCATGCAGCCGAATATATTCTCTCACAAGGCAATTTGCAGGTGTTTCTCTGTGAGCGGGGAATACGAACTTTCGAAACTGCGACGAGAAATACCCTCGATCTCAGTGCAATTCCAGTTTTGAAGGAAAAGACTCATCTCCCGATTATTGTTGATCCTTCGCATGCTGCCGGGGCTCGCCAGTGGATCATCCCTCTCGCAAAAGCTGCTAAGGCAGTTGGAGCTCACGGCATAATGGTGGAGTTTCACCCGGAACCCGAAAAGGCTCTGAGTGATGGTCCTCAAGCCCTCTACTTCGATCAATTCGAGCAACTCATGCGAGAGGTGTTGTAATCGGCAACGAGACACGGTGTTTGTGATGCTTGTCAATTGGCGAGAACTTTCTTAAGGGGAAGGATGAGGATGAGGAGCAAGAAGGAGAATGAAGAATTTGATTGATTAATCGTAACTCTTCCTTGGGGAAATTTCGTTGAGAAAGCGAATGGTTTGTTTTTCAAACCAGAAATTTTTCAGCTTGTAGTCCATCATAAACCCAACATGCCCACCTCGATCAGAGAGACACAACCTTACGTCAGAGCTGATATCTTCAGATCGTGGGAAGCAAGAACTACTCAGAAAAGGATCATCGAGAGCAGAAACAAAAAGAGTAGGTACTTGGATCTCGCTTAAGAATGAAGCAGAGCTGCTTTTTGACCAGTAATCTGAAGCGTCTCGAAACCCGTTGAGCGGGGCCGTATATCGATTGTCAAAGTCATAAAAAGTTTTCATTGAGGAGAGGTCTTGAGTGTGGATCTCTTTCGGAAATCTCTCGTTTTTCTCGAGAATTTTCTGTATGAGGAGACGAAGAAATCTCCTCATATAGATGGCATTCCGTGGTCGAGCAAGTGCAGCTGCACACCCTTCAAGGTCAATCGGTACGGAACACACAGCAGCTCCGAGAAGGTGTGGCGAAACGGATCTTCCAAGTTCTCCGAGATACTTGAGGGTGATATTTCCACCAACGCTAAAACCGATCAGTACAATATTATCGTAGTGATTCTTCGCTAAGACGTGGTCAACGATCACCGCGAGATCGTCTGATTTGCCGCTGTGGTACCAATACGGTTTCCTGTTTGGCTCTCCACTGCATCCTCGAAAGTTCCACGTGAGGACATTCCATCCTGCTCCAAGAAGGCCATGAGCCATCCCTCTGATGTACGGTGCATTCGCGGAGCCTTCTAGCCCATGTGAGAGAATGGCGACTCGCCTCTGCTTGTGTCGCTCAAACCACTCTATATCGAGAAAATCACCATCGGGGGTAGAAATCCGTCCAGGAGATCCTTTGAGAACAACTGGTTTGCGAAAGAGAGCGGGAAGAATCGTTTGGAGGTCCCGATTCCGTACAAAGAATGGGGGAGAGAAAACTTCAATTGTCATTTAGAGTTCCTTTGGAAGAAAGAAAGTCGGGGGAGGGTCACTGTCATGTTTAAGTCAAAGGCTAACGTACTCATTTTGCTTCGAAGAATTGAAGTTTTGGTGTGGATTCTTCAGGAACGGATGCGGTTTTGAAAATGCATCTCCTCATTTCGAAGGCTATTGTATGGTGAGCATGTTCTGAACTACAACCAGTGATGTCCAAATCACGTACCAAGGATTCGCAAGATGGGTTCCAAGCAAAAGCCGACCGCCTTCCCGGATGGATTCATCAAGGCCCTTCGAGCTTTAGACAACCAGATTTTACGAGAGATGCAGCGTACCCCGGAAGAGATTGAGCGGTTGGGAGTACGAAGGTTTGAGCCTCAAAGAACCCGTATGGAGAGTACGACGGCGATATTGATGGAAGCGTTTGGGAGAAACGATATTGAACTCGACTCGATACTGGTGTGTTCGCAAGCGCTCGTGAAGGCTCTCTACTTTATTATAGAAGATCTTGAGAGAGAAGGACTTGGAAAAGTACGATCAGAGTATTGTCAGGGAGCGCTCGATTCGCTTTCAGAAGATGTCCGAAAAGCCCTGCAGATTCTTCAACGAGATCCGCATCTCACTTGATTCTTGCGATCTGGGTTATGTCCCGACAAGTCGCTGCAAAGAGAGAACTTTTTTAACGACTGCTCTGATCGAGCAGTCTGCTCCGCGCAAAAGAACTCACTCTCTCGACTCCTATGACCAAAATGAGGATGCATAAAATAATGGTACAAGCTTGATCATATCGGAACATCTCCATCGCGACTTTGAGTTCGATACCGATTCCTCCAGCTCCGACTAAGCCGAGGATAACGGAGGAGCGTACAGCCTTCTCCAGGCTAAAAAGGCTCGAGTTTGTAATCGAAGGGAGAGACACTGGAAAAATATATGCAAAGAAAATCGAAATTTTCGAGCTGCCAAGCGCTTTGAGCGCTTCTTCAGGCCCTCTGTCTGCTTCTTCCATTCCCTCCGCAAAAAATCGAGCGCAAAACCCCATGGTATCTACAGCTATGGTGAGTGTTCCAGCAAAGGGCCCAATACCGACTGTCGCAACAAAAAAGAGTGCCCATACAAGATCTGGTATGGTTCGAAAGAGAGCAGTGAGCCCTCTGGCGACTTGATAAAGGCTCCAGTGTGGAGACGTGTTACGAGCAGCAAGCGCTGATAACGGGAAACTCAAAAGAACGCCTATGATTGTGCCCGCAAGAGCCATCTGAAATGTCTCAACGAGAGACCACGCTATCGATTCTGAACGAGCAATATCTGGAGGAAACATCTCACCGATAAGTCGCCACATTTCAGGCAACCCATCAATAAAGTCCTCAGTTGAGATGCCGGCACCTGCAAAGGCCCATATTGCAAGGGCAATGAGAAACGCGATGCCAAGGACCGCTTTCCACGAAGGAGTGCTGAAGCGCGGAGGGAGTGCTCTCAAAGCTACTAGTTCACTCATAGTGGACTCCCAGAGGGCATATAAAACTTTCTCAATTCTGTGGCATCCAGTTTGTCCGGAGCACTTTCGAAGTCAATCGTACCGGATTTTAACGCGACAACTCGGTCGGCAAACTCAAGTGCGTGATCGATATGGTGAGTGGAAAAGATCAGACCGATTCCCTCAGACTGGGTGAGTTCACGAAGGAGTTCCATTACCTGCTGGCCTGACTCTGGATCAAGACTAGCTGCAGGTTCATCCGCAAGGATCAGTTTGGGCTTTTGAAAGACAGCTCGAGCGATAGCGACCCGCTGGCTTTGGCCACCAGACAATGTTTGTACCGGCTTCAAAGCAAAATCAGAGAGCCCGACTCGCTCAAGACAGGCAAATGCTCTTTCCCTCAGTTCTGAAGGTGCGATTGACTGATACCACGCCCGAAAAGAATACCCCTGGCCAATCGCACCGTGAATAACGTTCGTGAGAGCACTGAGCCGCGATACGAGGTTGTGTTTTTGGAAAACAAATCCGACTTGGCTTCGAACCTTCCGAAGTTCGCCAGCAGAGAGTTCGCGAACTGATTTACCGAAAACATGAATCGAGCCGGCGTCGGGTTCTATGAGCCGGAGAGAGCACCGCAAGAGCGTGCTCTTTCCAGAACCGTTTGCGCCAATGAGCGCAGTAGCGGAGTGGCTTGCACAGGAAAAGCTTACCCCACACAGGACTTGGTTCGAACCAAACGATTTTCGAATTCCTGAGAAACTCACGGCCGACGCGCCGTGTGATTTCATTTCATCGGATTGTTCGGATACGTTCTCTGCCACTGCTGCAGTCACGCGCTAGCCTCTCCTCTAACCCTTCGTTGATGGCTCAGCAAAATCATCAAAGCCAGCAGTTTGATACATCTTTCGGACGTAATCATAGTCCGAGTCCTGGAGCTTTGTGTAGAAGTCCATTCCTTCGTATTTCTTATTTCGGACTCCAACAAGCATGGCGTCTAAAAGTTCCTTTCCATGTTTTTCAAACGCCAAACGCACCTGCTCTCGAATTTCGGCAGGAACATGAGCACCAGCGACGATGAGATCGTCGGGAAGGAGGGGGCCTTTGCCAATCACCCGAAAATCCTTCTCTGAAACAGAGGAATCTGCCTCGAGAGCTTTCAGGTATCGATGGTGACTCATCCCTATGGCTTCAACATCTCCCCGAGTGAGTGCTTGCCACGCGACTTCTTTCGCTAAATGTATCGCTTTAATGTCGGAGAGAGGATTGACTCCCCCGTCGCTGAGAATCTGATACGGCGCGAGGTGGTAAGAGGTTGAGCCGTGATCACCAAAAGCCACCTTCTTTCCCTTGAGTTGGCTGAGATCGGTTATACCACTATCGCTTTTCACGACGATGATTGAGTAGTAATCAGGTCTGGTGAGGCCAACCAGTGGGTATGCATCGGTTTTGGTATGCACAACCACATATTCAGCAGGACCAGTCAGCGCGAAGTCGAGTCTCTTTGATCGAAGCGCTTCAACGACGACAGTTCGTCCAGATATTGGATAGAGTTCGATCGGTACCCCACTCAATTCCGTTAACTTATCTTCGAACGTCTGAAACTCTCGCTGCAGTTCCTCGAGCCCTTCGATTCCAGTGACGGCCAATTTGAACGGCTTTGTTGTCTCCGCCAATACAGTTCCAGCTGACAAGAAGAGCGCTACAAAGAAGAGAGTTCGAAACATAGAAGATCGCATATGGGTCTCCGAAGGTGAATCGAGCGGCATAATACTTAAAGCTCGAAAAGTTTGCACAACTGGAAGTTTTCCCGTTCATCACCTAAGATTGGGAAATCCTAAGATCGCGGGCGAGGGGAGGATAGCGAATCTCACAGTTGATGAAAACAGCGGTTGGCGGAGCACATAGAAATCTCACGAGCGAGAGAGAAATGATGTGTTCGGGCACCGGAAAAATATTTGTTTATTGAGTTATTGCGAATAGTTATTGAGAGAAAGGTTGTGGCAGCCCGGCTTCATTCCAGGAGCAGCGGAGGAACGCTCTTCCGGCGAAAGCGTGAGGCACAAGGGAGACTCTTGAGCATGGTAGGTCGTTGATGGAAGCACAGTGAAAACTGGGAGAGGCATACGTGAATCAAGATTTCTCTAGCACCGAACAATTCTACTCTCTCCTTCCAGCTCGCGTCTTGGATTCCGTCGAACTTTGTGGAGTTCGGGCCACAGGTCGCTCACTTGCTCTCAATAGTCTCGAAAATAGGGTTTATGAAGTTGAAATAGAGTGTGAGCCCTCAATCGATCCGTATGAACGATTTCGAGTTATAAAGTTCTACCGCCCTGGTCGATGGTCCAGAGATTCGATTCTTGATGAACACGGTTTTTTGCGCGAGCTATCGGATGGAGACGTTGAAGTAGTTCCTCCCGTAGTCTTCCCGAGTGATGGGGAAACTCTGCATCTCTTAGATCCAGAACAGATTTGGTTCGCGGTATATCAAAAGATCGGCGGAAGAAATCTTGACGAGCTCGATAGGGAGCGGTTACTCCAGGTGGGCCGAACTCTTGCGCGCTTGCACGCGATCGGGTCGCGAAAGAGAGCACTTCACCGACTCGACTTGAGTGGTGAGACCTATGTAGGCGAGAGTCATCGAGTGCTCGAGGAAACAGGAGCGGTACCAACTCATCTACGAGAGAGCTATTCTTCGCTGATTTCTCAAGCGGCGGAATATGCCGAGAGATATATCGATAAGAAAAGTTTTATCCGTATCCACGGCGATTTCCACAGCGGAAACATTCTCTGGATTGGAGAGCGATGTAAGGTGGTCGACTTTGATGATTTCGTGAATGGGCCACCTGTTCAGGATATTTGGCTTTTGACTCCAGGGAGAGACCGCGAGACGCAAGATGCACGCGAGATTTTGCTGGAGGGGTATGAGCAGATGCGGGAGTTTGATCGAAGATCTCTTGTGCTCGTTGAACTCCTCCGTGCAATGAGGATTATTCGCTTTCATGGGTGGATAGCCAAGAGGTGGGAAGACCCCTCTTTCCCAAGACTTTTTACTCGCTTTCAGTTGTTGGAATACTGGAATGAAGAGATGCAAGCTGTTCGAGAAAGTTTGGAACTCTTTGAAGAAGCCGTCCAGCTGCGGTAGTCATCGACCCCTAAATGACGTCGTCTCCCTCTGGCGCTACGACTTGAGTAACCCGAATACCGAACATCTCGTTTACGATAACTGCCTCCCCACGTGCTACGAGACGACCGTTAATTCGAATATCGAGAGGCTCCTCGGAGAGCTTCTCAATCTCGATAACGCTCCCGCGCTTGAGTTGAGTGATCCGGTCGATCGTGAGATCCGTTCTTCCAAGTTCTACAACGACCTGAAGGGTAACGTCGTTGATGAACTCAATTGAGTCCATCCGTAAGACTTTTTCGTCGGGCTTTGATTCTTTCTTAGCGGCTTCACCCATAGGAGCTGTTTCAATATCTCAATTCGATTACGGTACTTCTCTTCGGCGGACCCCCTTTAATTGGGCGTTACTTCCGCGCCGAGATCAGGGCATACTTTCGTCTTCAGCGACGTTAAGCTCTTTCTGTTAAGATGCACTCCATCGAAGGGGAGACATCGAAAAAAATATCAGTAGTTTTAAGGAGATAAGGTGCTCGGGCGAGAAAGAGAAGTTCAGAAACCGTATTCCATCCTCTTTGTGTGCCTCGGAAATATCTGTCGATCGCCGCTCGCTGAAGGAATTTTCCAAGCTCTCATCGATCGTGATGGGCTGAGTGACCAATTCTCGGTCGATTCAGCCGGGACGGGAGGGTGGCACGTGGGAGAGCCGCCTCACCGGGACAGTCGAAGAGTCGCACAGAAAAATGGAATTTCAATTGATAACCAACGAGCAAGAAAACTCTCTCGGGCTGACGCAAACCGTTTTGATCTCTTTGTGGCCATGGACCAGCAAAACCGAGATGATATCTTTTCGCTCCTCGGACCGTCTGCGAAGGTTGTGTGTTTAAGAGAGTACGATTCTCTCGACGCCGATTTGGATGTACCAGATCCGTATTTTGGTGGTCCCGAAGGGTTCGATGAAGTGTTCGAAATCATTTTGCGCTCCTGCACATCTCTTTTGTCTGAGCTCGAAGGGATTGTTCGAAAATAGTTCCAATGAAGAACGGTAATCTGTCTCATCTCATTCCGGATCTCGTCGTTCAATATCTCTCGCAAATAACCTCCTTGCCGCTCACTTTTGTAGAGCGAGTCTCCGGGGGAGATATCAACCAGGCGGCGATACTCTCGTTGCAGGATAAGACAAAGATCTTTGTAAAATGGAGTGAGCACGCGCTTCCCGACTTTTACGAATGTGAACGGGACGGCCTTGAGCGATTGAGGGGTGTCTCAAAATATTTTTCGGTGCCAGTAGTTCTCGGGTGCTTTGATAGCGTCTCTCTTAGTGCTCTTTTCCTCGAGTATCTCGGTGAGCCCGCGGCTCCTCAAGAGCGAGAGCTTGCGTTGGGCCTTGCGGATCTGCACAGAGTGACAGCTCCTCAGTTTGGCTTGGAACGGGATAACTATATTGGATTATCGCCCCAGCTGAACGGCTGGAGTTCGGCATGGTCAGATTTTTTCGTGGAGAAAAGGCTCTTTCCGCAGCTCCGTCAAGGAAGGAATCTTGGCTGGATCTCCAACTCGGATTGCGCCGCATTTGAGCGAGCTTTTGAGGTTATTCATGGGGAACTCTGTGAATACGAAGAAACCCCTTCCCTGCTCCACGGCGACCTGTGGAATGGAAACGTTTTTTGGGGCGCCCGAACTCCAGTATTAATTGATCCTGCAAGTTATTTTGGAAACAGAGAAGCAGATATCGCGATGACTGAGTTGTTTGGCGGGTTTGGCACTCATTTCTACTCGACGTATGCAGAGGCGCATCCGTTGCAGGATGGGTATGAGAGAAGGAAAATCTCGCTCAATCTGTATCATTTCATGAACCACGCGAATCTCTTTGGAGGAAGTTACACTGGAGAAGTCTTTCGTCTTATCAGGCGCTTTTCGTAGAAAGAGGTAAGCGAAGAGTAGAATCATGATTCTTGGCACGGGCTTTTCCCCGATCTTGGTAGGAATGCTTCATGAGGATTTTTCTCGCAGCTGAATTCTCCCGAGAGGTTCGAAAGGATCTTTTCGTGATATCCTCGCGCAAGTTGCAGCACGCGGCCCCTTTGGGACGGTGCGTCTTAGAAGAGAATCTGCATTTGACCCTGGTATTTCTCGGTGAGACTGGTACCGAGACGATCGCCGTTCTAACACATCAACTCAGAAAGTTGCTCGCAGCAAGAAGGTCAATTTCGTTACAAATATCCGGTATGGGAGCTTTTCCTGACGCCGTGAACCCTCGAGTTCTGTGGGCCGGCGTTCAGCAGCCCAACGAGCACCTCAGCTCTCTCCAGCGGGATGTCGAACGAGTTTGCAAGGAGATAGGGTTCTCTTTTGACGCACGCCCATTCCATCCCCATATTACGCTTATGCGCTGCTCCCGAAAGCAGGGGGATGTATCTCACATAATCGAATCGTGCCAGGAGAACATTCGATTTGAAGCTGTCATCTCTTCTGTAGTGCTCTTTGCGAGTCAATCTCTCCCCGATGGCAGGAGTAGGTACACCCCAATTGCAATATACCCACTCGGTTCTTGAGCCGTATGCTCCTCGAATGCCGGCTAGCCATGGTCGTTTCGAAGGGGAACCTTTTCTGGATAACTCTGTCCTGCGACAGTGAGCGAACTCTTGATGTCCTTCACTCCCCGAACCATAAGAAAGTTTGAAAGGAGTTCATCAACCTTACGAAAAGTTGGTAAATCTCCTGAGAGCTCGACAAATCCGTCTTGGACTCGAGCATCCACTGAATTTTCAAATCCTTGCTCTTGGAGTATTTGCCGGAGTTCGACTTCGATAGCGCGGTCGGTCCGGGAGATACCTTTTGGATGCAAATCAACGGGGGAATTCGATTCCTTGAGAGTCGTAACTTCGCGAGAAACGACAACCAGCTGGTTATCGACACTGCTTACTCCGTTTGTCTCTTGAGCGATCTGTACAATACGCTGACCTACTTCCTGGGAGGGGACTGAACCGGAGAGTGTGACTCTGCCGTGCCGTGCATCAATCGTAAGGTCATACCCGGTGAGTTCAGAATGGGAGGTAATACTTCTCTCGACAGCCTTATCAAGGCGAGCTTTCAGGAACGACTCTGAAACACCAAGCTGGGGTGTCAACGCCAAAAGAAAGAGTGTGACCAGTAGACCTTCTCGCATTGTATCCTCCCATCGGTTTTCGGAGAGAGAGCATAGCAAAGCTACAGAGAGACCAAAAGTAAAGCGGAGGTCTTCGGCGTCGCACCCTTTGGGAGACGGTGAAACGCCCAGGTGAGACAATCCCGATTCATGTGGCGCAGCGTCGAGTTGGTTAGCTTTTCCCCTGCTGTTTCACGAGGCAATCTCGAATTTCAGTGAGCAGAACAACTTCCTGGGGAGGTGTGGCTGGTGCAGGCTCTGGAACTTCCTGCTGTCTTCTCATTGAATTCATTCCTTTCACAAGAAGGAAGATAGCAAAAGCAACTATGAGAAAATTAAATACCGTCTGAAGGAATGCTCCGTAGTTTAGTGTGACGGCAGCCACTCCTCCCTGGGCCTCTTTGAGTGTCAAGCTCAGGTTGCTGAAATCAACCCCTCCAACGAGGATCCCGATAGGTGGGGTTACGACATCTTGAACGAGTGAAGAAACGATCTTTCCGAAAGCGGCTCCAATAATAATACCGACCGCCATATCTACGACGTTTCCTTTGATGGCAAATTCCTTAAATTCTTGAACGAGCTTCATGCGTGGTCTCCAAATATCCAGCCTGCAAAATCGAATACTCTTCCCTTCGAAGAAGGTCAAGGAGAGATACTGCTTGGAAGGCTCGGAATAAGTTTAAGGGTGAGATAAAGCAGGGTGACTCGCGCTTTCAGAAAGATTCTATGTGGCGGTTCGCTTTGCGAGGTAAGCCAAACATCTTTCTGGTGAGATTGCGCGTCGCAGCGTGAGTGGGAGACTGTGCTGGCCAGTAGCGATCTCTTCTACAAGAATCTCTGCAAGAAGCGGAATACTGATCAGTCCCCGAGAGCCAAAACCTACAAAGAGATGAAGCTGCTGTGGGACGAAAGCTGAACTTTCTTCTGGAACACCTTCAAAGTGAGGAACAGTTCCGACGAACGGTAGCCTGTCGTACGTCGAAGCTCGAAAAGCCACCCGACCTCGCGAAAGATCTTGACTGAGAAAATCTATTTGAGGGAGCCATTGAGGTATCCGCGCAAGAAGTTGCCGATTCTGTCCTGGGGACACTCCTTTCTTCTCATTGTTATGGTCATAACTCGCACCCGCAATTTGAAATCCGTCTCTTTGGGGGAGTAAGTAGCCATCGTAACAGATGACCTGACGAATTTGAGCCGAAGCCGGAACTGGATCAACATACGACAGTTGCCCACGGACCGAATGGAGTGGAAGACGCGAAGTTTGAATGAGCGCTTTGCAGTCAGCAGCATTTGCTATTATGACACTATCGAAATCTTCAAATTTTTGTCGCTTGTGTGAAATGACAGCCCACCTATTGTCGTTCGAGTCTAGCTTCTCAATGGAGGTTCCGTTCTCGATACGAAGCAGCTTCGCATCGGAAACGAGAGCCTTCGCGTATTCTCTTGGAGCGCACCAACCACCCCGTGGGTAGTAAAACCCGTGAGAGCTCACTGAAGTTCCAAGGAGTCGTTTCAGTCTGGCACTGTCTTGTTTGAGAACAATCGTCTCGGGAAGCTTTAGCGCTTCGAGTTCACTCCACAGCTTCTCCAATCGCTCTGTTGAGGGAAAATGAACAACACCGGAATTCTCAAACGTGAGACCGAATTTCGACTGGAGATGGCCGAGTTGTCGTAAAGAGTACTCAAAACCAAGGAGATAGAGGACACTCATGGGATTGGGCCGTCGAGCTATGTACGGCAGCAGGACCCCTGCAGGATTTCCCGATGCTTCTTGAGCGAGTTCTTGGTGTCGCTCGAAGAGAGTGCAGGCTATTCCTCTCTTGTCGCATGCATGAGCGAGGGAGGCTCCTGCGAGTCCGCCTCCTATGATCGCGATCTTTGAAGGAGGTTTCCAATTTGATCGCGTTTCGATTCGGAGCGTCCCCTTTATGCTTTCTCGCTTACCCTGAAAGCCTTGAAACCTCTCGATTTCAAATCCAGCCGCCTGTAATGAGCGTCGAACCGCGCCAGAAACTGAGAACGTCGACACGGTAGTGCCGGACGAGGAGTGTAACGCTATCTGGCGAAAAAGCTCTTCACTCCACATTTCTGGGTTACGCCTTGGTGCAAACCCGTCGAAATACCACGCGTCTGCAGAGAATTGAGTCTCCTCAAGGGAGTGCAGAGCCTCCCCATAGTAGAGGTCGAGAGTGATTCGGAGATCTGAAAAGATCAGGCGATGGAGTCCGAGCAACGGAGAGGGTGCTTGAGTACAATACCCGTCCACTATGTCGCAGATCTCTTGGTACGGCGAAAGTGCTTCTCGGATAACAGCGGGAGCAAGAGGAAATTTTTCAAAGCTTCGAAATGAGAGGTGTCCCGATGCAGGACCGCTCCTTCGCCAGAGAAGTGCCGTGGCAAAGAAGTTTAATCCAGTTCCAAAGCCGAGTTCGGAGATGCAGAAGTGAGTTTTCTTTTTCCACCTCTCTTGAATCTGATTAGGACGACAGAAGACGTGGAAGGCAGCTTCAAGTCCCTGATGCGGAGGGAAGTACATGTCATCGAATTCAGTCGAGCGGAGTCCAGATTCTTCATCGAAATGAATCCGAGGAGGGTCCGTACCATACTGTTGGGAGAGAGCATGAATTTTCACGAAAAGGTCAAGAAAAAAGAATGCGTACGCAAGCAATTATTTTTTTCTCACGATACTCCGTTGTTGCTGCCGATGATATACTGAGAAAGTGCTCTGCATTTTCAGTCCTCTTGTGAGGTTGGTCTCTATTAGAGATGATTTTTAGAGCCGTTAGTCCTGAAACTGGGCTCATAATACGTTCTGAGGAGTGCTTGGTTTTTCGATGGCGAATGATAGTGGAAATGGTGAGGATTCCTCGCTCTTAAAAATGACTCCGGCGAACCTTGATAGGGCTGGAGAAGAAAAAGCTGCTGTCGATTCTCCTGGCGTAAGCCCTGATTTTGGAATTCGGGACTCAGTCGCTCGTTTGAAAAAGATCGCGTTTCGGGTCTCAGAGAAGGGCCTTCAAGCTACGAATCCATTTTTTTGGTCTTATTTTCGCTCCGAAGTAGCTCGGATTCGAGCAGAAAAAGAGTCTCGAAGAACGCGAGACTCTCTCCTTGGAAGCTCGGATGACGCACCGAATCCCGTTGATTGAACTCAGTAATACTCTTCTGCAATTTTCCGATAAGTCAGTTCGAGATCTCGCCTGGGCAGTTGGGAGCGTTACCATAAGCCCGCTTGCCGGAGTAGCGGACCCGCTCTTGATTCCTGATTCGTTTTGGTCGGCGCAGTTTAGAGAGTACGAACCATTTCTTTTGGAGCTCGACCGAGATCCTCGCTCGCTTCACGACTTTCTGAAATCGAACACAAAGAGCGGGAAAATTGGAGAGCGGTTTGAACTTCTACTTCTCTTCTGGCTTCGGTCAAGACCGTCCTTTGAGGTACTTGGCCAGGGGGTACAAGTCTCTCGAGGGCGCAATACGATCGGTGAATTCGATTTTCTTCTTCGGTCACCACAAGGAGTCTTTCATTGGGAGGTCGGTGCAAAGTTTTATCTCGGCATACCTGGCGAAGATTCGTTTGAGTGGCGAGGGTTTGACCCAAACGACACGTTGTCAACGAAGCGAGAAACTATTCGAACCAAACAACTCGCTCTCAGCCTGCAGGAGGAGTCGATCTCTCTCTTGAAGGAGGAAGGAATTTTCTCTCTTGAATGCCGGTATTCCCTCAAGGGGGCGGTCTTTTTGCCCATTGCTCGTTTTCAGAATGATGCTCTCTTAAACATTAAAGGTGAGGGCGGAAAGCAAATTCGTCCGTCCGGTTGGTGGTGCTACTGGTCAGAATTTCCCTCGCTCTCTTTTGAAGGGATAGACCGCCTGGCTATTGTTGATCGAGCGCGCTGGCTTTCCCCTGAGCATTACTTGGAAGAGCAGGACAGCCTCAAGATTCCAGAATTTTTAAGAAAATTCGCTAGCCTGCCGATAAAGAACAGGTACAGCTTTCTCTTGTCTGGGCTAAAGCGTGATCGATCGGGGAGGCTCCGGGAGGTTACGAGGGGGGCGGTAGTTTCCTCAATGATGTAAAGGCCTTCCGTAAGTTAACCGGTTGTCGAATCGCAGCTCAGCTGAGATGGTACATATCGTGCAAGGAAATCTCAGAGGACGGTATCGAACAGCGAAAACCGGTTTCTGATGTTATTTCGGAAGGTTGTCTTGATTTTTAGCCGAGTAAGCACAATTTTGGCTCTCTTCGTTCTAGCGGCCCTCGTCTGCCCGGGGCGTAGTCTTCTCGCCGATACCTTTATTGAAACTGTTGGGACCCACAGGACCACCTTTGGCCCAGAGGTCGCCTCTCTCAAGATTCGAACTGACTTTCCGCTACGATCCAGGACTCAAAAGCGCTCGAAAGTTAAAGTCGAGGTTCGGCAGGTTGTGTTGGGAGAGTCCGAAGCGCGAATAGATACTTATCGACGGCGGGTGCGGGTAAGAGGCGCTGGCAAACCAGCGCGTTTCCGTATTCATCAACCTCTCTACAGTAAGGGTCCCGTTGAACTCTCCGTGAAGGTAGTAGCACGCTTGCTTCCTGATCCATCGTGGAGCGAACCAGTCCTCGTTGAGCCGACCGACTTGTTGGACCTTCCAGAAGAACCGGATACAGACTCGGAAGAAGATCTTGCCCCCGGCTACTCTGATCCCAATCTCTCTCCCGGGAATACGCAATGTTCTGAGCAACTCATTCAACTCGCAATTTTTTGGACAAATGAAGTTCGAATTGCAAACGGCGTAACGCCATTGGATGAACATCTCTCAGTTCGATATGCAGCTCTTCAGAAAGCAAACCAAATAGCGGCGACAGGAGAGTTTAGTCATGATGGCTGGTTAGATTTCATGCTTTCAGTGCTGCAGTTTGGTCACTTTGGCAACAACATCGCTCATTCGTATACAGATGCAGAGGAGCTAGTTGATGCTTTCTCAAGAAGCCCAAACCATATGAGCAATATGATCTCCCCGAATTACCAGTTTATCGGCATCGGTTGCGTCAAAGCTGCCGACGGGAAAATGTACTGGTCTCAGAACTTTTACGGCCTGTAGTGCGGTATTCGCTCAGCTACTGAAAACATTCGATGATCTCGATTGAGGTCCTGGCAAGCAAGTCGTTCCCGGATCTTGTATGAGAGCACTCGTCCGCGATGGGTAAGAAAACGCGTAAGCCCTGGTGAAGGAATATTCCAGGCTCTTTCTGCCTGTGACGCGGCCTCTTGACTCCGCTGGTCCCACTCACCCTCTGAAAGTGAATCCAAGAGTTCTCCTGGTTTCTTTAAAACGAGACAGATCGACGTGAATACCGAACAAAGGAGTTTTAGGTTTATGTGCGGAAGCTGTGACGTGCTGTCGCGCTTCATGTCGCAGAGGTAGGTCAGAGTTCGATCACTAAGCCCCCAGTTAATGGGCTCGACGAGCTGCAACCCACTTTTGCGAATTAAGTGAGAGAGTTGTCGAGGGAGAAAGACTTCGTCCGTAGCAAATCCATTGAGGGAACACTCTGTAGTAAGGATAACATAACCGCCGGGTCGAACCACTCGAGTCATTTCACGAAGGGATCGCAAAGCACTTCGCATCCCCCCGAAGTGTTCTATCGAAGAAAGACAAAGGGCAAAGTCAAACGTATTCTTTGGGAAAAATAACTTGAGAGCATTCATCTTTAAAATTCTTAATCTTTGCGAATCAAATGCATATGGCGCGAATGCGCTTGGATCTTGAAGTATCCTGTCCGAAGCCTCATCCGTCGCAAACGAGCTGTCCCCATAAATGTCTGTGAGAGCGACACGAGAAATGTGTCTCGTGAGATAGTACGAGATCCGTTCGTGGCCGCCAGCGACGGAAAGGCACTTTCGAGAGTCCTCAAGAAATCCGCCCCGTTCGAGTGCCGTAAGGGCCTTAGTGAACTCCCAAATTTTTCGATGAAAAACTGGCTCCGAACCACCTTCACCGAGAACATCTTTGGCACGCGCAAGAAATCCAGGAGCGGCCCAGTCTTCGACATCACACAATTTACAGAGTGCTTCTGGCTGAAGAGAGCGGGCTGGAGGAATACGTAAATACGTCTTTAGGTAGGGCACTCTCGGAAGTGTTTTCACCCATTCCGGATGGGCGGTAGTACCCCCGTCTGCGAGTGCACGCTCATTCACCCCAAGGTCGAGCGCGTGAGATGAAGAGCTGAGAGGAGATTCAGACATATTCCTTTGGAAAATAATGTTCGTGCCTTTTGAGGGCGAAGCAAAAGGGGATTGAGAACCTACTACGATTCGCAGCCAATAGCGATAGATCGGCGGGAAAGCTAACCTGCAGAGAGTCTGAGTCTTTCGAGTTGTTCAGGAACGACATGAAAGCGCCCAATCTCACCCTTTGGGGCAAATCGAAGGAATTCAGCCGAAAATTTCTTTCCGTAAAGGTCTATCGCGGCGTCTATCATTTTGATGTGAGTTGAATCGGCAAGGCGGCCATCTCGAATTGAGTTATACACCTTGGAGGCCGCATTCTCTCCATTCGGTGTCCCGGCGAGTCGAGAAGGAGGAAGTACTTCGAACTCATGATGGTGTTCGAGGTACTGTCCCAACGCATGAGAAATCCCCCACCTGTTTACAACACGCATTTCGGAAGATCGACGACGGAAAGGCCGCATGATGGAAGAAACGAGTCCCATCGCAAAAGCGGGGAAATCACCTCTGTGTACATTCAATGTTACCCGTATGGCATCTGGCCACTGGTAATTACGCGCACCGAACGAGATCACCTCGACGTTTTTTTCCACGAGAGACCATTGTTCCGGAGAGAGCTCTTTTCTGAGTTCTTCGAGAGCGTTGCTCGTCACGATCGAACCCTGGCTATGGCAAAAGAGCCGGATCTTTTCTCCGCGAAGAGCTTTCTCTCGTACCGCAGACATGATTGCTGTTACAGCATCTTTCTCGAGGTGTCTCCCCATTGAGCTCGAAAGCATTCCGAAGAAACCCTTTGTCACCCCTTCAGCGACTTGGAGAGTTCTTTTAATTCCCTTGGCGAATGTCGGAAAGATTGCCCCAAGTGGTGCAAGGAGTGTAGAAGCAACGGGAAGCTCCGCAGTGTCGTTCAATACGCCATACACGGTCCCGCCCGAAAGGTTCGCCATTCCTTTCACAGAGCGACTCAAGCCCGGACACGTTGCCCCAACGCCGTTCACATAAAAATTAGTATACGGTGTTGAATTGCTCACATGAACCGAGCTCTCCGGTTCGGCTAAGAAGTGAGCAGGACACGACGCCGATGGGATATCTTCGGGCTCGGAGTGCGTTGGAGATGGAGGTGATTCAAAGAAGCGAGCATTTGCTAAGTCGAGGGTACATGCCCTGGCAGTCGGTTCAAGTTGTGGCCGATGCGGGTTTTCCGAGCTTTGGTGTTGGTGTAACACGATACTGAAAATAGTACCTGAAATCGGAAGTTAAGCTTCTTCCACAGAAGGAGTATTCTAAAAGGAGGTTTTAGAAGAGTCGCGTGAGGCTCTCCTGCGTCGCTATTGGTTAAGATCTTCGATTCGGCGAACTTTTTCCCCGGTTTTCAAGTGAATAAAGGAATCTGATTCGGCTACCGAATTTCGTGTCCCTGTTCGATAACCAATTGAAATCATCTCGCTATTGCACTGATATCTCGGCATGCCTCCTCGCGGAATAACGATCAATCCTCCTCCTTTATCGGGGGCTTTGCGGGAGAGCTCTGAAAACTCCTGATCGAGAATCTCCTCCATCAACGAGGGTCTGTGCCGGAAAGCGTTGGCATCTTTTCGTAGTTCAGTTCGAATGTTTGATACGATAAAGCCCGAAAGAAGTCCGAGGAGGAGTGTTTCTCCGTGTCCTGTGGTCGAGAGTGCACAAATTTCATTATCTGCAAATACTCCCGAACCGACTATCGGTGTATCGCCGATACGTCCATTCTCCTTAGCGTTCACTCCGCCGGTAGAGGTGCCGGCTGCGAAAAACCCACTTGAATCGCAGACAACACATCCCACTGTTCCGTGGCTTCCCCCGCTGCTTCCCACCTCTACCTGGTTTCGAGCAAGCATTTCTAAAACGTGCGGTGAGAGGAGTTTGTCGTGAGAGTCAACCCATCCGTATCGCTCCTTAATAAATTCATCAGCCGCATCCGCTTGCTGCATGAGCTCGTGCGTCCAGACGGACATGAGCGATCTCCCATCTCGCATCATGTCGAGCGCAACAGAAGAGGGATATGTGATTCGCCGAACATTCAAAAGTGACACAAATTCTCGAGAGCCCCGCATGAGTCCGATATCTTGAAGTACTATTCCGTTCGCGTTGGGATATCCCCCGTAGCCCGCATTGAAATGTTCATCTCCTTCCATGATCCGGAGGGCAGCAACAACGGCAAACTCTGCGGGTTTGCCTTTCACAAGTTCCTCCCACGCAGCTTCGACCGCTTCAGACATGGGATCGATCTTGTTGAGTGAACGCTCTGGATAAAAACGCCCAGCTCCGCCGTGGACTATGACATGCATTCGAGACATGACACGTGTTGTTTCCGTAATCGATTGTGTGCTCACCGATATCACGGCTCACTGTCCGACGCCATAGAACGGAGCTTAAAAACTGGCAGTTCTGAGAAGTTGAAATTCTCGGCTGAATTATTGAAAGTAAGAGGAGTATCTTGAGCGTTGAGAGAATTCTCCGGAAAAGTGCGGCGCTTGGTCCTTTTCGAGAAGAGGATCCTATTCAAAAAGAAGCTCTCGTTCAAAAAGAGATAGCCTATGAAAATTCTGTGTATTACCGATCCAAAAACTCACCCTGAGTTTGATACTACGGTAGAGCTTTACAATGAGCTTGCCAACGACCGTCGTTTTGAACTCTTTCATACTTCATTGGCGAGTGCGCAAGAGTCTGAAGCATTTCATTGCCGACCGATAAGGAGTGCAATTCCGTACGATGAATTTTTGCGCTTGGACGAGTATTTGCCGGTAGAAATGCGGTGGAATGATTTCTCGTTGGCTTTTGATAGAGCAGATCATCCACTCCCTGATCTGTTTCATGAGCGGCTCGCACTGCATGAGTCAAAGACCGTGTTTATAAACTCGCCTGAAGGATTGAGAAGAACAAAGCAAAAAGCCTTTGCATTTGAGATTGCAAGAGACGTTCTCAAAGATGCTGTTTTTACCCGCAATGCCCTCGAGATTCGAAATTTTTTGAAACTTTTCCCCGAAGTAGTCGCAAAGATGAACACCAGCTATGGAGGAAAGGGAGTCTTTCGGATTTTTCGGAAGGGAGATCAGTTTGAAGTAGATAATGTCTCAACAGGTACCCTACTCCTCAAGAGTCTCGACGAAGTGATTGAATGGCTTTTGGCTCGGGATAGGGATCCGTTTCAACTCTGTCGTTATCTCAAGAACGTCACGGCAGGTGATAAGCGTATTTTGGTGGTTGGCTCAGAAATATATGGGGGATATCTCCGCAAATCACCATCGGGGTCGTGGATTCAGAATGTCACGTCAGGCGGTCAGGCCTTTCCAGCTACAGTTACGGAAGGCGAACGATTGATCATTGAGCGTACAGCTCCGGCGTTTCAAGAACTTGGTGTATTTACTCTAGGATATGACTTTCTTCTCGACGACGATGGAGAAACTTGGCTTCTTAGTGAGATAAATGCGGGAAATATTGGTGGCTACGGACGTTTGCAGTTAACCTCGGGACTTCCTGTGTACGGACGCTTGCTTGAATGGTTGCTCGAAAGGGCTCAGATGGGTAGCGTGAAACAACCGCAATTGACTATGTCCCGGAAGCAGTAGCGTACGGGAGGAGTTTGGAAAAACCGTCACGAGGGTTGTGCGTTATGCCGTTTCAACGAAAGACATCTCTGAGAGCCCTGATCTCGAACGACCAAGAGGAAGTGGTCGTACACCTGGCAGATATTCTCACTGCTCCGGGTCGACAATCGTATTTTGATTCTGATCCATTTTCACATACCCGTTGTTCTCGTGCCCTTCCAATCGCGTGGCCCGAAGATATCGTCGTGCTTTCTGGACCGCTTGACAGGGACTATTATACCTGGCTTCGCGCCCTCAATCTCGGCCCGGAACAGATTGTATCCTTTGAACTTGAAAAAACGACTCAATCGCTTCCTGAAATTGTTCTAGAGGATCCTGCTCCAGTTCAGGCTGCTCTTCTCAAGAGTGACCGAAGGCCGGTGTATGTTCCGTTCTACTGTAGTGACGCAGATGTAAAGTGTGCAGAACTCCTCGGTGCTGACCTCTTTGGTTGCGAAGAAGAGGTCACGCGGCGCTATTTTGATAAACATAGCTTTAAGGAAGAGTGCCGGGCTCTCAATATCCCGATAGTTCCGGGTGATGTGCACGAACTCGACACTGCCTCTCCCTTGAATTATGAGCAGATGGAAGAGACTGTTGGGAGGCTTCTTTCTAACTATGGTAAAGTCATTATCCGGAGTACAGAAGGGGCCGGTGGCGGTCTCTCTCTCTTCACTGCGGAGAGTCCCGACATTCAGGAGCTTTACGAAACCCTTGTTTCAAACAAGGAAAAGGCTGTCCTGATTGAGCCGCTTCTTCAAGTGATCTCTTCTCCAAACGACCAGTGGTTGATTGATCGAAAAGGAGAGATCCACCATGTCGGGCTTTCTGCCCAGCTTTTTCAGGGGCTAAAGCATGTCGGGAATCTTGAAGGACAGTACTACTCAGATCGAGTTCGCTCCTACATATCCGAAACATCGGAAAAGATTGTGAAGAGGATGCGGCAGTTCGGATACAAAGGAGTGCTCGGCATTGACTACATCATCTGTGATGAAGGGATTTATCCGATCGAGAACAATGCTCGTATGAATGGTTCGTCTTATACCTACGCGATAGCGGATAGGATTAGTGAGAAAATTGGCCCGATTCCTTGCTGGAAGTTTTTTAAAGCAAAGACTGAACCGTGTTCTTTCTCAGAGCTTGTAGCCCGAATAGAAGAGGTCGTCTACAACGGAATTCGAAAGAATTTTGTATTTCCGTATGACACCGATATGCTCTCGCGAAATGGGGTCTTTGCGGCGGCGATTCTCGCCGAGGATATGTATCACATCGATTACCTGCAAGATGCCCTATCCTATATGGGTATCGCGAGGGTGTAGTCTGGTTGGGGACTCGTGAACTAGATTCGTTAAAAACCGAATTCTTTTAAGAGTTCATCAGCGTCTTCTTGAGCAATTGCTCCTTGCTTGTCTGAGTTGTCTCCTTCTGCTCCTGAAGCCGAAGGCTGTTCTTCAGAAACTATGGCTGTCTCATGTGAGCCGAAAAGTTTGAGCAGTTGATCGAGGGTGCCCTCTATGTCTTGCACGAGTTTGATCACTTTTTTTAGAGTTTGTCCGGAGAGGTCTTGAAAGTTTTGAGAGATAAAGATTCTCTGGTTGTTGTCTGTGCATTTAGCCAGGTTGGCACTTACGGAGTCGTAGTAACTTTGAAAGGCGAGTGCTACCGCATCGGGAATCTCTGCATGGGAGTCGAAAACGAGCTTTACTGATTCGAGCTCCTTTCGAGAGGACTGATAGAGAGTCTCTTGTTCTTCTGACACATCAAGCACAGTGTTTGCGGCATCAAAAGTCAACTCCAGGACTCGCTCAAGACGCGCGCCTGCGTCTCGAATGGTTGTCGAGTGCATATCAGGTGACTCTGTCGAGAGACTTTTCTTAAATTCTGCCAGACACCCATGTAAACGATGAGCGAGAGACTCCATCTCGCAGCGAAGAGAACTCTGGTGGTCAACTCCAAGAGAATCTAAAGCCAGTCGGAGCTGCG